>CP110972.1:6260000-6560000 GCA_028869255.1 Pseudomonas poae | reverse complement strand
CGGGTTTCCGGGCCGGGGAGTTTGTCCAGCAACGCCAATTGGTGATACCACGGCAATTGTGCAAGCACCCCTTGCACAAACTCCGCATCTGGCCACGCTTCAGCAAAAGCACGCATGTACTTGAGGTTGCGCGGCGAAAACCCCTTCATCTTGGGAAACGCCGCACGCAGATCCTGAGCAAGACGCTCAATCACCTTGCTCCCCCAACCCTGCTCAGCCTGGAGCTATAACCTGCCGGGGGTGGTTGATCAAGCCGATAGAGGTTTCGCTCATGCCTGTTTCACTCTTGAGTTTTCAGCAGGCTAGTCAGGGCCCGGTGACGTCACAAGGCGTCAAGCGCGCAACAGGAAGGGCCTTGCACACCTTGCAGAAAGGTCCTGCTGGCAAGTTGCGACCTCTCCCCTTGACTCTCCCCTATACGGCACCCCCTACCCTGAAAGCCCCATTTTCAGGACCGCCCCCATGCCCCACCGCATCTTGGTCATCCTCGGCCATCCGTCCACCACGAGCTTTTGCTCAGCCCTCGCCGATGCCTACACCCACGCCGCAAAAATCGCCGGCCATGAGGTGCGCGTCCTACAACTGGGCGACCTCGCGTTCGACCCAATCCTTCACCACGGCTACACCCGGATTCAGCCGTTGGAACCCGACCTGCTCAGCGCCCAATCCGACATTCTTTGGGCCACCCATCTGGCGTTCGTCTTCCCGATCTGGTGGGGCGGTATCCCGGCGTTGACGAAGGGCTTTATCGACCGCATCTTCCTCCCCGGTTTTGCCTTTAAATACCGTGCGGGCAAAGCGTTCCCCGACAAGCTGCTACGCGGCCGCACCGCACACTTATTGGTGACCCTGGACACGCCGCCGTGGTATTACCGCTGGCTCTATCGCATGCCGGGCGTGCATCAGCTGCGCAAGACCACGCTGGCGTTTTGTGGCATCAAGCCGATCAAGACGTTGATGTTCGGGCCGGTGCTGGGGTCGACTGCGGCGCAGCGGGAAAAATGGCTGAAGCAGGCCGGCGGACTATTGGGAAAAGGGAGTTTTCATGTACATCGGCAAAGCCGCGCAGTTGTCGGGCACCACCATCAAGGCGATTCGTCACTATGAGGCGATCGGCCTGATGCCGCCGCCGCAGCGCCAGGGGCAATACCGGGTTTATTCGGAGCAAAGCGTTGAGCTGCTGATGTTTATCAAGTGCGCGCAGCAGTTGGGGTTCAAGCTTAAAGAGTTGCAGGAGATCCTCGCAGAGCACTCTGGCGATTCGTTGCCTTGGGACCGGGCAGACCAAGCCATCGCCAACAAGCAGCAGGAATTGGCGGTGCAGATTGCCGCGCTGCAAAAGATGCAAACGGGGCTGGTTGAGTTCGAGGCTCAGTTGAAAGACGCGCAGGGGCGATGCGCCCATCCCAATACGGCCTCTGGCTAAGTGCCCAAGTGGACGATGAGCCGAATAGAATGCACAATCGGCTCACTAAATGAGCCGAATAACCTTTTTATTCGGATCACGACCCAGGTATTCCTCCATGGATCACCCGCTCTGGATCTGGCAGCACACCGATTGGCCCCACTTCCACTGGCAGCCCGGACGCCTGGCAGCCTTGCTGCGCGAGTGCGGGCAAGCACAGGGCAAGCTGCTGGGTATGCTCGGCTCGGTTAGCCAGGCGATCAGCGCGCAAAATGAACTGGATGCGTTGCTGCAAAATGTCCTGACCTCCTCGGCCATTGAGGGCGAACAGCTGAATGTCGGCTCGGTGCGCTCCTCCCTGGCGCGACGCTTGGGTCTGGAGGCGATGGAGGGCGGCCAGGTAAGCCGCCGCAGCGAAGGCCTGGCCGAGCTGATGATGGACGCCACCGAGCAATTCGCCCAGCCGCTCACCCTCGCTCGTTTATTGAGCTGGCACCATTGGCTGTTCCCGGCCCCGGAAGCCGGTTTTGCTGCGCGTGCGCTCAATGTCGGGGCGTTGCGGGGCGACGAACCGATGCAGGTGGTGTCGGGGCGGCTCGATCGGCCGACCGTGCATTTCGAGGCGCCGCCCCGGCTGAGCCTGGAGCAGGCGCTGGATGATTTCCTTGAATGGTTCGAAACCAGCCGCGGGCAGCCCGAACTCGATCCTCTGGTACGCGCCGGCATAGCGCACTTCTGGTTTGTGACGCTGCACCCATTCGATGACGGCAATGGGCGCCTGACACGCGCCATTACAGATTTGGCATTGGCCCAAGGAGAGCACAAGGCCATCCGCTTTTATGCCATGTCAGCCAGCATCCTTGAGGACCGCAATGGTTACTACAGCGCTTTGGAATCCAGCCAGAAGGCCACGCTGGATATCACCGACTGGCTGGACTGGTTCCTCAAAACCCTGCTGCGCAGCCTGCAACAGGCGATGGCGCGGATCGAGCGGGTATTGGGCAAGACTCGGTTCTGGCAACAACACCGTGACGTTGCCTTGTCTGCCGAGCAGATCAAGGTGCTCAATCATTTGCTCGACGGCGGTGAAAAGGGCTTCGAGCACGGCATCAGCGCCGCGCAATACCAAGCGGTAGCGAAAGTGTCCAAGGCGACCGCCACCCGGCACCTGGCTGATCTGCTGGAAAAAAATTGCCTGGTCCGTTTACCCGGCGCAGGCCGCAGCACGCGCTATCAGATCAATGGCGGGGGCGCTTGAACAGGCGCCGCTCATTTGCCCAGAATCCCCATGTCTGCTAGTGTCGCGCCGGTTTACCGTCTACCGGAATAGCCGCCATGGCCCGCAAAAAAGTTGCACTCGATTTCGAACAATCCCTCGCCGACCTGCAAACCCTGGTCGAGCGTCTGGAGAACGGCGAGTTGTCGCTGGAGGACTCGCTGACGGCGTTCGAGCAAGGTATCGGCCTGACCCGCGACTGCCAGAGCGCCTTGGCGCAGGCGGAGCAGAAGGTGCAGGTGCTGCTGGAACGCGACGGGGAGTTGGCCGAAGAACCTTTCGATGCGGAACAGCCGGAATGATCGACGCGTATCAGGCCAGTAGCCAAGCCCGGGTGAATGCGGCGCTCGAGCCCTTGTTTGTTGCGCCAAGCCCGGAAATGAATCGCCTGTATGCAGCCATGCGCTACAGCGTGATGAATGGCGGCAAGCGCGTGCGCCCGCTGTTGGCGTATGCGGCGTGTGAAGCCGTGGGCGCGCCTGCCGATGAGGCCAATGGCGCGGCGTGTGCGGTCGAGCTGATTCACGCCTACTCCCTGGTGCATGACGATTTGCCGGCCATGGACGACGATGATTTGCGTCGCGGCCAGCCCACCACCCATAAAGCCTTTGATGAAGCCTATGCGATCCTGGCCGGCGATGGGCTGCAGAGCCTGGCGTTCAGCGCATTGCTGGACCCGGCACTGAGCAGCGTTAACGCCGAGATCCGCCTGCGAATGGTCACAGCACTGGCCCAGGCTGCAGGCCCGGCCGGCATGGTCGGCGGCCAGGCCATCGACATGGGTTCGGTCAGCCTCAAGCTCGACCAAACAGCCCTTGAACACATGCATCGCCACAAGACCGGCGCGCTGATCGAAGCCGCCGTGCACCTGGGCGCCCTGGCCAGTGGCCGTGCGACGCCTGCGCAATTGGCGGCCCTGCTGACCTATTCCCGGGCGGTCGGCCTGGCGTTCCAGGTGCAGGACGACATTCTCGACGTGGAAAGTGACACCGCGACCCTGGGCAAACGCCAGGGCGCCGATATCGCACGGGGTAAACCGACCTATCCTGCATTGCTCGGGCTGGAAGCCGCCAAGGCTTACGCCCTGGAACTGCGCGATCAAGCGTTGGACGCCCTGCGACCTTTCGACGCGGCGGCCGAGCCACTGCGTGACCTGGCGCGGTATATCGTCGAACGCCGCCACTGATAACCGCGGCCATTGCAGCCGCATATCGGCCAAGTTCGGCGCTCTGCGTGGGCAGTTTGCGATGCTTGAGGTAAACTGCCGCCTCTTCTATACCTATAACGATTCGCCTGATGCCCACGACGTTTCAAGAGATTCCCCGCAAGCGCCCGTCCACGCCCCTGCTCGACCGTGCTGCCACGCCGGACGGCCTGCGTCGTCTGGGTGAAGCCGAGCTGGAAACCCTGGCCGATGAGTTGCGCCTGGAATTGCTCTACACGGTCGGCCAGACCGGTGGGCATTTCGGTGCCGGCTTAGGCGTCATCGAGCTGACCATCGCCCTGCATTACGTGTTCGACACCCCGGACGACCGGCTGGTGTGGGACGTGGGCCATCAGGCGTATCCGCATAAAATCCTCACCGGCCGTCGCGAGCGCATGGGCAGTCTGCGCCAGAAGGACGGCCTGGCCGCCTTCCCGCGTCGCTCCGAGAGCGAGTACGACACCTTTGGCGTCGGCCACTCCAGCACCTCCATCAGTGCAGCGCTGGGCATGGCAATTGCCGCCCGCCTGCAGGGCAGCGATCGCAAGGCGATTGCGGTGATTGGTGATGGCGCGCTGACCGCCGGTATGGCGTTCGAGGCACTGAACCACGCGCCGGAAGTGGACGCCAACATGTTGGTGATCCTCAACGACAACGACATGTCGATTTCGCGCAATGTGGGTGGCCTGTCGAATTACCTGGCAAAAATCCTTTCCAGCCGTACCTACGCCAGCATGCGCGAAGGCAGCAAAAAGGTACTCTCGCGTCTGCCCGGCGCGTGGGAAATTGCCCGGCGCACCGAAGAATATGCCAAGGGCATGCTGGTGCCTGGCACCCTGTTCGAAGAGCTGGGCTGGAACTATATCGGTCCGATCGACGGCCATGACCTGCCAACCCTGATCGCCACGCTGCGCAATATGCGTGACCTCAAGGGCCCGCAGTTCCTGCATATCGTCACCAAAAAAGGCAAGGGCTTCGCCCCGGCGGAAGTCGACCCGATTGGTTACCACGCAATCACCAAGCTCGAACCTGTGGACGCTCCCGCCGCCGCGCCGAAAAAAGCCAGCGGGCCGAAGTACTCCGGTGTGTTTGGCGAATGGCTGTGCGACATGGCCGCCGAAGACCCGCGCCTGGTAGGCATTACCCCGGCGATGAAGGAAGGCTCCGACCTGGTGGCGTTCAGCGAGCGTTTCCCGCTGCGCTACTTCGACGTGGCGATTGCCGAGCAACACGCTGTGACGTTCGCTGCTGGCATGGCCTGTGAGGGCGCCAAGCCGGTGGTGGCGATCTACTCCACGTTCCTGCAGCGCGCTTATGACCAATTGGTGCATGACGTGGCGGTGCAGAACCTCGATGTGCTGTTCGCCATCGACCGCGCAGGCCTGGTCGGCGAAGACGGCCCGACCCACGCCGGCAGTTTCGATTTGTCTTACTTGCGCTGCATCCCCGGCATGCTGGTAATGACGCCGAGCGACGAAAACGAACTGCGCAAGATGCTCAGCACCGGTCACCTGTACAACGGCCCGGCCGCCGTGCGCTATCCGCGTGGCAATGGCCCGAATGCCGTGATCGAAAAAGACCTGGAACCGATTGAGATCGGTAAAGGCATCGTACGTCGCCAAGGCAGCAAGGCCGCGTTCCTGGTGTTTGGCGTGCAGTTGGCCGAAGCCCTGAAAGTCGCCGATAAACTCGACGCCAGCGTGGTCGACATGCGTTTCGTCAAACCCCTGGACGAAGCCTTGGTGCGCGAAATTGCCGCTGGCCATGAGCTGCTGGTGACTGTCGAGGAAAACGCCATCATGGGCGGCGCCGGTGCGGCGGTGAGTGAGTTCCTGGCACGCGAGAATATCCTCAAGTCGGTACTGCACCTGGGCCTGCCGGATGCGTACGTGGAGCACGCCAAGCCGGCGCAGATGCTGGCCGAGTGCGGGCTGGATGAGGCCGGTATCGAGGCGTCGGTGCGCGAGCGCCTGGCATTGCTGGGCCTGTAACCCAATTTCCCGCCAGGAAAAGGGACTAAATTGTGGGAGCGGGCTTGCTCGCGAAAGCGCTGGATCAGTCACTGCATGTGTTGGCTGATACACCGCGTTCGCGAGCAAGCCCGCTCCCACATTGGTTTTGTGTCAATTTTGAGCGCTATGGACAGTTCATGAAACACCTGTACCTTGCCTTGCTGCTTCTACCTTCCTCGGAACTGCTCGCTGTAACCCGCGACGACGCCCTCAAACTCCCCGACGTGGTCATCAGCGCCAATCGCCAGGTCCAGGCACGTAATGACAGCAGCGCCGCCAACACGGTGTTCACCCGCGACGACATCGACCGCCTGCAACCCACCAGCGTGACCGACCTGCTCAGCCGCGTACCCGGGGTGCAAATAGCGCCCACTGGCGGCCGTGGCAGCTTGCCGGGGGTCTACATTCGCGGCACCAAATCCGCGCAAAGCCTGGTGTTGGTGGACGGTCAGCGCATCGCCAATACCACCTCGGGTGACAGCGGGCTGCAATACCTGAACGTCGACCAGATTGAGCGCGTGGAAGTGCTGCGCGGCTCACGCTCGGTGATCTACGGCAGCGATGCGATTGGCGGGGTGATCCAGCTCTTTACCCGGCGCAACGCCGAGCAAGGCTTGCAGCCGCGCTTGAAGCTGGGGTTCGGCAGCCACCAGACCTGGGAGCGCAGCCTGGGCCTCTCCGGCGGCGATGAACACACGCGTTTCAACCTGGGGGCGAGCCTGGATGAAACGGCGGGCATCAACTCGACACAGGCGTCGTTCCCCAGCGATGGCGACCATGATGCCTATCGCAATCAATCCGTCAGTTTGAACCTCAGCCATTCTTTCAACGATGAACTGGAAGCGGGCTTCAACCTGTTGGATAACCGTGGCAAGTCGGAGTACGACAACAGCTTTGGCCGCTACGACGTCGCCACCGGCCAGACACTGGGGCAAAAGCCCTACACCGACTACACCGTGAGCAGCGCCAGCGGCTACGTCGACGCCAAGCTCGCTGAACGCTGGCAATCGCGCCTGGAGCTGGGCCACAGCGAAAACCGCGATACCAAGCGCAACACCCTCAGCGATGATTTCAGCGTGTTCAACACCTACCGCGACTCGCTCAACTGGCAGAACGACCTGACCTTGAATGATCAGAACAGCCTGATCCTCGGCGGCGACTGGTACGAAGACCGCTTCCACGGCAGCACCACGTTTACCGAAAACAGCCGCTGGAACCGTGCCGCCTTTGTGCAGCATCGTTTCCACAGTGAATGGTTCTCCACCGAACTGGGCTTGCGCCGCGACCAGAACCAGCAGTTCGGCGGGCAGAACAGCTGGAGCGGCACCGTTACAGTGCCAATCAACCCGGACAACGACCTGCTGCTGACCTACAGCGAAGGCTTCCGTGCGCCGACCTTCAATGACTTGTATTACCCAGACACAAAGTACAGCAACCCCGACCTGCAGCCCGAAACCTCAAAAAGTTATGAGCTGCAATGGCGCAGCCAGTTGAGCGACAGCACGCGCCTGGAAGCCTCGCTGTACCGCACCGATTTAAGCGACGCGATTATTCTCGACAGCACCAGCAAGCCGCAGAACGTGGCGTCGGCGCGCATCAATGGTTTTGAGGCGGCGCTCAAGCAGGAGCTGTTCGGCTGGCAAGGCAACCTGGGCGTTTCGATCATCGACCCACGCGACCGCGACAGCGGCCACACTCTGGCCCGCCGGGCGCGGCGCACGTTGAACCTGGATCTGGATCGGCAGTTCGACAAATTGGGGCTGGGCGCCAGCTGGCAGGCCATCAGCAGCAGCTATGACGATGAAGACAACACGCACCGCCTGGGGGTTATGCCTTGCTGGGGCTGCGCAGCAGTTGGGCGTTGAACCGCGAAGTGATGCTGTCGGTGAAGGTCGATAACCTGCTGGACAAAACCTACGCCCGGGCGATGTACAGCTATAACGACCCAGGGTTCTTGAACAATCAGGATTATCGCGAAGAGGGTCGGGTGTGGATGTTTGGGGTGACGTGGACGCCGGGAATTTGATCGTCGCCTGTGATGGCCTCTTCGCGAGCAAGCCCGCTCCCACATTTTGAATTGTGAATACTTTCCAAATGTGGGAGCGGGCTTGCTCGCGAATACTCTTACAGGTTCGGAGCAATCACCTGACACAACCGCGCCATCGCCTCCAACATCTGCCCACTGGGCCGTTCCAGGCCTTTGTCGGGTACCAAGCGCACGAGCGGCGCCATCGCCGGCCAGACCTTCCAGGCGTCCATCTGGGCCTGATCACCCACCAGAATCACCTCGGGATTGCGCTGCAACACCGACTCAACGCTGACTTGCGGCGCAGGCAGCGTGAGGTCGTCGAACACATTGCGCGCGCCGCACACCGTCAGCGCATCACTGATGATCTGACCGCCGCCCACGGTGTACAGCGGCTGATTCCACACCTGGTAAAACACACGCAACGGCTCGGCACGCTGATAGCGCTGGCGCAATTCGGCCAGGCGTTGACGCAATTGCGCGGCCAGTTGCCGTCCAGCTTCAGGACGACCCAATTGCTCGGCGATGGCCTGGACCTGAGTGGTGAGCTGCTCAAGGCTATGGGGTTCGGCGACGTATACCGGGATGTTCAGGCGCTGCAACTGCTCACGCTGGGCGGGGCCGACACTGCCGGGCCATAGCAAAATCAGGTCGGGCTTGAGGCTGAGCAGGCGCTCCATGTTCAACTGGCCGTAATGCCCGACAGAGGCGACGTGCGCCAAGGCCGCCGGGCGCTCGCCGCCGTCGAGCACGCCCACCAGCAGATCGGCGGCGCCCAGTTCGACCACGATTTCAGAAAGCGACGGCGCTAGGCTCACGACTCGCTCGACCGCCAGCGCCTGGGCGCTGAACAGCAGCAGCACGGCCAGCCAGTAACGCCTCACCCCAGTTGACGCGGGATGCGGTAGAGGTAGAACAGCACCATGGTCGACAGCGCCAGCAGAAACAGTGGCACCGCCTCCAGGCCGACGAACACCGCCAGTGCACCGATCCAGGCCGGTACGGCGGCGACCAGCAAAGCCGTGCGCCGACGGGCCGCCAAGGTGATCCAGGCAGCCGGTTCTTCGGGGGTATCGAGGGCTTTGGAGGTAGCGATCAGTGCGTGTTTATAGCCGTGAAAATAACGCAGGCTCAGAAACATCGAGGCCACGCCGGCGATAAAGAACGGCATGGCCAACACGGGCAGCAGGGATTGGGCCTGACCAAACACCAGGTTGATCACAAACAACGGGAGCAGCGCCAGGGCCAGGTACTGCCACCAATTGAAGGACAGTCGGCGTTTTACCTGGCCACGGGTCACGCGCGGTCGACCTCGCCCTGATGCTCGTTGCCCATCATATGGTCGAGCTTGCTGGCCTTGGTGGCCAGGTAGAGCTTGTTATGCGGGTTGTGCCCGGTGTGCAGCGGCACACGCTCGGCCACGGTGATGCCCATGTCGGTCAAGGCTTTGACCTTGCGCGGGTTGTTGGTCATCAGGCGCAGGGACTGCACGCCCAGATGCTGCAGCATCGGCAGGCAGATCGCGTAGTCACGCTGGTCGGCGGCAAAGCCCAGGCGCTCGTTGGCCTCAACGGTATCGGCGCCGCCATCTTGCAGCTCGTAGGCGCGGATCTTGTTCATCAGGCCAATGCCACGGCCTTCCTGACGCAAGTACAGCAATACGCCACGGCCTTCACGGGCGATGGCGCGCATGGCCGCTTCCAGTTGCGAACCGCAGTCACAGCGCTGGCTGAACAATGCATCACCGGTCAGGCATTCGGAGTGCACACGCCCCAAAACCGGTGCGCCATCAGCGATATCACCCAGGCTGAGCACGACGTGCTCGCGCCCGGTGGCTTCTTCGAGAAAGCCGTTCATGGTGAACGTGGCAAAAGGGTAGGCAGCTTGGAAGCAGCGACGAAAACGACGGGCACCGTGTGCTCCTGATCTCAGTTTTTACAAAGGCGGCCATTGTAACAGTAGGTTCCTACAGACGCTTAAGCTGAATTATCGCTGATAAAGATCAATAGGTTCGATTGGCCTTCGCCCCGGTTCTATGCAAGTCAGAACGGATAAGGCTGTTTCCAGTGTTCGAAAATCGGCTTTAGCTCGCCGCTTTTCACCAGCATCGCCATGCGCCCGTCAAACACCGCCATCAACCGGCGTCCGCGCTCGTTATCGGCAAAGCCTATGTAAAGCGGCAGTTCGACGAGGTGGGTGAGCGAGAACTGCGTGGGATCATCCGACTGACTGAGCACGTACTTGGCCTCGGTCAACGCATCGATGTAGAAATCGACCCGACCATGCTGCAGCATCGGCAGGATGCCGTCGCGCCGCTGGATCTGGTTGAAGCGCTTCACATTCGGCAAATACGCCTCGTATTGGTAGCCACGCACCCAGGCCAGACGGTAATTGCCCAGTGTAACGAGCGTGGGCGCCGGTTTGCCGGCGAGCCCGAGGGCGTAGATGTGGTCCGAATCGTAGTTCCAGTGCGGGTACAACACGCCCTTGGCTTCATCGCGATAAGCACCAACCCAGCCATCCACCTCGCCCCGCTGGGCCAGGCCGACCGAACGGGTGTAGGGCACGGTGCGGGTTTGCAGGGTGATCCCGGCCGGCTCGAACACCTGGCGCAGCACGTCCCAGGCCAGGCCGCTGCCGTCGGCATTGGTGTAGTCGTCCCAGGCTTCGCTGGCCAGCAGGACCTTGCCGGGCCCCTGCGCCTGCGCCATAGCCGTGAAGGCACACAGCAGTATCAGCAGCCAGCGGCGCACATCCATAGAGGTGACCTCCTAAAGGTCTTGTGTCCATTTGACTGCATAGAGGGTAGCGTAGCTCGCCGATTCAGGGCGTCTCGCCAAAATGCTGATAGCCGCGCAGGGCCGGGGTGATGTCTTGCCCATTGGCGTCGAGCAACGTCACGCCCTGCCCCGCCTCGACCCGGCCGATCACATGGATCGGCCAGCCGTCGGCCAACAATGGCGCAAGCGCCACGGGCGGCAGGGTGAACGCCAGCACGTAGTCGTCACCGCCACTCAGGGCCGCCACGCGGGCCGCGTCTTCGCCGACAAACGCCAGCAGCGCCACGGATAACGGCAGCTGCTCGCGCTCGATCAACAGGCTGACAGCCGATGCCTTGGCGATATGCCCGCAATCGGCCAGAAGCCCGTCGGAAATATCCATCGCCGACGTCGCCTTGCCTCGCAGCGCCAGCCCCAGCGCCAACTGCGGCTGCGGCGACCAGTAATGCGCCAGCAGCGGCTCGGCGATAGCCGCGTCGGCGCTGCGCTGCCCCAACACCAGCGGCAAGGCGCCGGCGGCATTGCCCAGCTCGCCGCCCACACACAGCAGGTCGCCCGGCTGCGCACCGCTGCGGGTCAACGCCTGCCCGGCCGGTACACGGCCAAACACGGTCAGGGTCAGGCTCAGCGGCCCACGTGTGGTGTCGCCGCCCACCAGCCCGACGCCGCAGCGCTGCGCCATGGCATTCAAACCCTGGGCATAGCGTTGCAGCCAATCGGCATCAACTGTCGGCGTGGTAAGGGCAAGGGTAAATGCGAGCGGGTGGGCGCCCATGGCAGCCAGGTCGCTCACCGCCACGGCCAGCGAGCGCTGGCCGAGCAGGAAGGGGTCACAGGGGTCGGCAAAATGCACGCCGGCCACCAATGTATCGGTAGAGACCGCCAGCTGCTCCCCGGCGGGGAGCGCCAGCAAGGCGCAGTCGTCGCCGATCCCCAGCGCAATACCTTCACCGCCCTGCGCACACGGCGCGGCGGCGAAGTAGTTGCGGATCAGCTCAAACTCGCCCAAAGCACTACAAGCGCAACTTAGCGCTTGTGTTCCTTCACTTCGGCTTCGCGCAGGCGCGGGGCCAGCTTGTCGAGCACACCGTTGACGAACTTGTGGCCGTCGGTCGAACCGTAGACTTTTGCCAGCTCGATACCTTCGTTGATCACCACGCGGTACGGCACGTCGACGCGCTTGAGCAGCTCCCAGGTGGACAGGCGCAGCACGGCCAGTTCAACCGGGTCGAGCTCTTCGAGGGTCAGGTCCAGGCACGGGGCCAGCGCAGTGTCGATCTCGGTCATATTGGCCGGAACACCGTGCAGGATGTCGTGGAAGTAGCTCTGATCGGCAAAGGTGAAGTCGTTATCGACGCGAAATTGCGCTTCGATCTCGTTCAGCGAAGTGCCGGCCATATGACGCTGGTACAGCGCCTGGGTGGCGAGCTGACGGGCCGCACGGCGCTTCTCGCTCTTGGACGGCTTGCCGGCGTCCGCTGGGCGTGGGTCGCGTGGGTTGAAACGATCGCTCTCGTCGGAAATCACTTGGCCTCCAACTGCGACAGCAGGCTGACCATTTCCAGCGCGGACAGGGCAGCTTCAGCGCCTTTGTTACCGGCCTTGGTGCCGGAACGCTCGATGGCTTGCTCGATGGAATCCACGGTCAGCACGCCGAAAGCAACCGGCACGCCGAACTCCATGGACACCTGGGCCAGGCCCTTGGTGCATTCGCCAGCCACGTATTCGAAGTGCGGAGTGCCGCCACGAATGACCGCGCCCAGGGCGATGATCGCCGCGTATTCACCCTGTTGTGCAACTTTTTGCGCAACCAGTGGAATTTCGAAGGCGCCAGGGGCGCGGATGATAGTGATGTCGCTCTCGCTCACACCGTGGCGAACCAGGGCGTCCACGGCACCGCTTACCAGGCTTTCAACCACGAAGCTGTTGAAGCGGCCAACCACCAGGGCATAGCGGCCTTTGGGGGCGATGAAGGTACCTTCGATGGTCTTCAGGGTCATTCGACAAATCTCTTAAAGAGCCGGGACGCGAAAAGTGCGTCCCTCAGTGATGATTTAACCGCGAACAAGGGGCAAAAAGCGCCAGCCTTTATTCGGAGGGCACGTATTCTACAACTTCCAGGTCGAAACCGGATATCGCATTAAATTTCATCGGTGCGCTCATCAGGCGCATTTTGCGCACACCGAGGTCACGCAGGATCTGCGAACCGGCACCGACGATGCTGTAAGTGGTCGGCGTTTTGACCTGTGTGTGCTCGGCGGTTTCGCGAATATGCGCGAGCAATACATCGCCATCCACCGGGTTACCCAACAGCAGCACCACACCGCTGCCGGCCTCGGACACCGCGGCCATGGCGGCCCGCAGGCTCCAGCGGCCCGGTTGCTTGACCATCAACAGGTCGCGCAGCGGGTCCATGTTGTGCACGCGCACCAGGGTCGGTTCGTCGGCGCAAATGCTGCCCAGGGTCAGCGCCATGTGCACGTCGCCTTCCACCGAATCACGGTAGGTCACCAGATTGAATTGGCCCAGTTCGCTGTCCAGTGGCTGCTCGGCAATCCGCTGAACGGTACGTTCGTGGATCATGCGGTAGTGAATCAGGTCGGCGATGGTGCCGATCTTGATGTCGTGTTCGGCGGCAAACGCCTCGAGTTCGGCGCGACGGGCCATGGTGCCGTCGTCGTTCATCACTTCGCAGATCACGCCGCTCGGCTCGAACCCGGCCATGCGCGCCAGGTCGCAGGCGGCTTCGGTATGGCCGGCGCGAGCAAGGGTACCGCCCGGTTGGGCCATCAGCGGGAAGATATGGCCCGGGCTGACGATATCTTCAGCCTTGGCGTCTTTCGCGGCAGCCGCTTGCACCGTGCGGGCGCGGTCGGCGGCGGAGATCCCGGTGGTGACGCCGGTGGTCGCTTCAATCGATACGGTGAACTTGGTGCCGAAACCCGACCCGTTGCGCGGCGCCATCAACGGCAACTTGAGCAACTCGCAGCGCTCGCGGCTCATGGGCATGCAGATCAGCCCACGGGCGTGCTTGGCCATGAAGTTGATGTGCTCAGGCTTGCAAGCCTCGGCGGCCATGATGATGTCGCCTTCGTTCTCGCGGTCTTCGTCATCCATCAGGATGACCATCTTGCCTTGGCGGATGTCTTCAACCAGTTCTTCGATGCTATTGAGCGCCACGCGGCACCCCCTTGGTCAGGATTTCAGGTAGCCATTGGCGGCTAGAAAACTTTCGGTGATGTTTCCTGATGCAGGCTCTGCGGCCTTATCGCCCATCAGCAGGCGCTCCAGGTAACGGGCAAGCAAGTCGACTTCCAGGTTCACCCGGCGACCTGGCTGGTACGAGGCCATGATGGTTTCGCTCAGGGTGTGGGGAATGATGGTCAGTTCAAATTCAGCGCCATTCACCGCGTTCACGGTCAGGCTGGTGCCGTCGACGGTGATCGAGCCTTTGTGGGCAATGTACTTGGCCAGCTCTTTGGGCGCACGGATACGGAACTCCACGGCACGTGCGTTTTCGCTGCGAGCAACCACTTCGCCGACGCCGTCGACGTGGCCGCTGACCAAGTGGCCACCCAGGCGGGTGGTCGGGGTCAGGGCTTTTTCCAGGTTGACCGGGCTGCCGGCTTTGAGGTCGTTCATCGCGGTGCAGTCCAGGGTTTCGCGGCTGACATCGGCAGCAAAGCCGTTACCCGGCAGCTCGATAACGGTCAGGCACACGCCGCTGACGGCGATGCTGTCGCCCAGCTTGACGTCGCCGAGGTCGAGCTTGCCGGTTTCAACCAGCAGGCGCACGTCGCCGCCTTTGGGGGTCATGGCGCGGATGCTGCCAATGGATTCGATAATGCCGGTGAACATGGCCTTCTCCTGGAAAACGGTGCGGGCACCTGAGCGCCCGGTCAGAATTATACGCTCGCTGCTGGCACCGGGATGGCAGTGACTCGCCAGTCGTCGCCTACAGCGCGCATTTCAGTGATCTTGAGTTGGGGGGCGTCGGCGAGTTTCTCAAGCGGCCAGTCCAGCAACGGCCGGGCGGCGGAGCCCAGGAACTTGCCGGCAACGAATATCACGTACTCGTCCACCAGGCCCTGCTGGGCAAACGCGCCCGCCAGGCTGGGGCCGGCTTCTACCAGCACTTCGTTGACGCCACGCGCCGCCAGGGCGACGAGCGCCGAGCGCAAGTCGACCTGGCCCTCTACGCCCGGCACCACCAGGCACTCCGGACCACGGGGAAACTGGTTTTCCGCGGTGACACAGGTAATGACCAGCGCCGGGCCAGCCTTGAAAAACGGTGCATTAAGCGGCACCCGCAGGCGGCCGTCGATCAGCACGCGCAGCGGTGGGCGCGACATGGCCAGGGCGGTGGTGGCTTCGTCCAGGGCCAATTCGGCGGCGCGTACGGTCAGGCGCGCACCATCGGCCAGCACCGTGTCGGCACCGGTCAGCACCACGCTGGCCTCGGCGCGCAGGCGCTGCACGGCGGCGCGGGCAGCCGGGCCGGTGATCCATTGGCTTTCGCCGCTGGCCATCGCGGTGCGGCCGTCCAGGCTCATCGCCAGCTTGACCCGCACAAACGGCAGGCCGTGTTCCATGCGCTTGAGGAAGCCCTGGTTGAGGGCCCGAGCTTCGCCTTCCAACACCCCGCTGCGTGTCTCGATCCCGGCCTGGGCCAGGCGCTGCATGCCGCGCCCGGCGACTTCCGGGTTGGGGTCCTGCATGGCCGCGACCACCCGCGCCAGCCCGGCCGTCACCAACGCATCGGCGCACGGCGGGGTGTGCCCATAGTGGCTGCACGGTTCGAGAGTGACGTAGGCCGTGGCGCCGCGGGCCTTGTCACCGGCAGCGCGCAGGGCGTGCACTTCGGCATGCGGCTCGCCGGTGCGCACATGCCAGCCTTCGCCGACGATCTGCCCATCGCGCACAATCACGCAGCCCACCCGTGGGTTGGGGTGAGTGGTGTACAGGCCCTGGCGCGCCAGTTCGAGGGCGCGGGCCATGTAATGGGCGTCGAGGACGGCTTGTTCAGCAGAAGGTGGGGTCATTTCTTTACCGGCTCACGGGCCAGGCGGTCGATCTCTTCGCGGAACTCATTGAGGTCCTGGAAGCGTCGATACACCGAGGCGAAACGGATATAGGCGACTTCGTCGAGCTTTTGCAGCTCGCCCATCACCAGTTCTCCAACCACCAGGCTCTTGATTTCGCGCTCACCGGTGGCGCGCAGCTTGTGCTTGATATGCACCAGCGCCGCCTCCAGCCGCTCGACACTCACCGGGCGTTTTTCCAGGGCGCGCTGCATACCGGCGCGCAGTTTGTCTTCGTCGAAAGGCTGGCGACTGCCGTCGGACTTGATCAGACGCGGCAATACCAGTTCGGCAGTTTCGAAGGTGGTGAAACGTTCACCGCAGCCAGAGGCCAGGCATTCACGCCGGCGACGAACCTGATCGCCCTCGGCGACCAGACGCGAGTCAATGACCTTGGTGTCGTTGGCACCGCAGAAGGGACAGTGCATGGTGGCAGGCAACAAAAAAAGGGAGGGCCATGGTAGCGCATCCCTGTGGCAAGACAAGCCATAGCCTTTACGGTATATAGGCTGACTATTATGTTTCATATTTTTTAAGCCACGGATTTTGTCCTTTTCTGGAGCCGTACATGCAGTTACGACCACTTGTTTTACTCACCCTGTTCAGTGTTCTGGTCGCCTGCAGCAGCGAAGCCCCTAAGCCTGCCGCCCCTCAGCCAACGCCAACCCAAGAGAAAAAAGTCCCCGGCATTGAAGACATGGGCCCCCTGCCCGCCTTTCAGCGGGAAATCAGCGGCAGCCTGACCAACGTCCCGGCCGGTGCCGAAGTCGAAATGGCACTGCTGGTGATCGATGACCGCTCGCGCCCGCAACAATTGCTGGCCAGCAGCGTACTGACCGGCAATGGCCAGCCCCTGGCCTTCCGCCTGCGCTACAACCCCGAGGCGTTTCCGGCCGGTGCGCGGGTTGAATTGCGCGGTCGCGCCAGCCAGTCCGGCCAGTTGATCCTGCACCTGCCTGCGGTGCGCATCACCCAGCCGATCACCCAGACCACCGGCCCCCTGCAACTCGTCAAGGCACCATGACCCCACCGCTGGGCCTGCAAGCGGAGCTGAGCGAACTGATCGGCGACGCGCAACTGGTGCCCTGCCCGCTGCCGGGCACCGCGCTGTCGTTGTGGCTGCTGGATGCGGACAACATGGACCGCGCCTTCAGCCCCGAGGAAACCCGGCGCATCCTGCATGAGCCGCCCTACTGGAGTTTTTGCTGGGCCAGCGGCCTGGCGCTGGCGCGCTACCTGGCGGCGAACCCGGAGTGGGTCGCGGGCAAACGCGTGCTGGATTTCGGCGCAGGCTCCGGCGTGGCCGGGATTGCCGCCGCCAAGGCCGGGGCCCTCGAAGTGGTGGCCTGCGACCTGGACCCGCTGGCGTTGGCTTCCTGCCGGGCGAACGCCGAGCTGAATGGTGTTGAATTGGGTTATTCAGCGGACTTCTTTGCCGAAGCAGACCGCTTCGACCTGATCCTGGTCGCCGACGTGCTCTACGACCGGGCGAACCTGCCGCTGCTGGACCAGTTCCTGACCCGAGGCCGCGACGCGCTGGTGGCGGATTCGCGGGTGCGCGATTTCCAGCACCCGGCGTATCAGCGGCTGGAAATCCTTGATGCCCTGACGCTGCCGGATTTGGCCGAGCCTTGGGAATTTCGCAAGGTGAGTCTGTACCATTCGCGGCGCTCTTGAGGCCATCGTGGGCAAGCCCACTGCCACACTTGGCCGCATTCCTCTGTGGGAGCTCATCAACCAAGCTTTCAGCCAACCTCGCCAGCCCTTATAGTTGCCCCATTCCCGCTTTATTCGAGACGCCCCATGAGTGAGCCCACGCCGTACATCTTCGATGTCACCACCGCCAACTTTGACCAGGCGGTGATCCAGAACTCCTTCGAAAAACCCGTGCTTGTGGATTTCTGGGCCGAGTGGTGTGCGCCGTGCAAGGCGTTGATGCCGCTGTTGGCGCAGATTGCCGAGAGTTATCAGGGCGAACTGCTGCTGGCCAAGGTCGATTGCGAGGCTGAGCAGGATATCGTTGCGCGCTTCGGCATTCGCAGCCTGCCGACGGTGGTGTTGTTCAAGGATGGCCAACCGGTGGACGGGTTTGCCGGGGCACAGCCGGAATCGGCAGTGCGGGCGATGCTTGAGCCGCATGTGCAGATGCCGCCACCGGCCGCGGCTGACCCGCTGGAACAGGCCCAGGCACTGTTTGCCGACGGCCGCATCAGCGACGCCGAAGCGGTGCTGGTCGCGCTGCTGGGCGAAGACAACACCAACGCCGCCGCGCTGATTCTGTATGCGCGCTGCCTGGCCGAACGCGGTGAGCTGGGTGAAGCCCAGGCCGTACTGGACGCCGTGAAGAGTGACGATCACAAGGCCGCACTGGCCGGGGCCAAGGCGCAGATCACCTTCCTGCGCCAGGCAGCCGACCTGCCGGACGCCGCCGACTTGAAAAGCCGCCTGGCGCAAAACCCCCAGGACGACGAAGCAGCCTATCAACTGGCCATCCAGCAACTGGCGCGCCAGCAATACGACGCGGCGCTGGAAGGCTTGCTCAAGCTGTTTATCCGCAACCGCAGCTACGACGAGGGTTTGCCGCACAAGACCTTGCTGCAGGTGTTCGAACTGCTGGGCAATGATCACCCGCTGGTGACCGTGTACCGCCGCAAGTTGTTCGCCGCGTTGTACTAATCGCCGACCCAGCTGTACAGCGGCGTATCCCCGCCGCTGCTCACCTTGACCTTGGCGCTATGGCGCAGGCGCACCAGCAGGCGCTTGCCCGCCGAGGCATCGCCGGCCAAGCCTTCCAGTTGGTCGAGCAATTCCAGGCCGTTGAGTTGGCCCGCGTTGCGCAACAGGTCCTGGGCGTTCTGCCACAGGTCATCATTGTGCTTGACCGGCGCCACTGGCGCGGCGGCCGCACTGGCCACCGGGGCCGCCTGCAATTGCGCGCCGAGCCGGGCCCAATCGCCGTCGTCCAGCTCCAGGGTCAAGTCCACCGGCAGGTCGCCGACGGTTCCACGAATTCGCAACATCGTCCTTACTCCTGCACTTTTCTGACAGGCATGCTCCCATGCGGCTTGCGCAACGCCAAGCGGGCGGTCAAACTCTGACAATATTGTTATAAGATCACATAACATAACTTTCATGTTCTGGAGCCTTCTCATGCGCCGTCTGCTGCTCGCTTTGCCGTTTGCCCTGTTGCCACTGGCCATCGCCCATGCGGCGGATGAACACGATCATGAACATGAACACGGCAGCCTCGGCGCCCACGAGCACGGCGTCGGCCGCCTTAACGCGGTGCTCGACGGCCCGGCCCTGGAGCTTGAGCTGGACAGCCCGGCGATGAACCCGGTGGGCTTCGAACACCTGGCCACCACTGCTGCCGACAAAGCCAAGGTCGCCGCCGCACGCAAGCAGCTGGAAAACCCGCTGGCCCTGTTCAACCTGCCCAAGGCCGCCGGTTGCGTGATCAGCACCCAGGAACTCAACAGTCCGCTGTTCGGTGACAAGCCAGAAGCTGATCACGACGATGATGATCACGATGAAGACGCCAAAGGCGCAGCCCACGAACATCATCACGACCACAGCGAAATCCACGCCCACTACCAATTCACGTGCGCCACGCCGACGGCCCTGAGCAACCTGGACCTGACCCAGGTGTTCAAGACCTTCCCCGCCACCCAGAAAATTCAGGTACAACTGATCGGCCCGAGCGGCCAGCAAGGTGTTGAAGCAACGGCCACAGCAGCCACCCTGAAATTCTGATTTGAAACCCAATCACTGTGGGAGCTGGCTTGCCTGCGATCCAGGCGCTGCGGTATATCGGGCACACTGCGGCGCTGCCATCGCAGGCAAGCCTGCTCCCACAGGGTTTTGCGCCATTTTTGAGACCTGTGATTTCCAATGACCCAAGCGTTAATCGAACTGTCTGACCTGGGCTTCAACTGGCCCGGGCACCCCCAGTTGCTGGACATCCCCGCGTTTCGCCTGGAAGCGGGGAAACCCTGTTTCTCAAAGGCCCGAGCGGCAGTGGCAAAACCACGTTGCTCGGCCTGCTGGGCGGCGTGCAGAAGCCCAGTCGAGGCAGCATCCGCCTGCTCGGCCAGGAGCTGACCGACCTCTCGGCCGGCGCCCGCGATCGCTTTCGCGTCGACCACACCGGCTATATTTTCCAGCAGTTCAACCTGCTGCCGTTCCTGTCGGTGCGCGAGAACGTCGAGTTGCCCTGCCACTTTTCCAAGCTGCGTGCGCAGCGGGCCGTCCAGCGCCATGGGAGTGTCGATCAGGCTGCCGCGACCTTGCTCGCGCATTTGGGTTTGAAGGATAAAGACCTGCTGGAGCGCCGCGCCGACTCGCTGTCCATCGGCCAACAGCAACGGGTGGCCGCCGCCCGTGCGCTGATCGGCCAGCCGGAACTGGTGATCGCCGACGAACCCACCTCGGCCCTGGACTACGACGCCCGCGAGGCCTTCATTCAACTGCTGTTCGCCGAATGCCGCGACGCTGGCGCCAGCCTGTTGTTTGTCAGCCACGACCAGAGCCTGGCTTCGCTGTTCGACCGCAACCTGTCGCTGGCCGAACTCAATCGCGCCGCCACGCCCGCAGAGGTTTGAGATGTATCTGTTTCGTCTAGCCATGGCCAGCCTGGCTAACCGCCGCTTTACCGCGATCCTCACCGCTTTCGCCATCGCGCTTTCTGTCTGCTTGTTGCTCGCAGTGGAGCGCGTGCGCGTTGAGGCGCGCAACAGTTTCGCCAGCACCATCAGCGGCACCGACCTGATCGTCGGCGCACGCTCGGGCTCGGTCAACCTGCTGCTGTACTCGGTGTTTCGCATCGGCAACGCCACCAACAATATCCGCTGGGACAGCTTCGAGCACTTTGCCGCCAGCCCGCAGGTGAAATGGGCGATTCCGATTTCCCTCGGCGACTCCCACCGCGGCTACCGCGTGATGGGCACCAACGAATCCTACTTCGAGCATTACCAGTACGGCCGCAAACAGAACCTCGAACTGGCCAGCGGCCGCGCCTTCGCCACCGACCCGTTTGAAGTGGTGCTCGGCGCCGAAGTGGCCGACGCGCTGCACTACAAGCTCGGCGACAAGCTGGTGCTGGCCCACGGCGTGGCGGTGGTCAGCCTGGTGAAACACGATGACAAACCGTTCACCGTGGTCGGCATTCTCAAGCGCACCGGCACCCCGGTGGACCGCACGCTGCACATCAGCCTCGGCGGTATGGAGGCGATTCATATCGACTGGCACAACGGCGTGCCGGCCCAGGGCAAAGGCCGTATCAGCGCCGATCAGGCGCGCAATATGGACCTGACCCCGCAGGCCATCACCGCGTTTATGCTTGGCCTGAACAACAAGATTTCCACCTTCGCGCTGCAACGCGAGATCAATGAATTCCGTGGTGAGCCGATGCTGGCGATCCTGCCCGGCGTGGCGCTGCAAGAGCTGTGGAGCATGATGGGCACCGCCGAAAAAGCGCTGTTCGTGATTTCGCTGTTCGTGGTGCTGACCGGCCTGATCGGCATGCTCACGGCGATCCTCACCAGCCTCAACGAGCGCCGCCGCGAAATGGCCATATTGCGCTCGGTGGGCGCACGGCCGTGGCACATCGCAACGTTGCTGATCTTCGAAGCCTTCGCCCTGGCCTTGTCCGGCGTCGTCGCAGGCGTGGGGTTGCTGTATGTGTGCATTGGCGCGTCACGCGGTTATCTGCAGGCCAATTACGGCCTGGACCTGCCGATGTCGTGGCCCAGCGAATATGAATGGACCTTGCTCGCCGGTATCCTGGCCGCAGCGCTGTTGATGGGCAGCGTGCCCGCGTGGCGCGCCTACCGACAATCCCTGGCCGATGGCCTGTCGATACGTTTATGAGGAAGGCTGTGATGCGTCGCGCTCTGTTTGCGTTATTGCTGCTGGTGGCCGTGCCTGTCTGGGCCGAAGAGCAGCCCAAGGACTTGTCCTGGCAGGAGATGATCCCGCCGGACGCGCCGCCGGAAATCCCCAATATGAAACCGCTGCACGACCTGTCGAACATGGCCGGTGCCATGTCCGTCGAGGCCGCGCCTGCGGCCAAACAGGACCTGCCCAACGCGCCGGTGGTGCAGAGCCTGGACGGCCAGCACATCCGCCTGCCGGGGTATATCGTGCCGCTGGAAGTCAGCGAAGAAGGCCGCACCACCGAGTTTCTACTGGTGCCGTATTTCGGCGCGTGCATCCATGTGCCGCCGCCGCCGTCGAACCAGATCGTGCACGTGAAAAGCGAAGTCGGGGTGAAGCTCGACGAGCTGTATCAGCCGTATTGGATCGAGGGTGCGATGCAGGTCAAACCCTCCAGCAGCGAACTGGCCGACGCCGGTTACCAGATGGATGCCGAGAAGATTTATATCTACGAACTGCCGGAATAGCCCTGCTCAAGAACGCTGAAGATCCCATGTGGGAGCGGGCTTGCTCGCGAACGCGTAGTGTCAGTCAGCAGGTTAATTGACTGATCCACCGTATTCGCGAGCAAGCCCGCTCCCACAGTTTTTGATCCGTGTTTACCCTTTCATTGAGCTGAATCAAAAGATCGAGCGGAACGATCTTTACCATTGGACGTACAACTTTTAACGTCCTTTTGGAGCTCCCATGAACAAGTCTCTGCTCGGCGCGTCCCTCTTCGCGCTCGCCCTCGCCGCCCCCGCCGTCCATGCTCACGAAGCGGGCGACATTCTGGTTCGCGCCGGTGCAATCACCGTGAACCCGAAAGCCGACAGCGGCCACGTGAAGGTTGACCAGGGCCCATTGGCGGGCGCCAACCTGGGCGGCAAGGCGACCATGAGCAGCGACACCCAACTGGGCCTCAACTTCGCCTACATGCTGACCAACCACGTGGGTATCGAACTGCTGGCCGCCACGCCGTTCGAGCACGACGTGAAGATCAAGGGCACCGCACTGGGCGCCGCCAACGGCAAGCTCGGCACTCTGAAACACCTGCCGCCGACCCTGAGCGTCGTGTACTACCCGCTGGACAACAAGTCGGCCTTCCAGCCGTATGTGGGCGCCGGCATCAACTACACCTGGATCTACGACGAACACGTCGGCAGCCGCGCCCAGGGCGCAGGCTTCAGCAACTTCAAGGCTGAGAACTCCTGGGGCTGGGCCGCACAGATCGGCGCCGACTACATGATCAACGACAAGTGGATGATCAACGCCCAGGCGCGCTACATCGACATCAGCACCAAGGCTACCGTGGACAACAACGCGTTGGGCCAGGGCACTCGCGCCAAGGTCAATATGGACGTGGACCCGATGGTCTACATGGTGGGGATCGGCTACAAATTTTAAGCAACACGCAATAACAAATGTGGGAGGGGCAAGTCGAATCGTCGCACCGCCCCTCCCACATTTAACCCCCCTGCCACATTGGGGTTTGTGTTGGCTTCAGCTATGGCGATAGAACCGGTCCAGCAACGCCGGTAACCCTGCCCGCCACGCCCGTGGCTTGATGCCGAAGGTGTGAAGGATTTTCTTGCAGGCGAGCACCGCGTGTTGCGGTTCTTCGCCGGCATCCGGCCGGGCCGCGTGGGCCTGGGCGGTGGGCGATTCGATCGCCAGCGGGTGAAAGTTGCGCGCTTCGGTGAGAATCGCCTGGCCCAGCGCCAACGGTGTGGTCGCTTCATGCCCGGCGTAGTGGTACGTGCCCCACAGCGGCGCCGCGCAATCGAGTTGCTTGAGCACCGAGATGATCACCCGCGCCGCGTCGTCCACCGGTGTCGGGTTGCCGCGCCGGTCATCGGCCATCAGCAATTCATCCGGTTTCTCGGCCCGCGACAGGAAGCGCCCGAGGGTGCCGTCGACACTGTCATCCAGCAGCCAGCCAAAGCGCAGCAGCACGTGTTGCGGGCAGGTGGCGCGCACACTCTGTTCGATGCGCCACAACGCCTGGCCACGCAGGCCCAGGGGCACCGGCTCGTCCTTTTCGCTGTAGGCGGTGGCGCGGGAGCCATCGAACACGCGGTAGCTGGACGGTTGCAGCAAGGTAATGTTGTGGTGCTGACACAATTCGGCCAGGCGTTCGATGGCGAACTCCTGGGCGGCCAGCCGTGTTTCGCTGACTGCTTCGGCCTGGAACCAGTCGAAATAGTAGGCGAGGTTGATCAACGCATCGGGACGGGTGTCGTCGAGCAATTGGGTGAGGCTCGCGGCATCCCAGCCGTCTTGGGGCGGTTTGGGTGCGAGGAAACCAATGTCTTCCTCTGCACCAAGGCGAATCAGCGCCTGCCCGAGGGCATTCCCGCCGCCCAGTAACATAAGGCGCATTCGCATAGATTGAGCAGGCCCGGTCTGTTTGGAACGTTGGTAATGATCGGCAGGCGTGTGAGCCTTGCCGTAGGTTGTTGCCAGAATCGTTGCATTTTGCGGGTTTGTAGCGCAACCGTCACTTATAAAGTGCGGGCTTGCAACTTGGCCCGCCTGGTCGCATATAAGGTTTATGAACCTTCCCGAATCAACCGACACGGTATTGGACGGTTTTCACCCCGCCGTCAGCGCCTGGTTCCGCAGCACCTTCCCCGCGGTGACCGGCGCCCAGGCTCAGGCGTGGCCGCTGATCCGCCAGCGCTGTTCGACGCTGATCGCCGCGCCCACCGGCTCCGGCAAGACGCTGACGGCGTTCCTCGCGGTGCTCGATGATCTGGTCCACCAGGGCCTGGCCAACGGCGGGCAACTGCCGGATGAGACGCTGGTGGTGTATGTGTCGCCGCTCAAGGCGCTGTCCAACGATATCCAGATCAACCTGCAAAACCCGCTGACGGGCATCACCGAGCAGTTGCAGGCGCTGGGCTTGCCGCCGCTGGTGATCCGCACCGCCGTGCGCACCGGCGACACCCCGCAAAAAGACCGCGCCCAGATGCGCAAGCGCCCGCCGCATATATTGGTGACCACTCCGGAATCGCTCTACGTGCTGCTGGGCTCGGATTCCGGCCGGCAAATGCTGGCCAGCACGCGCACGGTGATCGTCGACGAAATCCACGCCATCGCCGCCGGTAAACGCGGCAGCCACCTGGCCTTGAGCCTGGAACGCTTGCAAGGCTTGTGCACCGAGCCGCTGACCCGCATCGGTCTGTCAGCCACGCAAAAGCCGATTGAGGCGGTGTCGCGCTTTTTAGTGGGGACTGGCCGAGCCTGCGCCATTGTCGACATCGGCCACGCCCGCCCCCGCGACCTGGATATCGAGGTGCCGCCGGTGCCGCTTTCGGCAGTGATGGCCAACGACGTGTGGGCGCTGGTCTACGACCGCCTCGCCGAGCTGGCCCGCGAACACCGCACCACGCTGGTTTTCGTCAACACCCGCCGCATGGCCGAGCGCCTGGCGCGGCATTTGAGCGAACGCCTGGGCAAGACCGCCGTAGCGGCCCACCACGGCAGCCTGGCCAAGGAGCTGCGCCTGGACGCCGAGCAACGGCTCAAGGCCGGCGAGCTGCAAGTGCTGATAGCCACGGCGTCGCTAGAGCTGGGGATTGATATCGGCGATGTCGACCTGGTGTGCCAGATCGGCTCGCCCGGATCGATCAATGGCTTCCTGCAGAGGGTCGGCCGCTCCGGGCACCAGGTCGGCGGCACACCCAAGGGGCGCCTGTTTGCCACCACCCGCGATGACCTGATCGAATGCGCCGCCCTGCTCGACTGCGTGCGCCGGGGTGAGCTGGACACCTTGCACATACCGGTCGCGCCGCTGGATGTATTGGCCCAGCAAATCATCGCCGAAGTCAGCGCCCAGGAATGGTCGGAACCGGCGCTGCTGAAGCTCATCCACCGCGCCGCGCCCTATGCCGACCTGGATCAACGCCACTACCAGGCACTTCTGCAAATGCTCGCCGACGGCTACAACGGGCGTCAGGGCATCCGCAGCGCCTACCTGCACCGCGACGCCGTGACCCACACCCTGCGCGGCCGCCGTGGCGCGAGGCTGACGGCGGTGACCAGCGGCGGCACCATCCCCGATAACGCCGACTACAGTGTGTTGCTGGAGCCCCAAGCCCTGAATATCGGCAGCGTCAACGAAGACTTTGCGGTGGAAAGCATCGCCGGGGATATCTTCCAGCTCGGCAATACGTCCTATCGAATCCTGCGGGTCGAGGCCGGCAAAGTGCGGGTCGAGGACGCCCACGGCCAGCCGCCGACCATTCCTTTCTGGCTGGGCGAAGCGCCGGGGCGCAGCAATGAATTGTCAGCTGCCGTGGCGCGGTTCCAGGGGCACCTGGATGCCCTGCTCAGCGCCAGCCCCGGTGAGGTGCAACCGGCCCTCGACTGGCTCACCGCGACCCTGGGCCTGAACCACGCCATCGCCGAACAGATCCTCGACTACCTGGCCCGTGCGCGCCTGGCCCTGAGCGCCTTGCCGTCTCAGGACACGTTGATCATGGAGCGCTTTTTCGACGCGTCCGGCGGCACCCAACTGATTATCCACACCCCGTTCGGCAGCCGCATCAACCGCGCCTGGGGCCTGGCCCTGCGCAAGCGTTTTTGTCGCACCTTCAATTTCGAATTGCAGGCGGCGGCGAGTGAGAATGCGATCGTGCTGTCGCTGTCCACCAGCCACAGTTTCGAGCTGGATGAGGTGTGGCGCTATCTCAACAGCCACAGCGCTGAACACATCCTGATCCAGGCGGTGCTGGATGCGCCGCTGTTCGGCGTGCGCTGGCGCTGGAATGCCGGAGTGGCCCTGGCGTTGCCGCGCTATACCGGCGGGCGCAAGGTGGCGCCGCAGATCCAGCGCATGAAGAGCGAAGACCTGATCGCCAGCGTGTTCCCCGACCAGATCGCCTGCCTGGAAAACCTCGCCGGCGAGCGCGAAGTGCCCGAGCACCCGCTGGTGGAACAAACCCTCGACGACTGTCTGCACGAAGCCATGGACAGCACCGGCTGGCTGGCCCTGCTGCGGCGCATGGAAGCGGGCGACGTGCGCCTGATCAGCCGCGACCTGCCCGCGCCCTCGCCCATGGCTGCAGAAATTCTCAGCGCGCGCCCCTACACCTTTCTTGACGATGCCCCCCTCGAGGAGCGCCGCACCCAGGCCGTGCTCAACCGGCGCTGGAGCGACCCGCACAGCACCGACGACCTCGGTGCGCTGGATGCCGAGGCCATCGCCGGGGTACGCGAAGAAGCCTGGCCGGCACCAAATGGCCTGGACGAAATGCACGAGGCGCTGATGAGCCTGGCCTGCATCGCAGGCAGCGAAGCCACGCCACAATGGGCCAAGTGGCTGCACGCCTTGGCCAAAGCTGGGCGCGCCTATCAACTGAGTAACGGCCTGTGGGTGGCGGTGGAGCGCTTGAGTTGTTTGCAGGCGATCTATCCCCATAACTTGCCGCTATTGCCGGGTTTCGATGAGCCGTGGACCGTTGATGAAGCGCTGGTGGAGGTGTTGCGTGCGCGTCTGGGTGGCTTCGGCCCGTTGAGCCTGATCGAGATCGCCGCGCCCCTGGCGCTGCCGGTCGCCGATATCAGCCAGGCACTGGCGCGTCTGGAGCAGGAAGGCTACGTGCTGCGCGGCCATTTCAGCCCCGGCGTCACTGAAGAACAATGGTGCGAACGCCACCTGCTGGCGCGCATCCATCGCTACACGGTCAAGCGTCTGCGGCGCGAGATCGAGCCGGTGGCGTTGCAGGATTTCATGCGTTTTCTGTTCGACTGGCAGCACCTGTCCGACGGCACCCGTGGCCAGGGCAGCGCGATGCTGGCGCAAATTGTCGCGCAGTTCGAAGGCTATGCCGCCGCCACGTCCGCCTGGGACAGTGACATGCTCAGTGCGCGGCTCAAGGATTACTCATCCACCTGGCTCGACGAGTTGTGCCGCAGCGGCAAACTGGTGTGGACGCGTTTGAGCAACAAGGCCAGCGCGATGGCATTGCGCAGTACGCCGGTGGTGTTGCTGCCACGCAGCCAGGTGTCATTGTGGAGCGGGCTGACCGAACTCACCGACAGCGCCACGCTGTCGCCCAAGGCGCAAAAAGTCCACCTGGCCCTGCGCGAGAACGGCGCGCTGTTTTTTGACGAGCTGGTGCACGAAGCCCATCTGCTGCGCAGCGAACTGGAAACCGCCTTGCAGGAATTGGTGGGCGCAGGCCTGGTGAATGCCGACAGCTTTGCCGGCCTGCGCGCCCTGACCACGCCCGTCAGCAAACGCCAGGCGCGCAGCAGCCGGCGCGGGCGTGGAGCGTTTGTCGGCGGTATGGACGATGCCGGGCGCTGGGCCCTGGTGCGCCGCTCGCCAACCGCCGCAGGCCCGCATTCGGCAGAAACCCTGGAGCATGTGGCGATGACCCTGCTGCGCCGCTACGGCGTGGTGTTCTGGCGCTTGCTGGAGCGAGAGGCGGATTGGTTGCCGAACTGGCGCGAGCTGCTGCGTACGTTCCATCGCCTGGAAGCGCGGGGTGAGATTCGCGGCGGGCGATTTGTCAGCGGGTTGGCCGGTGAACAGTTCGCCTTGCCGGAAGCGATCCCGTTGTTGCGCGAAGTGCGACGCAGGCCGCATGACGGGAGTTTGATTGCGGTGTGTGGGGCGGATCCGCTGAACCTGAGTAGGCACGTTGTTACCGGGCAGCAAGGTGCCGGCCGTGAGTGGTAATCGGATTGTTTACCGCGATGGATTGCCGGCAGCGGTGAGGGTGGCCGGCAAGCAGCAGGTGTTGCTGGAGGTGGATCAGCAGGCGGTGCAGGAGAAGTTGATCCGGCATTGAAGTGGAGTGACTTTGAGGGCCTCTTCGCGAGCAAGCCCGCTCCCACACTTGAAATGCATTGCAAATGTGGGAGCGGGCTTGCTCGCGAAGGCGTAGGCCCAGTCACCCTGGAATCATTGGGTACGCGGCTGCTCCGTCAACACCACCGACGCCGGCACCTCTTCCCCCGCCTCATCCACCTGCGGCGTACGCTTGGGCAACAACACCTGCTGTGGATAAGTCTGCGCGAAGTGCACCTCATCACAGTGATCCACAAGCTTTTTCAAGCGCTGGTTAAACGCCCGGCTGACCGCATATTGCCCACCCGACACGGTGCGGAACTGCGCGGTCAGCACCACGCCGTTGAGGTCCATCTTGTCGACGCCGAACACCTCCAGTGGCCCTTGCAGGTTGTACTTGAGGAATACATCGTCGCGGATCGCCTGCCCGGCCTCGCGGATCAACTCCACGGCCTTGTCCACATCGGTGTCGTAGGTGAATTGCACCGAGAAAAACGCATAGGCAAATTGCCGCGACTGGTTGGTGACCGCCTTGATCTGCCCGAACGGCACCGAGTGCACAAACCCCTTGCCGTCGCGCAGGCGCAAGGTGCGGATGGTCAGGCCCTCGACGGTGCCGGCGTGGCCGGAGTCGAGCACCACCCAATCGCCAATCGACAGCGTGTCTTCGATGATGATGAACAGGCCGGTGATCACGTCCTGGACCAATTGCTGGGAACCGAAACCAATCGCCAGGCCGACCACCCCGGCACCCGCCAGCAAAGGCGCGACGTTGATCCCCAGGTTGGCCATGGTGGTGATCGCACAGATCACCACCAGAATGATTTTCACCGCATTGCGCAACAACGGCAGGATGGTTTTGACCCGCGTGCTCGGCTGGCGGCTGGAGCGTTTATTCACCGGCGGTTTCAGCGCTTCCTGGATCGCGGTGTCGAGCACCACCCAGAACAACCAGGTCATCAGCAGGATCAGGCCGATGCTGCTGAGGGAATCGCTGATCGCCCGGCCGACCGAGTTGCGCTGGGCAAATTCGAACAGCGACACGCCCCAGATTCGCCCGAGTATCTCGATAAAGGCGATGGCCATGACGATGCGCAATATCGCGTGCAACAGGCTGAGGAAACGTTCTTTGTACGCGCTGCTGCGCTGGACCGCCACCTGGCTGCGGGACTTGAACAGGTGCTGCAACACGGTGCTGAGAAACACCGTGCCGATCAGCAGAATGGTGGTGAACAGCGCGCAACGCAGGGCCTTCTGATTATCGTCGCCGGCGCCGATCAAGTTGATCGCCGAGACCAGCACCATCAACAGAATCGGCCAGTACCACAACCCGGAAAACACCCGCAGCGATTGCTGCAACGCCGGGTGTTTAAGGCGCTGGGCCAGCGGCCGATTACGGATCAGATGCGCCACCGGACGACGCAGACGCACCACCAGCACACCGAAAATCACCGCGGCAAACAGGCCGGTAAACACCGCGATACTGCTGGTGATATTGCCGCCAAGCTGACGGGCGATCTGCGGGCTGGTCAGCGCGTCGCTGAGGGCCGCGAGGAAGCCGATCAGGAACAGCGGCTTGGGGCAGTAATCGCGAATAATCTGCACGGCCGGGCGTTTGTGTCCGACGTTGAACATCACAATCACGCACAGCAGCATCGACGTGGAAAAGATGCCGCTGCTGGTCGCGTAGGCAAAACACAGCGCCAGCGCACGGCCGATGGAGGTGGGTAAAAAGTGGCTGACGTACAAGGCCAGCGGCAGGCAGATCAACGCGGGGATCGTATAGGGCACCACGTACCCGAGCACCGCCTGCAAACGCCTGCGCGGCGCGATAAATGCGCGCCGGCTCAAGCGCTGCACAATAAAGCGCCCGAGTAATGTCAGCAGGGTGAACGCGCCGATCCACACCCCCGACAGCAACAGGAAATCCCCGGCAATGCTCCACGGCGAACGCTGGGCCGTCTGGTCGACCAGGCGCCCGACTTCATCCGCCGCCCGGTCGGCGCGCAAGCGCCATTCGTCAATCAGGTTCTGGTTGAGATCCAGCTTCTGTTGCACATCATCGATGCTGGAGCTGATGGCACCGAGCAGGCCGCCTTCCACCAGCAACTCCGGCTTGGCCGGCGCTTCGGGTTCAGGCGCGGTGGCCGCGGCGTGCAGTGCGCCGCTGCCACACAACAGCAGCGCGCCGAGCAGTAATGCAGTTTTTAAATTCGGCAAAACTCCGGGCTCCTTCAGAAGGGTCTGTAAGGAACTGACGGGTTTGCGCCTCGATCGTTCCCCGGTTTCGGCATCTTTGCCTGGCAAGCAAATATCAAATGCCGATCCCCGTCTTATTCCGCACACGCCAAACCCAGACACTGCGCGCTATTGAAACCCACCGGAGTTGCAGCCATGCCCATTGCCTTGCTCGCGCTGACCCTCAGCGCTTTCGCCATCGGGACGACCGAGTTCGTCATCGTTGGCCTGTTACCCACCATCGGCGCCGACCTTGGCGTTGATCTGCCGTCCGCCGGCCTGCTGGTCAGCCTCTACGCCCTGGGCGTGGCCATTGGCGCGCCGGTACTCACCGCCCTCACCGGCAAGGTGCCGCGCAAATTCCTGCTGCTGTCGCTGATGGTGCTGTTCACCCTCGGCAACCTGCTGGCCTGGAAAGCGCCGAGCTACGAGTCGCTGGTGCTGGCGCGGATCGTCACCGGGCTGGCCCACGGGGTGTTTTTCTCGATTGGCTCGACCATCGCCACCAGCCTGGTGCCGAAGGAAAAAGCCGCGAGCGCGATTGCCATCATGTTTACCGGCCTGACGGTCGCACTGGTCACCGGGGTGCCGCTGGGTACGTTTATCGGCCAGCATTTCGGCTGGCGTGAAACCTTTCTCGCCGTCTCGGCGCTGGGGGTGGTCGCGTTTATCGGCAGCCTGATCTACGTGCCCAAAAACATTGCCCACAGCAAACCCGCCTCGTTGCTGCAACAACTGCAAGTGCTCAAGCAACCCCGTTTGCTGCTGGTGTATGCCATGACGGCCATCGGTTACGGCGGTTCGTTTATCGCGTTTACCTTCCTGGCGCCGATCCTTCAGGACATCGCAGGCTTCAGCGCCGGCACCGTGAGCCTGGTGTTGCTGGTGTATGGCATCTCGGTGGCCGCCGGGAATATCTGGGGCGGCAAACTGGCAGATAAACGCGGCCCGATCAGTGCGTTGAAAATCATCTTTGCCCTGCTGGCGGCGGTGCTGTTTGTGCTGACGTTCACCGCCGGCAACCCATGGTTGGCCCTGGCCACCGTGCTGGTGTGGGGCGCGGTCGCCTTCGGTAACGTGCCGGGCCTGCAGGTGTATGTGGTGCGCCAGGCCGAGCATCACACGCCGAATGCGGTGGATGTGGCCTCGGGGCTGAACATCGCGGCATTTAACCTGGGGATCGCCGGTGGTGCGTGGGCCGGTGGTTTGATCGTGGCCCATATGGGGTTGATCCATACGGCATGGATTGGCGGGCTGGTGGTATTGGTGGCACTGGCACTGACCGCGTGGAGCGGGCGATTGGATCGCTTGGGGCCGGTGTATGCCGAGTCGTCGGGCCGGGTAGTGGCAGGTCACTGACTCAGGTACACCACAGTTCAATTGTGGGAGGGGGCTTGCCCCCGATAGCGGTGAGTCAGCGGAGCATCCCTTAACTGACACGCCGCCATCGGGGGCAAGCCCCTCCCACATTTGGATCTACGCCGTCTGTAGGAAGGTGGAAACTTTCTGCCAAAAATTGCAGTCACCCATAAACGGGGGCCAGGCCCCCACTCTTTTACAGGAGCAATCATGGCTGCGATCCCCGACTGGGTGCCCATCACCCCCAGCGATGCCATCACTCGCTTCACGGTGCTGACGGTCAATATCCACAAGGGCTTCACGGCCCTGAATCGACGTTTCATCCTGCCCGAACTGCGTGAAGCAGTGCGCAGTGTGGGCGCCGACATGGTGTTCCTGCAGGAAATCCACGGCACCCACGAACGCCACCCGCAGCGCTACAGCGACTGGCCGAACATGCCGCAGTATGAATTCCTCGCCGACAGTATCTGGCCGCAGTTTGCCTACGGGCGCAACGCGGTGTACCCGCATGGCGACCATGGCAATGCGCTGCTCTCGAAATTCCAGATCGTGCGCTATGACAACCTCGATATCTCCCAAAGCGGCCATGAAAACCGTGGCCTGTTGCATTGCGTGCTGCGCCTGCCGGGCACCGGGCAAGAGGTGCATGCCATCTGCATCCACCTGGGCCTGCGCGAGGTGCATCGCCAACAACAATTGCGCTTGCTGGAACAGCGCATCCAGGAGATCCCGGCCGACGCACCACTGGTGGTGGCCGGCGATTTCAACGATTGGCGCCAGAAGGCCGACCTGAGCCAGAGCGGCCTGCAGGAAGTATTCGTGCAAACCCTGGGCAAACCTGCGCGCACCTTCCCGGCGCGCCTGCCGTTGCTGCCGCTGGACCGGATTTATGTGCGCAATTTGAAGGTGCATAACCCCCGGGTGCTCACCACCCGCCCCTGGTCGCATCTATCGGACCACGTACCGCTGTCGGTGGAGATCGAGCTATGAACGTCGCCGTGGAGCATATTTCCACCGATCAACCGCCCGACGAAGCCAAGGCGCGTGACCTGGACTACGGCTGGCAGAGCGGCAACCAAATCGAGTTGCTGGAGAACGGCGAGGCGTACTTCCCAAAGGTGTTCGAGGCATTGCGCCAGGCGCGACGGGAGATCCTGCTGGAGACCTTCATTCTCTTCGAGGACAAGGTCGGGCATGAGCTGCAAGGCATTCTGATCGAGGCCGCACAACGCGGCGTGAAGGTGGTGGTGAGCCTCGACGGCTTTGGTTGCGGCGAGCTGAGCCCGGCGTTTCTCGGGGAGCTGGCCGAGGCTGGCGTGGCGGTGCAGATGTTTGACCCGGCGTCCAAGACGCTGGGCATTCGCACCAACTGGTTTCGCCGCTTGCACCGCAAGATTGTGGTGGTGGACGCAGAGGTCGGGTTTATTGGCGGGATCAATTTCTCTGCCGATCATTTGGGCGATTATGGCCCGCAGGCCAAGCAGGATTATGCCGTGCAAGTGATTGGCCCGGCGGTGGCGGACCTGCATCATTTCGCTCTGGCGCAAAGTGGTCGCCAGGTACGCACGCGACGCGGCTGGCGGCGACGCCAGCAACGGCCTTCGCCCTGGCCCACCGAGCATGGCGATGGCTTGGTGCGCCTGATTTACCGCGATAACTTACAGCACCGTGACGACATCGAAGAGGCGTATATCCACGCGCTGAGCAAGGCGCAAAAACGCGCAGTGATCGCCAACGCCTACTTCTTCCCCGGCTACCGCCTGCTGCGCGAAATTCGCAATGCGGCGCGCCGAGGCGTACAGGTGCAGTTGATCATGCAGGGCCAGCCCGACGTGCTGCTGGCCAAGTTGGCCGCACGCATGCTCTACGACTACCTGCTCAAGGACGGCGTGGTGATTCATGAGTATTGCCAGCGCCCGCTGCACGGCAAGGTCGCGCTGGTGGATGACGAATGGAGCACCGTGGGTTCCAGCAACCTGGACCCGTTGAGCCTGTCGCTGAACCTGGAGGCCAACGTGCTGATTCGCGACCGGGCATTCAATCAACAACTGTATGAACGCCTGGAAGCGCTGGCCAGAAACCATTGCCAGACCATGCCGGAAAACCGCAAGCCGCGCCTGTGGTTATGGCGACTGACCGTCGGTTTCCTGGTGTTCCATGTGATGCGCCACTTCCCCGCGCTGACAGGCTGGTTGCCGGCGCACAAACCGCGATTGAAGCCCTTTGAGGCCAACCCCCATGACGCCTGAAACCAAAGGTTCGCGGTTCAAACGCTGGAAGAAACCGCTGACCATCGCCTTCTTCTTGCTGCTGATTGTGCTGTTCACCCTGCTCGCCCGGCGCATCGACTGGAGCGAAGTGCTGCAGACCCTGGGCGATTTCAAGGTGCGCACATTGGTGATCGCCAGCGCGCTGACGTTGTGCAGCTTTTTGGTGTACGCCAGCTTCGACCTGATCGGCCGCACCTACATTCGCCAGCCCCTGGGCTGGAAACAGATCCTGCCGGTGGGGATCATCAGCTATGCGTTCAACCTCAACCTCAGCGCCTGGGTCGGCGGCATCGCGATGCGCTACCGGCTGTACTCACGGCTGGGGGTGAGCACCGGCAACATCGCCAAGATCCTCGGCCTGAGCCTGGCCACCAATTGGTTTGGCTATATGGCAATCGCCGGGGCGATTTTCAGCAGCGGCCTGGTCACGATGCCGCCCGGGTGGAAAGTCAGCACCAGTGCATTGCAGGGCATCGGCGCGTTGTTGGTGCTGGCCAGCCTGGGTTATCTGGTGGCCTGCCAGTACTCGAAAAAGCGTGCGTGGACGATTCGCGGCATGGAGATCAACCTGCCGTCGCTGCGCATGGCGTGTTTGCAGTTGATGCTGGGCGCGTTGAACTGGTCGCTGATGGCGGCAGTGATCTTCACGTTGTTGCCGGCCAAACTCGACTATCCCTTGGTGCTGGGGGTGTTGCTGATCAGTGCGATTGCCGGTGTGCTCACGCATATCCCGGCCGGGCTCGGCGTGCTGGAGGCGGTGTTCATTGCGCTGTTGCAGCATGAAGCGTCGCGGGGCAGTCTACTGGCCGGGTTGATTGCCTACCGCGCCATCTACTTTATTGTGCCGCTGCTGATCGCGCTGGTGATGTACCTGGGCGTGGAGGCGAAGGCCAAGGCGTTGCGGGTGAAGAAGGCGCCTGCCTGAATCACCCCAGTGGCCAGCGGGCTGTTGTGGCGAGCGGGCTTGCCCGCGTTGGGCTGCGAAGCAGCCCCAGTAAAGACGCCGGGATTTTTCCTGAACGATCTTAGCGCCTGGTTTGGGGCCGCTGCGCGGCCCAACGCGGGCAAGCCCGCTCGCCACACAGGCCCGCTTGCCACAACAGCCCCTTGGCCACAGGTTATCGGGCTTGGATGATGCTCAACCGCTCACCCACCACCATCTCGGTGATCCAGTCCACCAGGATCGAGGTGTACGCCTGCTGTGACACCGGATCACTCAGCGAGTGGTCGGCGCCATCGATGATGCGGTGAGTCAGTGAATGCGTCTGCTGGCATGCGGCCCGGTAACTCATGATGGTGGCGTGGGGCACATGGTCGTCGGTTTCCGATTCGACGATCAGCACATCCCCGGTGAATTTCGCGCAGGCATGCAAAGCACGGTTGGTTTCGGCGTGCACCAGCGTACTGCGGTAATCCATCAAATCGGCCTTATCCAGATCACGCTTGGGCGTGAGCCATTCCTGGTCGCGGTACAACGCCGGCACGCGCAGCGCCAGCCAGCGCACCGGGCGCAATGAGGTCAGAATCGCCGCCAGGTAACCGCCATAACTGGTGCCCACCACCGCCACCGCCGAGGTGTCGATGGCCGGGTGCGACAATAGCCGGTCGTAAGCCGCCAGCAGGTCGCGCAGGTTGTCTTCGCGGGTCACGCGGGACAATGGAATGCCAGTGCCGGCATGCCCGCGCAGGTCAAAGGTCAGGCACACGCAGCCAAGCCCGGCGATGCCTTTGGCGCGCTCCAGGTCGCGCTCCTGGCTGCCGCCCCAGCCGTGTACAAACAACACGCCTGGCACTTTGGATTTGGGGCTCAGGAACGTCCCGCTCATCTGTTCGTCGTCGATATCGATCGCAATGCTTTCGCTTCTAGCCGTCATAAGATTTAACCGTTACGTACTTTAGAAGAAAGTCGCTGTTTTCCGCCGGGCCGCGGTACACCTCAATGGCATCCGCCGGCAGGACCGGGTCTACATAGGTTTCCACCGAAGACACGTGAATGGCCTTAAGGCCCGGGTGGTTGATAAAGCTTTGCAGCGCCGCGACTTCCGCGCTGCTGGCCCCGCCCATGCGCCAGGATTGTTCAAGCACGCCACTGCGGCGCTGGCCGTCGCTGTCCAGGCCCTGGGCAATGTCGTAATTGCGCCGCGAGGCGTAGAAGCCGGGGTACGCCTCGTCGGCGGCGGTATCGAACACCTGCGCCTGCTCGATGGCCTGGCGTACGTCGTCGGGCAGAGCGAGCTTGAGCAAGTCTTCGTAATAGCCAGGCACTACCAAGAGGTTGGAGCCGCCGTAGACCTCTTCGCCCTGCCCGTCCTCGGTCAGGTACTGCTCGCCGCAATAGCTGAACACGTGACCGCCAATAAAGCTCTGGCCTACGCTGTGGGTGACCACGTCGTGCAGGTCCTGCTCCAACACCACGCCGCTTTCAAACAGCTGCGCGGCGTCCGGGCGCGCCAGCAAGGTGTCGAACTCGTCGAGGCTGCGGATAACTTGCTGGCCGCGCCCGGCACAGGCGTGTACCGGTTTGAGGCGGATCGGCCCGCTGTAGAGCAGGCGGGTGGCAGCTTCCCGTGCATCCTGCAGCGCAAAGACGCTCAACCCATCCAGCACCACCTTGCGCACACGCTCGCAGAACACCGGCGACCAACCGTGCGGCGTCACGGCTTCAGGGCCCAATACACCATGAGTGATGGCTTTGGTGCAGATAAAGTCGTGATCGACATAGCCGCCCCACAGGTCTTGCGGGCCTTTGACGTTAAGCGCGTGAGCCTGGGCGGGGCCGACCAGGGTTTGAGTGGGCAGCACGTAAAGATCACGCCCGGCATGACGCTGCGGATCGTAGCTGCCACCGAACTTGAGCCCCAGGACCTGCGCCAGCCAGCGCGCCAAAGCGCGGTTGGTTTCGACCTCGTGTTGTGGCGCGCCGTCTCGTGTGGAGTGCGCTACCACCAGTTTCTTGCGTTGAGTCGGGGTCATGCGTCCCCCTTGGGCGTCCTGCCATGAGTGTGCAAATTAGGTTGCAGGGATCAGGCCAAGGCGCGTTCAGGGCAGATGGGTTTGAAATCAATCAGTTGCGCAAAAAACGATGGCAGTTGGCCTGTTTGATTCTGCACGACGGCGCTCTAAATACGCGGCGTTCTGCACGATTCACACCGCCCATCGCCCTGGCGCCAGCTAAGATACAGGGCCCATCCCCCTCACGAGGCACTACACATGGCCAAGCAAGCGCTCATCCTGATCGATATCCAGAACGACTACTTCCCCCAGGGCAAGTGGCCGCTCGAGGGCGTGGAGCCGGCGGCGGACAAGGCGGCGCAGGTGCTCCAGGCGTTTCGCGCAGCCGGGGATGCGGTGATTCATGTGCGCCACGAGTTTACCTCGCAAGATGCGCCGTTCTTCACCCCGGGTTCCGAAGGCGCGTTACTGCACCCCAAGGCACTGAACCAGGGCAATGAACCGGTGGTGCTTAAACACTTCGTGAATGCGTTTCGCGAAACCCACCTGCGCACGTTACTGGAGCAACGCAGCATCACCGAGGTGGTGGTGGTCGGCAGCATGAGCCATATGTGCATCGACGCCGTGGTGCGGGCTTCGGCAGACCTGGGCTACAAGGTCACCGTCATCCACGACGCCTGCGCCACGCGGGATCTGGAGTTCAATGGGCAGGTGATTCCGGCGGCGCACGCGCATGGCGCCTTTATGGCGGCGCTGGCCTTCGCCTATGCGAACGTGGTGTCCGCAGATGAATACCTGCAGGCGCAAGCGGCGGCCGTGTAACCGCCACCTGCGGTGGTTTTAGCGGGTGGCGATGATGAACAGCCGTGGGAATGGCAGCAACACGCCGCCGTCGGACAGGGCTGGGTAAGCCTGGGTAATCCGCGCCTGGTATTCCCGTAGGAAGGCGGCTTTTTCTTCGTCATTCAAGGGTGCAAGAAACGGCCGCAAGGCTGACGCCTTGAACCACTCCACCACTGCCGCGTGATCGGCCAGCGGGTGCAGGTAGGTGGTGCGCCACACGTCCACGGTGCTGCAATGTTTGCTGAGTAACTCGTAGTAGTAGCTCGCGGCGTGCCGTTGATTGTGTTCAACCGCGCCGATCTTCGCCGCCCATGGGCCGTCAGCGGCCACCTCTCGCGCCAACCGGTGAGCAGGCTCGTCAAGGTTGTCCGGGGTCTGCACCGCCAGTGTGCCACCGGGGTTCAGTTGGTTGGCCAGATGTGGGTAGAGCGTGGCGTGGTCGGGCAGCCATTGCAGGGAGGCGTTGGCCAAAATCACGTCAAATGTTTGCGCGGGGTTCCAGGCGCCGATATCCGCCAGCTCGAAGCTGAGCGCCGGCAGGCGTTTGCGGGCGTCGACCAACATGTCGTCAGAGCTGTCCATGCCGGTGACTTGCGCGTGCGGGAACCGCTCGGCCAACACTTGCGTGGAGTTACCGGGGCCGCATCCCAGGTCGACAGCCGTGCGCACCGAAGTGTTAGGAATAGCCGCAACCAGGTCGCGGACGGGGCGGGTTCGCTGCTGTTCGAACATCGTGTATTGCTTGGCTGACCAGGTCATCACGGCTTTCCTTGTTTTTCGAGGTTGGCCACAGCCTAAATCTTGTGAGCCATGAGAACAAATGCCAGGATTGGCGACCTGCCATACCTGGAAAGTATCCCTATGCTGGAGCTTCGCCAACTCAATGCCTTCGTTGCCATTGCCGAAGAAGGCTATATCACCCGGGCGGCGGAACGCCTGGGCATGCAGCAGCCGCCACTCACGCGATTACTGCAGAGCCTCGAAGCCGAGTTGGGCGTGGTCCTGATGGAGCGCTTGCCCCGTGGCGTGCGGCCAACTACCGCTGGGCTGGCGTTGCTCGATGAAGCACGCGAGGTGCTGGCCCGGGTCGACGCGGTGGCCGACGTGGTGCGGCGCGCGGCGCGTGGTGAGCGAGGCCGGCTGGCCATCGGGTTCACCAGTTCGGCGGCCTTGCACCCCTTTGTGCCGAGTGTATTGCGGCGGTTTCGCGAAACTTTCGTCGGCGTCTCGGTGGTGCTGGAAGAAGCAGGCACCGGCGAACTGCTGGACGCGCTCGCGCATGAAAAGCTCGACGCGGCGTTTATCCGCTCACCGCTCAGTGGCATGCAAATACTGCAGGACCAACCGATTCTGGTGGAACCCATGCTGTTGGCGCTGCCCACCGATCACCCGTTGGCACTCGACTTCAAATCGCCCCTGCCGCTGGCTGCGTTGGCCACCGGGCCCTTCGTGTTGTATCGCCGGCGCGTAGGGTTGGGGCTCTATGACGCCATTCTGGTGGCCTGCCGTGAAGCAGGGTTCAGCCCGCAGGTGGTGCAGGAGGCCCCGCGCATGACGGCCACCTTGAGCCTGGTGGCAGCAGGGCTAGGAGTGTCCATCGTGCCGGCGTCGATGCAACGGCTGCGTGGGGACGGCATCGTCTACCGGGAACTGACCGAGTGCCAAAGCCTGGTAGCGCCGTTACATCTGGCCACCCGACAGGATGATGGCTCAGCCGTATTGCGACGATTCAAGGAAATGGTCATCACCGCAGCGTCGAAGGACGCCTGATCACCGGCCATAAAAAACCCCCGAGGCCAGGGCCGTCGGGGGTTTTGTGCGTTCCAGGTGCGGGACCTTAGAACGGGATATCGTCATCAAAGCTGTCGAAATCCGGAGCCGGTTGCGGAGCGGCCTGCTGTGGCGGCGGCGCCTGACGCGACTGCTGCGGTGCCGACTGCTGTGGGCGCGGAGCCTGCTGGCGTGGGGCTGGAGCGGACTGCTGGTAGTTGTTGCCACCGGCTTGTTGGTCGCCCTGTGGACGGCCGCCCAGCAGCTGCATGGTGCCTTGCATGTCGACTACGATTTCAGTGGTGTAGCGCTTGATACCGTCTTTTTCCCACTCGCGGGTTTGCAGTTTGCCTTCGATGTAGACCTGCGAACCTTTGCGCAGGTATTCACCGGCGATCTCTGCAACCTTGCCGAACATCGACACACGGTGCCATTCGGTTTTCTCGACCTTCTGACCGGTCTGCTTGTCGGTCCACTGTTCGCTGGTCGCCAGACTCAGGTTGGTCACGGCGTTACCGTTAGGCAAGTAGCGAACTTCGGGATCCTGGCCGCAAGTACCGACCAATATGACTTTGTTAACCCCACGGGCCATAACGTTCTCCTAGGCTGGGCGCGCTGTCGGCACTGGGTTGACCAGTTGCTCGAGCGTCGCGCGATCCAATAATTCGGTGTCCAATTTGATGTAAATGGCCGCCTCTTCCGCGACCACGACTGCATCTGTTACCCCTACGACGGCCTTCAGGCGCTCTACCAGGCCAGCTTCACGAATTGCTTCGGGCGACAACGGCAGGCGCAGGCTTGTGACGTACGGGGGTTCGCGCATGGTAACAGCAAAGACCAGCCAAAGTGCAGCCAGCCCTGCGCATCCAAGGAACACAACCGACAAACCGCCATGCTGGAACATCCAGCCACCCATGATGCCGCCCAGTGCAGAACCGAGGAACTGGCTGGTGGAATACACCCCCATTGCCGTGCCCTTGCCGCCGGCCGGTGAAACCTTACTGATCAGCGAAGGCAACGACGCCTCCAGCAGGTTGAACGCGGTGAAGAACACCACCGTGCCGATTACCAGCGCCCGCAGGCTGTCGCCGAACTGCCAGAAGAATAGTTCAGTGAGCATCAATGTCGCGACGGCGCCGAGCAAAACTCGTTTCATTTTGCGTTTTTTCTCGCCATAGATAATGAACGGGATCATGGCGAAGAATGAAATCAAAAGCGCGGTGAGGTAGACCCACCAGTGCTGTTCCTTGGGCAAACCGGCTTTTTCGACGAGTGCCAGGGGCAACGCGACGAAGCTGCACATCAGCATGGCGTGCAACACGAAGATACCTAAATCCAGGCGCAGCAGGTCGGGGTGCTTGAGCGTCGGCAACAGCGCCTTGCGCGCCACACCTGATTCACGGTGCTGCAAGGTGCCGGTGGAGCGCGGCACCATAAAGGCCACGATCACGATCCCGAACAACGCCATACCGCCGGTGGCCAGGAACAGCCCGTGCAAACCAAAGGCACGGGTCAACAACGGGCCGACCACCATCGCCACAGCGAAGGACAGCCCGATGGTCATGCCAATCATGGCCATGGCCTTGGTGCGGTGTTGTTCGCGGGTCAGGTCCGACAGCAAGGCCATGACGGCAGCGGAAATCGCACCGGCACCTTGTAGGACGCGCCCGGCGATTACGCCCCAGATCGAGTCGGACTGCGCCGCGAGTACACTGCCGAGCGCGAACACGATCAGCCCGAGGTAAATAACGGGCCGACGGCCAATACGGTCGGAAATGATCCCGAACGGAATTTGAAAAAGCGCCTGGGTCAGGCCATAGGCGCCAATCGCCAGGCCGATCAATGCGGGGGTCGCGCCTGCCAGATCCATTCCATAGGTCGCCAGCACCGGCAACACCATAAACATGCCAAGCATACGGAAGGCGAACACCAGGGCCAGACCGCTTGCCGCTCGGGTCTCGCCGCTACTCATGCGTTCGCTGTGGGGATCGTGCATGGAAAAACCTCGTGTGAACCGGCGGCGATTCTACCAGTCCCATCGATTGAGAGGGTATATGCGGCGGTTTGCCGCGCAGCTTTCATGTAAGGCTGCAAGCGGCCTTTTGACAGTGTATATTCATCCAGTCTTTAGCCGTATACTCCGGCATTATTTACGCCCGCCGTGCGAGGCCATCTTGGACAAGATCCTGATTCGTGGGGCTAGAACCCACAACCTGAAGAACATTGACCTGACCCTGCCCCGGGACAAACTGATCGTCATCACCGGCTTGTCCGGCTCCGGCAAATCGTCCCTGGCGTTCGACACGCTGTATGCCGAAGGTCAGCGGCGCTATGTGGAATCGCTGTCGGCCTATGCCCGCCAGTTCCTGTCGATGATGGAAAAACCCGACGTCGACACCATTGAAGGCCTGTCGCCGGCGATTTCCATCGAGCAGAAGTCGACCTCCCATAACCCACGTTCCACCGTGGGCACCATTACCGAAATCTACGATTACCTGCGCCTGTTGTATGCACGCGTGGGTATTCCGCGTTGCCCGGATCACGATATCCCGCTGGAAGCCCAGACCGTCAGCCAGATGGTCGACCTGGTGCTGGCCCAGCCGGAGGGCGCCAAGCTGATGCTGCTGGCACCGGTGATTCGCGAGCGCAAGGGTGAACACCTTTCCGTCTTCGAAGAGCTGCGTGCGCAGGGCTTTGTGCGCGCCCGCATCAACGGCAAGCTGTATGAGCTGGACGAAGCGCCAAAGCTCGACAAGCAGAAGAAGCATTCGATTGATGTAGTGGTCGACCGCTTCAAGGTGCGCGCCGACTTGCAGCAACGCTTGGCGGAATCCTTCGAGACCGCGCTGAAGCTGGCCGATGGCATTGCCCTGGTGGCGCCGATGGACGATGAGCCAGGTGAAGAGATCATCTTCTCTGCGCGCTTTGCCTGCCCGATCTGCGGCCACGCCATCAGCGAGCTGGAACCCAAGCTGTTTTCCTTCAACAACCCGGCCGGCGCCTGCCCGACCTGTGACGGGCTGGGGGTGAAGCAGTTCTTCGACATCAAGCGCCTGGTCAATGGTGACCTGACGTTGGCAGAGGGCGCGATACGCGGCTGGGACAGGCGCAACGTCTACTACTTCCAAATGTTGGGATCGTTGGCCTCGCACTATAAGTTCAGCCTGGAAGTGCCGTTCAACCAACTGCCGGCCGAGCAGCAAAAAGTCATCCTGCATGGCAGCGGCTCGCAGAACGTCGACTTCAAATACCTGAACGACCGTGGCGATATCGTAAAACGCTCCCACCCGTTTGAAGGCATTGTGCCGAACCTTGAGCGCCGCTACCGCGAGACCGAATCGGCAAGCGTGCGTGAGGAGCTGGCGAAATTCCTTAGCACCCAGCCTTGCCCGGACTGTCGTGGTACTCGCCTGCGTCGCGAGGCACGGCATGTGTGGGTCGGCGAGAAGACGTTGCCGGCGGTGACCAACCTGCCGATCGGTGATGCCAGTGAATACTTCGGCACGTTGAAACTGACGGGCCGCCGAGGGGAGATTGCTGACAAGATCCTCAAGGAAATCCGCGAGCGCCTGCAGTTCCTGGTGAACGTGGGCCTGGATTACCTATCGCTGGATCGCAGTGCAGACACCTTGTCCGGCGGTGAAGCCCAACGGATTCGCCTGGCCAGCCAGATTGGTGCGGGGCTCGTGGGCGTGCTGTACATCCTCGATGAGCCGTCGATCGGCCTGCACCAGCGGGACAACGATCGCCTTCTGGGCACGCTGAAACATCTGCGCGATATCGGCAATACGGTGATTGTGGTCGAGCACGACGAAGATGCGATTCGCCTGGCTGATTATGTAGTCGACATCGGCCCGGGTGCGGGCGTGCATGGCGGGCATATTGTTGCCGAGGGCACCCCTGCCGAGGTGATGGCTCACCCGGACTCGCTGACCGGCAAGTACTTGTCCGGCCGTGTGAAGATCGCAGTACCGGCCAAGCGCACGCCGCGCAACAAGAAGATGGCGTTGCACCTCAAGGGCGCACGCGGCAACAACTTGCGCAATGTAGACCTGGAGATTCCCCTGGGCCTGCTGACCTGTGTGACCGGTGTTTCCGGTTCGGGTAAATCAACGCTCATCAACAATACCCTGTTCCCGCTAAGTGCTACCGCCTTGAACGGCGCAACCACCCTGGAAGCGGCGGCACACGACAGCATCAAGGGCCTGGAGCACCTGGACAAAGTCGTCGACATCGACCAAAGCCCGATTGGCCGTACCCCGCGCTCCAACCCGGCGACCTATACCGGGTTGTTCACGCCGATTCGCGAACTGTTCGCCGGTGTGCCGGAATCCCGCTCGCGGGGTTATGGGCCTGGCCGGTTCTCGTTCAACGTCAAGGGCGGTCGCTGCGAAGCCTGCCAGGGCGATGGCCTGATCAAGGTGGAGATGCACTTCCTGCCGGACATCTACGTGCCGTGTGATGTCTGCAAGAGCAAGCGCTACAACCGTGAGACGCTGGAGATCAAATACAAGGGCAAGAGCATCCACGAAACCCTGGAGATGACCATCGAGGAAGCGCGGGTGTTCTTCGATGCGGTCCCGGCGCTGGCGCGCAAGCTCCAGACACTGATGGATGTGGGCCTGTCGTATATCAAGCTGGGGCAGTCGGCAACCACGTTGTCCGGTGGCGAAGCGCAACGGGTGAAACTGTCACGCGAGTTGTCCAAGCGCGATACGGGTAAGACCTTGTATATCCTCGATGAGCCGACCACTGGCCTGCACTTCGCGGATATTCAGCAATTGCTGGATGTGTTGCACCGCTTGCGCGACCACGGCAACACCGTGGTGGTGATCGAGCACAACCTGGATGTGATCAAGACGGCCGACTGGCTGGTTGACCTGGGGCCGGAAGGCGGCTCCAAGGGTGGCCAGATCATTGCGGTGGGTACGCCGGAGCAGGTCTGCGAGATGCCGCAGTCCCATACGGGTTACTACTTGAAACCATTGCTGGCGCGCGACCGGGCCTGATTTATCGGGCTCAATAAAAAGCCCCTGTCACCTCATCGGTGACAGGGGCTTTTTTGTAGCCGGGGAATCAGAATTGCGATTGCAGGTAGTTTTCCAGGCCAATCAACTTGATCAGGCCCAACTGCTTTTCCAGCCAGTAGGTATGATCTTCTTCAGTGTCATTCAACTGCACCCGCAGGATTTCACGGGTGACATAGTCATTGTGCTGCTCGCAGAGCTCGATGCCCTTGCAGAGTGCGGCACGCACCTTGTACTCGAGGCGCAGATCGGCCGCGAGCATGTCAGGGACAGTGGTGCCCACATCCAGGTCGTCGGGACGCATGCGCGGCGTACCTTCGAGCATCAGGATACGGCGCATCAGCGCGTCGGCGTGCTGTGCCTCTTCTTCCATTTCGTGGTTGATACGCTCGTAGAGCTCAGTAAAGCCCCAGTCTTCGTACATGCGCGAATGGATGAAATATTGGTCACGAGCTGCCAGTTCGCCCGTCAGCAACGTGTTGAGGTAATCGATTACGTCGGGGTGACCTTGCATCGCCCTACATCTCCCTGCTTGAAAGTCTGTAGTTTGAACCATGATGACCCGAAGGTCACGGGACCAACGGCAGAAAAGTGAACATTTCCGGAGAAAAGTAGCTGAAATAACGCAAAAACCGCCCAAATGAGGGCGGTTCTGCTTATCGTTTAGAGTTAGTTAAGCGATACACCCAGTGCCTTTGCGATTGCGTCTCCATAAGCAGGGTCTGCCTTGTAGAAGTGCTGCAATTGACGCTGAACCACATCACTGGAAACCCCAGCCATTGCACCGGCAATGTTGCTGGTGAGCAACGCTTTCTGCTCATCGTTCATCAAGCGGAACAACGCACCGGCGTGGCTGTAGTAGTCGGTGTCTTCACGGTGATCGTAACGATCTGCAGCGCCGCTCAGAGCCAGGGCAGGCTCAGCGTACTGAGGTGCTTGTTTCGGCGCATCGGTGTAGCTGTTCGGTTCGTAGTTGGGCGCTGCGCCGCCATTGCTGCCAAATGCCATAGAGCCGTCACGCTGGTAGCTGTTGACCGGACTACGAGGCGCGTTCACCGGGAGTTGCTGGTGGTTGGTGCCGACACGGTAGCGGTGGGCATCCGCGTAAGCGAATACACGACCTTGCAGCATGCGGTCAGGGGACAGGCCAACACCGGGCACCATGTTGCTTGGACCGAACGCCGCTTGCTCTACCTCAGCGAAGTAGTTCTGCGGGTTGCGGTTAAGCTCCAGTTCACCCACTTCAATCAACGGGAACTCTTTTTGCGACCAGGTTTTGGTCACGTCAAACGGGTTCTCGTAATGAGCGTTCGCTTGAGCCTCGGTCATGATCTGAATGCACACGCGCCATTTCGGGAAGTCACCGCGCTCGATCGCACCAAACAGATCACGCTGGGCGTAGTCAGGATCGGTACCGGCCAGGCGTGCGGCCTCAGCCGGCGCCAGGTTCTTGATGCCTTGTTTGGTCTTGTAGTGCCACTTCACCCAGTGACGTTCGCCCTTGGCGTTAATCAGGCTGTAGGTGTGGCTGCCGAAGCCGTGCATGTGACGGTAGCCGTCGGGGATACCACGGTCGGAAAACAAGATGGTGACCTGGTGCAGCGCCTCTGGAGAGTGCGACCAGAAGTCCCACATCATCTGCGCGCTTTTCAGGTTGCTTTGCGGCAGGCGTTTCTGGGTATGGATGAAGTCAGGGAATTTCAATGGGTCGCGAATGAAGAACACGGGGGTGTTGTTACCCACGATGTCCCAGTTGCCTTCTTCGGTGTAGAACTTCAGGGCGAAACCGCGTGGGTCGCGCTCGGTATCTGCCGAACCACGCTCACCGCCCACGGTGGAGAAACGCAGGAAGGTCGGAGTCTGCTTACCGACGGATTCAAACAGCTTGGCGCTGGTGTACTGAGTGATGTCCTGGGTAACCGTGAACGTACCGTAGGCACCCGACCCCTTGGCGTGCACGCGACGCTCAGGGATGTTTTCTCGGTTGAAGTGAGCGAGCTTCTCGATCAGGTGAAAGTCGTCGAGCAGCAACGGGCCACGTGGGCCAGCGGAACGGGAATTCTGGTTATCCGCGACGGGAGCGCCGCTGGCGGTGGTAAGGATTTTATTCTGGCTCATGCTCAATTTTCCTCAGGTCGGACTTGAAACTGCCGGCTAATCGGCTTGGAGGGATTATTGATCATCAACATGACGTCTACAAATTCATTAAATTGTAAGCATCAATAGAAAATAACTACCAACAACCCCAGTGCCCATAGTGCCGAGCGCTACCTGTAGAAGCTTGTACATTTCGCGCTTTTGTTACGCGCACAAAAAACCGGGCGCTAGGCCCGGTTCTTCGTTACAGCTTGTCGTCTTACTCGGCGCTTACAGCTTCGCCGGCAGTAGCACGATCAACCAACTCGACGTACGCCATAGGCGCGTTGTCGCCAGCGCGGAAACCGCACTTGAGGATGCGCAGGTAGCCACCCTCACGGGTAGCGTAACGCTTGCCCAGGTCGTTGAAGAGCTTACCAACGATAGCTTTCGAACGAGTACGGTCGAAAGCCAGACGGCGGTTAGCCAGGCTGTCTGTCTTGGCCAAAGTGATCAGCGGCTCAGCAACGCGACGCAGTTCTTTAGCTTTCGGCAGTGTAGTTTTGATCAGCTCGTGCTCGAACAGCGACACCGCCATGTTTTGGAACATGGCCTTGCGGTGCGAGCTGGTACGGCTCAGGTGACGACCACTTTTACGATGACGCATGGTTCATTCCTTACCAAACTCACGTTCGGTGATTACGACGATCAGGCAGTCGCCTTGTCGTCCTTCTTAAGACTTGCAGGCGGCCAGTTGTCGAGGCGCATGCCGAGGGACAGACCGCGGGAGGCCAGAACGTCCTTGATTTCAGTCAAGGATTTCTTGCCCAGGTTCGGAGTCTTCAACAGTTCTACTTCGGTACGCTGAATCAGGTCGCCGATGTAGTAAATGTTTTCCGCCTTAAGGCAGTTAGCCGAACGTACAGTCAGTTCCAGATCGTCAACCGGGCGAAGCAGGATCGGATCGATCTCGTCTTCCTGCTCGATTACCACTGGTTCGCTGTCACCTTTGAGGTCGACGAACGCAGCCAACTGCTGTTGCAGAATGGTTGCAGCGCGGCGGATAGCCTCTTCAGGATCCAGAGTACCGTTGGTTTCCAGATCAATAACCAGCTTGTCCAGGTTAGTACGCTGCTCGACACGGGCGTTTTCCACCACGTATGCGATACGGCGAACCGGGCTGAACGAAGAATCAAGCTGCAAGCGACCAATGCTGCGGCTTTCGTCTTCATCGCTCTGACGCGAGTCGGCCGGTTCATAACCACGACCACGAGCTACGGTGAGCTTCATGTTCAGGGCGCCGTTAGACGCCAGGTTAGCGATTACGTGATCGGGGTTAACGATCTCGACATCATGATCCAGCTGAATATCGGCAGCGGTAACCACCCCCGAACCCTTCTTCGACAAGGTCAGCGTAACTTCGTCACGGCCGTGCAGCTTGATAGCCAGACCTTTAAGGTTCAACAGGATTTCAATTACGTCTTCCTGTACACCTTCGATGGCGCTGTACTCGTGGAGCACACCGTCAATCTCGGCCTCGACTACTGCACAGCCGGGCATTGAGGACAACAGGATGCGGCGCAGCGCGTTGCCCAGGGTGTGGCCAAAACCACGCTCGAGAGGCTCGAGTGTGATCTTGGCGCGGGTTGGACTGACAACCTGCACATCAATGTGGCGGGGTGTCAGGAACTCATTTACCGAAATCTGCATGGATGCACCTATTTTCTAGCCCTTACTTGGAGTAGAGCTCGACAATCAGGCTTTCGTTGATGTCGGCGGACAGATCACTGCGAGCAGGAACGTTCTTGAAAACGCCCGACTTCTTCTCAGTGTCTACTTCTACCCATTCTACGCGGCCACGTTGGGCACACAGATCGAGAGCTTGGACAATGCGAAGTTGGTTTTTTGCTTTCTCGCGAACTGCGACCACGTCACCAGCACGAACCTGGTAAGACGGAACGTTTACGGTCTGACCGTTAACGCTGATCGACTTGTGCGATACCAGCTGACGGGATTCGGCACGAGTCGAACCAAAGCCCATACGGTATACAACGTTGTCCAGACGGCATTCGAGCAGTTGCAGCAGGTTTTCACCGGTTGCACCTTTTTTGCCAGCAGCTTCTTTGTAGTAGCCGCTGAACTGACGCTCGAGAACGCCGTAGATACGACGGACCTTCTGCTTTTCACGCAGTTGGGTGCCGTAATCGGACTGGCGACCGCGGCGTTGGCCGTGGATACCAGGTGCTGCTTCAATGTTGCACTTCGATTCGATCGCGCGCACGCCGCTCTTCAGGAAGAGATCGGTGCCTTCGCGACGAGCGAGTTTGCATTTTGGACCAATGTAACGAGCCATTCTTTACAATCTCCTGGATTACACGCGGCGCTTCTTCGGCGGACGGCACCCGTTGTGCGGGATTGGCGTCACGTCGGTGATGCTGGCGATCTTATAGCCACAGCCGTTCAAAGCACGGACAGCAGACTCACGACCTGGACCTGGACCTTTGACGTTAACGTCGAGGTTTTTCAGGCCATATTCCAGCGCAGCTTGACCAGCACGTTCAGCAGCTACTTGAGCAGCAAACGGGGTGGACTTGCGGGAACCGCGGAAACCCGAACCACCGGAGGTAGCCCAAGAAAGCGCGTTACCTTGACGGTCGGTGATGGTCACGATGGTGTTGTTAAAAGAAGCATGGATGTGGGCGATGCCATCAACCACTGTCTTTTTAACTTTTTTACGAGGACGAGCAGCAGGTTTTGCCATGATAATTTTCCTGTCGATTCGCTGGGGCGATTACTTGCGGATCGGCTTACGCGGACCTTTACGGGTACGCGCGTTAGTCTTGGTACGCTGACCGCGTACTGGAAGACCACGACGATGACGCAGACCGCGATAGCAACCGAGGTCCATCAAACGCTTGATTTTCATGTTGATTTCGCGACGCAGATCACCTTCAGTGGTGAACTTCGCCACTTCGCCACGCAGCAATTCAATCTGCTCGTCGCTCAGATCCTTGATCTTAGCGGCTGGGTTTACCCCAGCAACTGCGCAAATTTTCTGCGCAGTAGTGCGACCAACACCATAGATGTAGGTCAGCGAGATAACAGTGTGCTTGTTATCTGGAATGTTAACGCCTGCAATACGGGCCATTCAGTGGGACTCCAATTGACAGCTACCTACGCCCCGGAAGCCAAGAAATAGGGCGCGAGATAATATCGCTGTAATAACAAATAATCAACCCGGCAGCGCACTAGCTGCCGGGCTTCAAGCGGATCACACTCAGCCTTGGCGCTGTTTGTGACGCGGTTCCGCGCTGCAAATTACTCGAACAACACCTTCGCGGCGAATAATCTTGCAGTTACGGCACAGCTTTTTCACCGATGCACGAACTTTCATCACCAACTCCTCGAACCTTATGGGGTACTCAGCGCAACATGCCGCTGCCGTAACCCTTCAGGTTGGCTTTCTTCATCAGGGATTCGTACTGGTGCGAAACGAGGTGCGATTGTACTTGGGACATGAAGTCCATCACAACCACGACCACGATCAGCAACGAGGTCCCGCCAAGGTAGAACGGAACGTTTGCTGCAACCACCAGGAACTGGGGCAACAAGCAGACGGCCGTCATATATAGAGCACCGAACAGGGTCAAACGAGTCAGAACACCATCAATGTAGCGTGCAGACTGCTCACCTGGACGGATGCCCGGAATAAAGGCACCGGACTTCTTCAGGTTTTCCGCTACGTCTTTCGGATTGAACATCAACGCCGTATAGAAGAAGCAGAAGAAAATAATCCCTGCACTAAACAGCAGAATATTCAACGGCTGACCAGGAGCGATCGACTGAGAGAGGTCCTGCAGCCAGCCCATATTTTCGGACTGACCAAACCAGGTACCCAACGAAGCCGGAAACAGCAAAATGCTGCTCGCGAAAATTGCCGGAATAACACCGGCCATATTCACTTTCAGCGGCAAGTGGCTGGTCTGCGCAGCAAAGACCTTACGGCCCTGCTGACGCTTGGCGTAGTGAACAGCAATACGACGCTGACCACGCTCAATGAACACCACAAAACCGATAATCGCTACTGCCAGCAAACCGATGGCAACCAAGGCGAAGATATTGATATCACCCTGACGCGCAGACTCGAAAGACTGCCCAATCGCTCTCGGAAGACCGGCGACGATACCTGCGAAAATCAACATCGAGATACCGTTACCAACACCACGCTCAGTAATCTGCTCACCCAGCCACATCATGAACATCGCACCAGCCACAAACGTGGATACTGCGACGAAATGGAAGCCAAAGTCACCAGTGAACGCAACACCCTGCCCTGCCAAGCCAACGGACATGCCGATAGCTTGAACCAGGGCGAGGATGACAGTGCCGTAGCGGGTGTACTGGCTAATCTTGCGACGGCCAGCTTCACCTTCCTTCTTCAACTGCTCCAGCTGCGGGCTGACGGCGGTCATCAGTTGCATGATGATCGATGCCGAAATGTACGGCATGATCCCCAGCGCAAAGATACTCATCCGTTCCAGCGCGCCGCCGGAAAACATGTTGAACAAGCTAAGAATGGTCCCCTCATTCTGTCGAAACAGGTCTGCGAGTCGGTCCGGGTTGATACCTGGAACCGGGATGTGTGCGCCTATTCGGTAGACGATAATCGCCAGGAACAGAAAACGCAGACGAGCCCAAAGTTCAGACATACCGCCTTTGCCGAGCGCTGAGAGAGCACCTTGCTTAGCCATTTATTCCTCGAACTTGCCGCCAGCTGCTTCGATAGCCGAACGCGCACCTTTGGTGGCGCCGATTCCCTTGCCGATAGTGACAGCGCGAGTCACTTCACCGGACAGCATGATTTTCACACGCTGTACGTTGACGTTGATCACGTTGGCATCTTTCAGGGTCTGCACAGTAACGATGTCGCCTTCCACTTTAGCCAGTTCGGACAGACGCACTTCTGCGCGGTCCATGGCTTTCAGGGATACGAAACCGAACTTAGGCAGGCGACGATGCAGCGGCTGTTGACCGCCTTCAAAGCCTGGAGCGATGGTGCCACCGGAGCGGGAGGTTTGACCTTTGTGGCCACGGCCACCAGTCTTACCCAAACCACTACCGATACCACGGCCCGGACGATGCTTTTCGCGACGGGAACCCGGCGCTGGACTCAGATCATTGAGTTTCATCGATTAACCCTCTACACGCAGCATGTAGTAAGCCTTGTTGATCATCCCGCGATTCTCGGGAGTATCCAGGACTTCTACAGTGTGACCGATGCGACGCAGACCCAAACCTTTAACGCACAGTTTGTGGTTAGGGATGCGGCCGGTCATGCTTTTGATCAGCGTTACTTTAACGGTAGCCATGATCAGAAGATCTCCTTGACAGTCAGACCACGCTTGGCAGCGATGGACTCAGGAGATTGCATAGCTTTCAAACCTTTGAAAGTGGCGTGAACCACGTTTACCGGGTTAGTCGAGCCGTAGCACTTGGCCAGAACGTTCTGAACGCCAGCAACTTCGAGGACAGCACGCATAGCGCCGCCAGCGATGATACCGGTACCTTCAGAAGCAGGCTGCATGTACACCTTCGAAGCGCCATGGGCGGACTTCATTGCGTACTGCAGAGTGGTGCCGTTCAGATCAACCTGGATCATGTTGCGACGAGCAGCTTCCATTGCCTTCTGGATCGCAGCAGGCACTTCACGCGACTTGCCACGGCCGAAGCCAACACGCCCTTTACCATCACCCACCACGGTCAACGCGGTGAAAGTGAAGATACGGCCACCTTTAACGGTTTTGGCTACGCGGTTAACTTGAACCAGCTTCTCAATGTAGCCTTCGTCGCGCTTTTGGTCGTTATTTGACATAACTTAGAACTCCAGCCCAGCTTCACGAGCAGCATCAGCCAGCGCTTTAACGCGGCCGTGGTACTTGAAGCCAGAGCGGTCGAAAGCCACTTGCGAGACGCCAGCGGCCTTAGCACGCGTAGCGACCAGCTGGCCAACCTTTGTGGCCGCGTCGATGTTGCCAGTGGCACCATCACGCAGTTCTTTATCCAAAGTCGAGGCGCTTGCCAGGACTTTGTTGCCGTCGGCCGAGATGACCTGGGCGTAGATGTGCTGCGACGAGCGGAACACGCAGAGACGCACGACTTCGAGTTCGTGCATTTTCAGGCGTGCTTTGCGAGCGCGACGCAGTCGAGTAACTTTTTTGTCGGTCATTTGCTATGCCCTACTTCTTCTTGGCTTCTTTACGACGGACGACTTCGTCCGCGTAGCGCACACCTTTGCCTTTGTACGGCTCTGGTGGACGGAAGTCGCGGATCTCAGCAGCCACTTGACCTACCAGTTGCTTATCGATGCCCTTGATCAGGATATCGGTCTGGCTAGGAGTCTCAGCGGTGATGCCTTCCGGCAGTTCGTAATCCACTGGGTGCGAGAAGCCAAGGGCCAGGTTCAAAACCGTGCCTTTTGCTTGCGCTTTGTAACCAACACCGACCAGCTGGAGCTTACGCTCGAAGCCTTGGCTTACGCCTTGGACCATGTTGTTTACCAACGCACGCGTGGTACCGGCCATTGCGCGAGTTTGTTGATCGCCATTGCGAGCAGCGAAACGCAGCTCACCAGCTTCTTCAACGATCTCAACGGACGAATGGATGTTCAGTTCAAGAGTGCCCTTGGCACCCTTCACCGAAAGCTGTTGGCCTGCGAATTTGACTTCGACACCGGCTGGCAGCTTAACGGGGTTCTTAGCGACGCGAGACATGCTTATCCCCCCTTAGAACACAGTGCAAAGAACTTCGCCGCCGACACCGGCAGCGCGCGCAGCACGATCCGTCATCACACCTTTGTTGGTGGAGACGATAGACACGCCCAGACCGCCACGAACTTTCGGCAGATCTTCAGCGGACTTGTACTGACGCAGGCCTGGACGGCTAACGCGCTTCACTTCCTCGATGACCGAACGGCCTTCGAAGTACTTCAGCTCGATGGACAGCAGTGGTTTGGTTTCGCTGCTGATCTGATAACCCGCAATGTAGCCTTCGTCTTTCAGGACTTTGGCAACAGCTACCTTCAACTTGGAAGATGGCATGCTTACGACGGACTTTTCAGCCATCTGGGCATTACGGATACGAGTTAGCATGTCCGCTAACGGGTCCTGCATACTCATGGGCTAGACGCTCCTAATACAAAAAAATTAGCCTTGCGGCTACATATGTCGCCGAGAATCTCCGGGCCTAAAACACACGGGCTCAGGCGAGCCGCGTATTTTAGACATACTCCGGAAATGAAACAAGCCCCAAAAGGGGCTTGTTCCAGATTCAAGGTCACCGGCGGTCAGTATCTTGCGATTCAGACCGCCTGGACTTCGAAAGTACTTACCAGCTGGCTTTAACCAGACCTGGTACGTCACCACGCATTGCCGCTTCACGCAGTTTGTTACGGCCGAGGCCGAACTTGCGGTAAACGCCGTGTGGACGACCGGTCAGGCGGCAGCGGTTACGCATGCGCGAAGCGCTTGCGTCACGTGGCTGCTTCTGCAGAGCAACTGTAGCTTCCCAACGCGCTTCTGGACTTGCGTTCAGATCAACGATGATTGCTTTCAGTGCTGCACGCTTCTTGGCGTACTTGGCAACCGTGAGCTGACGTTTCAGCTCGCGGTTTTTCATGCTCATCTTGGCCATGGTCCTACTCCAATCAGTTGCGGAACGGGAATTTGAAAGCACGCAACAGGGCGCGACCTTCATCATCGTTCTTGGCAGTGGTGGTCAGGGTGATGTCCAGACCGCGGAGAGCATCGATCTTGTCGTAGTCGATTTCCGGGAAGATGATCTGCTCTTTCACGCCCATGCTGTAGTTACCACGACCATCGAAGGACTTGGCATTCAGGCCGCGGAAGTCGCGAACCCGAGGCAGGGAGATCGACAGCAGACGATCCAGGAATTCGTACATACGCTCACGGCGCAGAGTCACTTTGACACCGATCGGCCAACCTTCACGGACTTTAAAGCCAGCGATGGATTTCCGAGCGTAAGTCACAACGACTTTTTGACCGGTGATCTTTTCCAGGTCGGCAACAGCGTGCTCGATGACTTTTTTGTCACCGATCGCTTCGCCCAGACCCATGTTCAGGGTGATTTTGGTAACGCGCGGAACTTCCATCACGTTCCCAAGCTTAAGTTCTTCCTTAAGCTTAGGGGCGATTTCCTTCCGGTAAATCTCTTGTAGTCGTGCCATGGTCTAATCTACCTAGCAGTGTTCAAGCATCAACCGCTTTTTGGGTCGACTTGAAGACACGAATTTTCTTACCGTCTTCTACTTTGAAACCAACGCGGTCAGCCTTGTTGGTTTCGCCGTTGAAGATGGCGACGTTAGAAGCGTCCAGCGGAGCTTCTTTCTCGACGATACCGCCCTGCACGCCCGACATCGGGTTAGGCTTGGTATGACGCTTGACCAGGTTCAGACCACCGATAACCAGACGGTTATTAGCGAGAACCTTAAGCACCTTACCGCGCTTACCTTTGTCTTTGCCGGCGATCACGATGATCTCGTCGTCACGACGAATCTTTTGCATGTCGGATCTCCTTACAGCACTTCTGGGGCGAGCGAGACGATCTTCATGAACTTCTCAGTACGAAGTTCACGGGTCACTGGCCCAAAGATACGGGTGCCGATCGGCTCTTGCTTGTTGTTCAGAAGAACAGCAGCGTTGCCATCAAAGCGGATAATGGAGCCATCTGCACGGCGTACGCCGTGACGAGTGCGGACTACAACAGCAGTCATCACTTGGCCTTTTTTCACCTTACCGCGAGGAATTGCTTCCTTCACGGTAACTTTGATGATGTCACCGATACCAGCGTAACGACGATGGGAGCCACCCAGCACCTTGATGCACATAACACGGCGAGCGCCGCTGTTATCGGCCACATCGAGCATGGATTGAGTCTGAATCATATAATTTCTCCGACCCCTAGTCCTTAGACTTCCACAGCGCGTTCGAGAACATCAACCAGTGCCCAAGACTTGGTCTTGGCCAGCGGACGAGTTTCACGAATAGTGACTTTGTCGCCGATGTGGCACTGGTTGGTTTCGTCGTGCGCGTGCAGCTTAGTCGAACGCTTAACATATTTACCGTAGATCGGGTGCTTAACGCGACGCTCGATCAAAACGGTGATGGTTTTGTCCATCTTGTCGCTGACAACACGGCCAGTCAGCGTACGGACAGTCTTTTCGGCTTCAGCCATGATCACTTACCTGCCTGCTGGTTGAGCACAGTCTTCACGCGAGCGATGTCACGCTTAACTTGCGAGAGCAGATGAGACTGCCCCAACTGGCCAGTTGCTTTCTGCATACGCAGATTGAACTGGTCGCGCAGCAGGCCGAGCAGTTGCTCGTTCAGCTGCTGTGCGGATTTTTCACGAAGTTCATTCGCTTTCATCACATCACCGTCCGTTTAACAAAGGCGGTGGCGAGCGGCAGCTTTGCAGCAGCCAGGGCAAAAGCCTCACGCGCCAGCTCTTCAGTTACACCCTCGATTTCATACAGGACTTTGCCTGGCTGAATCTGGGCTACCCAGTATTCCACGTTACCCTTACCTTTACCCATCCGAACCTCGAGAGGCTTTTTGGAGATCGGCTTGTCCGGGAATACACGGATCCAGATCTTGCCGCCACGTTTAACGTGACGGGTCAGAGCACGACGCGCTGACTCGATCTGACGAGCGGTGAGACGACCACGAGCTACAGACTTCAGCGCGAACTCGCCGAAGCTGACTTTGCTACCGCGCTGAGCCAGACCACGGTTGTGGCCTGTCATCTGCTTGCGGAACTTCGTACGCTTTGGTTGCAACATTTGGCGTACCCCTTACTTAGCAGCTTTTTTACGAGGCGCTGGTGCTTGTGGTTTCAGTTCTTCTTGGCGACCACCAATTACTTCGCCTTTGAAGATCCAAACCTTTACACCGATCACACCGTAAGTGGTGTGAGCTTCGTAGTTGGCATAGTCGATGTCGGCACGCAGGGTGTGCAGTGGCACACGACCTTCGCGATACCATTCAGTACGTGCGATTTCAGCACCGCCGAGACGACCGCTCACTTGGATTTTGATGCCTTTGGCACCAATGCGCATGGCGTTCTGTACGGCGCGCTTCATAGCGCGACGGAACATTACGCGACGCTCCAGCTGCTGAGCTACGCTCTGCGCAACCAGCATACCGTCGAGCTCCGGCTTACGGATCTCTTCGATATTGATGTGCACAGGCACACCCATTTGCTTGGTCAGGTCCTGACGCAGTTTCTCAACATCTTCACCTTTCTTCCCGATAACGATACCTGGACGAGCGGTGTGGATGGTGATACGTGCAGTTTGCGCCGGACGATGGATATCGATACGGCTTACGGACGCGCTTTTTAGTTTGTCTTGGAGATACTCACGCACCTTCAGATCAGCGAACAAATAGTCCGCATAAGTCCGACCGTCTGCGTACCAGACGGAGGTGTGCTCCTTGACGATTCCCAGGCGAATGCCAATGGGATGTACTTTCTGACCCATCTCTTCGACTCCGTTACTTGTCAGCAACCTTGACAGTGATATGGCAAGACCGCTTGACGATGCGATCAGCACGGCCTTTGGCACGTGGCATGATGCGCTTCAGCGAACGCCCTTCGTTGACGAAAACGGTGCTGACCTTCAGGTCATCAACGTCTGCGCCTTCGTTATGCTCGGCGTTGGCTACGGCCGACTCCAGCACTTTCTTCATGATCTCGGCGGCTTTCTTACTGCTGAAAGCCAACAGGTTGAGCGCTTCGCCCACCTTCTTCCCGCGGATCTGGTCGGCGACCAAGCGGGCTTTCTGGGCGGAGATTCGAGCGCCCGACAACTTAGCGGCTACTTCCATTTCCTTACCCCTTAACGCTTGGCTTTCTTGTCTGCCACGTGCCCACGATAAGTGCGGGTACCGGCAAACTCGCCTAGTTTGTGGCCGACCATGTCTTCGTTAACGAGAACTGGGACGTGTTGACGACCGTTGTGTACTGCGATGGTCAGACCGACCATTTGTGGCAGGATCATCGAACGACGCGACCAGGTTTTCACCGGTTTGCGATCGTTCTTTTCCGCCGCCACTTCGATCTTCTTCAGTAGGTGAAGATCAATAAAAGGACCTTTTTTCAGAGAACGTGGCACTGTCGTATCCCTCTATTTACTTGCGACGACGGACGATCATTTTGTCGGTACGCTTATTACCACGAGTCTTCGCGCCCTTAGTCGGGAAGCCCCATGGCGATACCGGATGACGACCACCAGAGGTACGACCTTCACCACCACCGTGTGGGTGGTCAACCGGGTTCATGGCAACACCACGAACGGTTGGGCGAACGCCACGCCAGCGTTTGGCACCAGCTTTACCCAGCGAACGCAGGCTGTGCTCGGAGTTCGAGACTTCACCCAGGGTCGCGCGGCATTCAGCCAGCACTTTACGCATCTCACCAGAACGCAGACGCAGGGTCACGTAGACACCTTCACGAGCGATCAGCTGAGCCGAAGCACCAGCGGAACGAGCGATTTGCGCGCCTTTACCTGGCTTCAATTCGATGCCGTGTACGGTGCTACCAACTGGAATGTTACGCAGTTGCAGAGCGTTGCCCGGCTTGATCGGTGCCAGAGCACCTGCGATCAGCTGGTCGCCAGCACTCACGCCTTTAGGGGCGATGATGTAGCGACGCTCGCCATCTGCGTACAGCAGCAGAGCGATGTGAGCAGTACGGTTTGGATCGTATTCGATACGCTCGACAGTGGCAGAGATGCCATCTTTGTCGTTGCGACGGAAATCGACCAGACGATAATGCTGCTTATGGCCACCACCGATGTGACGAGTGGTAATACGACCATTGTTGTTACGACCACCAGTCTTCGATTTTTTCTCGAGCAGCGGTGCGTGAGGAGCGCCTTTATGCAGCTCCTAGTTGACCACCTTGACCACAAAACGGCGGCCAGGGGAAGTCGGTTTGCATTTAACGATTGCCATGATGCACCCCTTCCTTACTCAGCACTGCTGCTGAAATCGAGATCTTGGCCTGGCTGAAGGGAGATAACTGCCTTCTTCCAGTCATTACGCTTGCCCAGACCGCGAGCAGTGCGCTTGCTCTTACCCAGAACATTCAGGGTAGTAACACGCTCTACTTTCACGCTGAACAGGCTTTCGACGGCCTTCTTGATTTCCAGCTTGGTTGCGTCAGTTGCAACCTTGAAAACGAACTGGCCTTTCTTGTCAGCCAGAACCGTAGCCTTTTCGGAAACGTGCGGGCCAAGCAGAACTTTAAATACGCGTTCCTGGTTCATCCCAGCAGCTCCTCGAATTTCTTCACGGCCGACACGGTGATCAACACCTTGTCGTATGCGATCAGACTAACTGGATCGGAACCTTGCACGTCACGTACATCAACGTGTGGCAGGTTACGAGCAGCCAGGTACAGGTTCTGATCAACAGCTTCAGACACGATCAAAACGTCGGTCAGGCTCATGTTGTTCAGTTTGCCCAGCAGATCTTTGGTTTTTGGACTTTCAACAGCGAAGTCCTGAACCACGACCAGACGATCAGTACGCACGAGTTCAGCAAGGATGGAGCGCAGTGCTGCGCGGTACATCTTCTTGTTGAGCTTCTGGGTGTGATCCTGTGGACGAGCTGCGAAAGTGGTACCGCCGCCACGCCAGATTGGGCTACGGATAGTACCGGCACGAGCACGGCCAGTGCCTTTCTGACGCCAAGGGCGCTTACCGCCACCACGTACGTCGGAACGGGTCTTTTGCTGCTTGCTACCTTGACGGCCGCCGGCCATGTAGGCCACGACTGCTTGGTGAACCAGCGTCTCGTTGAATTCGCCGCCAAATGTCAGTTCGGAAACTTCGATCGCTTGAGCGTCATTTACATTTAATTGCATGTCAGCTTCCCCTTAACCGCGAGCCTTGGCCGCTGGACGTACAACCAGGTTGCCGCCAGTAGCGCCAGGAACAGCACCCTTGACCAACAACAGATTGCGTTCAGCGTCGACGCGCACTACTTCGAGGGACTGCACGGTCACGCGCTCAGCGCCCATATGACCGGACATTTTTTTGCCCTTGAATACACGACCAGGAGTCTGGCACTGGCCAATAGAGCCCGGGACGCGGTGGGAAACGGAGTTACCGTGAGTGTTGTCTTGGCCACGGAAATTCCAACGCTTGATCGTACCCTGGAAGCCTTTACCCTTGGACTGACCGGTTACATCAACCAGTTGACCAGCGGCGAAGATTTCAGCGTTGATCAGATCGCCAGCCTGGTAGTCGCCATCTTCAAGACGGAACTCCATAACAGTGCGACCAGCTGCAACGTTTGCTTTAGCGAAGTGACCTGCTTGAGCAGCAGTCACACGCGAAGCACGACGCTCGCCGACAGTGACTTGCACTGCACGATAGCCATCGGTTTCTTCAGTTTTGAACTGGGTGACGCGATTCGGTTCGATCTCAATGACCGTGACCGGAATGGAGACACCTTCTTCGGTGAAAATACGGGTCATACCGCATTTACGACCGACTACACCAATAGTCATGTTGTAAACCTCATGAGTGTACGGGGCTTTCACCCGCTATGGCCGCCCATTTCAGAGCGTTACACGACTAAGACCCAAGTCTTAGCCGAGGCTGATCTGTACTTCCACACCGGCCGCCAGATCAAGCTTCATAAGTGCATCAACGGTTTTATCCGTTGGCTGGACGATGTCCAGTACGCGCTTATGAGTACGGATCTCGTACTGGTCACGCGCGTCTTTGTTGACGTGCGGGGAGACCAGAACGGTGAACCGCTCTTTACGGGTAGGCAGTGGAATTGGACCACGCACTTGAGCACCAGTACGTTTCGCGGTTTCCACGATTTCCTGGGTGGATTGGTCGATCAGGCGATGGTCAAAAGCCTTCAACCTGATACGGATTTGCTGATTTTGCATTGGATTTCAGACTCCGGCTGCTATTCCCAGCGAGCGCAATACGCCCGTTAAAAGGAGGCGCAATTCTATAGACGGCCCTGATAGGTGTCAACCCAATAAAAAAGGCCCCCGCTGAGCGGGGCCTTTTCAAAACATCAGAGCTATCTCAGAAGAGATAATTACTCGATGATTTTAGCTACAACGCCAGCACCAACGGTACGGCCGCCTTCACGGATTGCGAAACGCAGACCGTCTTCCATAGCGATGGTTTTGATCAGGGTGACAACCATTTTGATGTTGTCGCCTGGCATTACCATTTCTACGCCTTCCGGCAGTTCGCAGTTACCAGTAACGTCGGTAGTACGGAAGTAGAACTGTGGACGGTAGCCTTTGAAGAACGGAGTGTGACGACCGCCTTCTTCTTTGCTCAGCACGTACACTTCAGCTTCGAACTTGGTGTGCGGCTTAACCGAACCTGGCTTAACCAGAACCTGGCCACGCTCAACGTCGTCACGCTTGGTACCACGCAGCAGAACGCCGCAGTTCTCGCCAGCACGACCTTCGTCGAGCAGTTTACGGAACATTTCAACACCGGTGCAGGTGGTGACAGTAGTGTCACGCAGACCAACGATTTCCAGTGGATCTTGAACCTTAACGATACCGCGCTCGATACGACCAGTCACAACAGTACCGCGACCGGAGATCGAGAATACGTCTTCGATTGGCATCAGGAACGGCTTGTCGATAACACGAACTGGATCTGGGATGTAGCTGTCCAGAGTCTCAACCAGTTTACGAACGGACGTGGTGCCCATTTCGTTGTCGTCTTTGCCTTCCAGAGCCATACGAGCAGAACCGATGATGATCGGAGTGTCGTCGCCTGGGAAGTCGTAAGTGCTCAGCAGATCGCGCACTTCCATCTCAACCAGTTCCAGCAGCTCAGCGTCGTCTACCAGGTCAGCCTTGTTCAGGTAAACCACGATGTACGGAACGCCAACCTGGCGGGACAGCAGGATGTGCTCACGGGTTTGTGGCATCGGACCATCAGCGGCCGAGCAAACCAGGATTGCGCCGTCCATTTGAGCAGCACCGGTGATCATGTTCTTCACATAGTCAGCGTGACCTGGGCAGTCAACGTGAGCGTAGTGACGGATCAGCGAGTTGTATTCAACGTGCGCGGTGTTGATGGTGATACCACGAGCTTTTTCTTCTGGTGCGCTGTCGATTTTATCGAAATCAACGATTGCGGAACCGAATACTTCGGAGCAAACGCGAGTCAGAGCAGCAGTCAGAGTGGTTTTACCGTGGTCAACGTGACCGATGGTGCCAACGTTGACGTGCGGTAGGGAACGATCAAATTTTTCTTTAGCCACGACAATTAACTCCTTGCCTAAAGGACTGAATCAGCCTTGTTTTTTGGATACAGTTTCAGCGATGTGCGCCGGAGCTGTGTTGTATTTTTTGAATTCCATAGAGTAGCTTGCGCGACCCTGGGACATGGAGCGAACGTCGGTCGCATAACCGAACATCTCACCCAACGGAACCTCGGCGCGAATCACTTTGCCGGAAACCGTGTCTTCCATACCCAAGATCATGCCGCGACGACGGTTAAGGTCGCCCATGACATCACCCATATAGTCTTCAGGTGTAACAACTTCTACCGCCATGATTGGCTCAAGCAACTCACCACCGCCCTTCTGGGCCAGTTGCTTGGTTGCCATGGAAGCAGCCACCTTAAACGCCATCTCGTTGGAGTCGACGTCGTGGTAAGAACCGTCAAAAACGGTTGCTTTCAGGCCGATCAGCGGATAGCCGGCAACAACACCGTTCTTCATCTGCTCTTCGATACCCTTCTGGATAGCCGGGATGTATTCCTTAGGAACAACACCACCAACTACTTCGTTCACGAATTGCAGACCTTCCTGACCTTCGTCAGCAGGAGCAAAACGGATCCAGCAGTGACCGAACTGACCACGACCGCCGGACTGACGAACGAACTTGCCTTCGATTTCACAGTTCTTCGTGATGCGCTCACGATAGGAAACCTGAGGCTTACCGATGTTGGCTTCGACGTTGAACTCACGGCGCATCCGGTCAACCAGGATGTCCAGGTGCAGCTCGCCCATGCCGGAGATGATCGTTTGACCAGTCTCTTCATCAGTTTTGACGCGGAAAGATGGATCTTCCTGAGCGAGCTTGCCCAGAGCGATACCCATTTTTTCCTGGTCATCCTTGGTCTTAGGCTCAACGGCAACCGAAATAACCGGCTCCGGGAAGTCCATACGAACCAGGATGATTGGCTTGTCAGCGTTGCACAAAGTCTCACCAGTGGTGACGTCCTTCATGCCGATCAAGGCCGCGATGTCACCAGCGCGTACTTCCTTGATCTCTTCGCGGGCGTTTGCGTGCATTTGCACCATACGACCCACTCGCTCTTTCTTGCCTTTAACCGAGTTGATCACGCCGTCGCCGGAGTTCAACACGCCCGAGTAAACGCGGACGAAGGTCAAGGTACCCACGAATGGGTCAGTGGCAATTTTAAATGCCAGAGCGGAGAACGGTTCTGCGTCGTCTGCATGACGCTCCAGCTCGATAGTCTCGTCATCCGGGTCAGTACCCTTGATGGCAGGAATATCCACTGGTGCCGGCAGGTAGTCGATCACAGCATCGAGAACCAGGGGAACGCCCTTGTTCTTGAACGAGGAACCGCAAACAGCCAAGACGATCTCACCAGCGATAGTACGCTGACGCAGAGCGGCCTTGATTTCCACGTTGGTGAGTTCTTCACCTTCGAGGTACTTGTTCATCAGCTCTTCGTTGGCTTCGGCCGCAGCTTCAACCATGTTGTTGCGCCATTCGTCAGCCAGCTCCTGCAGTTCTGCAGGGATAGGCTTGCGAACAGGAACCATACCTTTGTCAGCATCGTTCCAGTAAACAGCTTCCATGGTCAGCAGATCGATCTGGCCCTGGAAGTTGTCTTCGGAACCGATAGCCAACTGGATTGGCACCGGGGTGTGACCCAGGCGCTGCTTGATCTGACCGATCACGCGCAGGAAGTTGGCACCAGCACGGTCCATCTTGTTTACGTAAACAAGACGTGGAACGCCGTATTTGTTGGCTTGACGCCATACGGTTTCCGACTGAGGCTCAACACCCGAGGTACCGCAGAACACAACGACAGCGCCGTCGAGTACGCGCAGGGAACGTTCAACTTCAATGGTGAAGTCTACGTGGCCTGGGGTATCGATTACGTTGAAGCGGTGCTCATCTTTGTACTGCTTCTCGGAACCTTTCCAGAAGGCGGTAATAGCAGCAGAAGTAATGGTAATACCACGCTCCTGCTCCTGAACCATCCAGTCTGTGGTCGCGGCGCCGTCATGCACCTCGCCCATCTTGTGACTTTTGCCGGTGTAAAACAGTACGCGCTCGGTGGTGGTGGTTTTACCAGCATCCACGTGAGCAACGATACCGATGTTACGGTAGCGGCTAATCGGAGTAGTACGAGCCATAAAGCCCTCGCAAAATTAGTGAAGCTAAGATTAGAAGCGGTAGTGCGAGAAAGCTTTGTTAGCTTCAGCCATACGGTGCACGTCTTCACGCTTCTTAACAGCAGCACCTTTACCTTCAGCAGCGTCCAACAGTTCGCCAGCCAAACGCAGGGCCATAGACTTCTCGCCGCGCTTACGGGCGAAGTCTACCAACCAGCGCATTGCCAGGGCGTTACGACGGGACGGACGAACTTCGACCGGAACCTGGTAAGTAGCACCGCCTACACGGCGCGACTTCACTTCGACCAGCGGAGCGATGGCGTCGAGAGCTTTCTCGAAGATTTCCAGGGGGTCGCTGTTCTTGCGTTCTTTAACCTTTTCCAGCGCGCCATAAACGATACGCTCGGCAACGGCTTTCTTGCCGCTTTCCATCACGTGGTTCATGAACTTGGCCAGAATTTGGCTTCCGTATTTTGGATCGTCAAGCACTTCGCGCTTGGCTGCTACGCGTCTTCTTGGCATGGATAAGCCCTCAAACGGTCTTCAGGTTCGCTCGGAATCGGTGCCCTTGCGGGACGCCTCCGACCTTACTCTTATCGACTCAGAAAATAAGATGATTCAGTTTTACAAAAAGCCGCTACTACTTAGGCTTCTTGGTACCGTACTTCGAACGACCCTGGTTACGACCTTTAACGCCGGAAGTATCCAAGGAGCCGCGTACGGTGTGGTAACGAACACCTGGCAAGTCTTTTACACGACCGCCGCGGATCAGTACCACGCTGTGCTCTTGCAGGTTGTGGCCTTCACCACCGATGTACGAGGAAACCTCGAAACCGTTGGTCAGGCGCACACGGCATACTTTACGCAGTGCCGAGTTAGGTTTTTTCGGCGTAGTGGTATACACGCGAGTGCATACGCCACGACGTTGCGGGCAGTTCTGCAGCGCAGGTACGTCGGATTTCTCGACGATACGCTTACGCGGCTGACGTACCAGCTGGTTGATAGTTGCCATCTACTAGCTCCACTGTTGTCTTGCGACGCTATTGTCTTGCAAGAAAAGCAAAATGGCAGGAACGAATTCCCGCCAAATTTAGGGGTACAAGAGTCTAAAGAGGATCTTGCCCCCAGTCAAGGCAAGGCCCCGACATCCCCACTCACCGAACCGGGGCAAAAATGCCTCGATCCGACGAATGGGGCTGCCGGGGCCCAGACTTATCTAGTGCAGAACTCAGTTACCGCTAGAGTTCAGCGCTTCGGTCAGTGCAGCTTCCACTTCACTGGCGCTTACGCGCAGCGGCTTGTCAGCATCACGGCGACGCTTACGCTCGCTGTGGTAAGCCAAACCGGTACCGGCCGGGATCAGACGACCCACGACCACGTTTTCTTTCAGGCCGCGCAGGTAATCGCGCTTGCCGGTTACCGCTGCTTCGGTCAGTACGCGAGTGGTCTCCTGGAAGGAGGCCGCCGAGATGAACGACTCAGTGGACAACGACGCCTTGGTGATACCCAGCAACACACGAGTGAACTTGGAGACAAATTTGTCTTCCGCGCCCAGACGTTCGTTTTCTACCAGTACGTGAGTCAGTTCCATCTGGTCGCCCTTGATGAAACTGGAATCGCCGGATTCAGCGATTTCAACTTTACGCAGCATCTGACGCAGGATGGTCTCGATGTGCTTATCGTTGATCTTCACGCCTTGCAGACGGTAAACGTCCTGGATCTCGTTAACGATGTACTTGGCCAGCGCACTCACACCCAGCAGACGCAGGATGTCGTGTGGATCGCTTGGGCCGTCGGAGATAACTTCGCCGCGGTTTACCTGTTCGCCTTCGAAGACGTTCAGGTGACGCCACTTCGGAATCAGCTCTTCATACGGATCGCTACCGTCGTTCGGGGTAATAACCAGACGGCGCTTGCCTTTGGTTTCCTTACCGAACGCGATGGTGCCGCTGACTTCAGCCAGAATCGACGCTTCTTTCGGACGACGCGCTTCGAACAAGTCGGCAACACGCGGCAGACCACCGGTGATGTCACGGGTCTTCGAAGTTTCTTGCGGGATACGCGCGATAACATCACCGATCGCGATCTTCGCACCATCCGCTACACCGACCAGGGCGTTGGCTGGCAGGAAGTACTGAGCGATAACGTCAGTGCCTGGCAGCAACAGATCCTTGCCGTTGTCATCGACCATCTTCACGGCAGGACGGATGTCTTTACCGGCAGCTGGACGATCTTTCGCGTCGAGTACTTCAATGTTGGTCATACCGGTCAATTCGTCTGTCTGACGCTTGATCGTGATGCCCTCTTCCATGCCCACGTAGGTCACGGTACCTTTCATTTCGGTAACGATTGGGTGAGTGTGCGGATCCCACTTGGCCACGATTGCGCCAGCGTCGACCTTGTCACCTTCTTTAACCGAAATCACAGCACCGTACGGCAGCTTGTAACGCTCACGCTCACGACCGTAGTCATCAGCGATTGCCAGCTCACCGGAACGGGACACAGCAACCAGGTGGCCATCCACTCGCTCAACGTGTTTCAGGTTGTGCAGACGGACGGTACCGCCATTCTTCACCTGAACGCTGTCGGCTGCGGAGGTCCGGCTTGCCGCACCACCAATGTGGAACGTACGCATGGTCAGCTGGGTACCCGGCTCACCGATGGACTGGGCAGCGATAACGCCGACCGCTTCACCGATGTTCACCTGGTGACCACGAGCCAAGTCACGGCCGTAGCACTTGGCGCAAATGCCGTAGCGGGTTTCGCAGCTGATCGGCGAGCGAACGATCACTTCGTCGATGCTGTTGAGTTCGATGAACTCGACCCACTTCTCGTCAACCAGGGTGCCGGCAGGAACGATAATTTCCTCGGTACCTGGCTTGAATACGTCACGGGCAATAACACGACCCAATACGCGCTCACCCAGCGGCTCTACAACGTCACCGCCTTCAATGTGCGGAGTCATCAGCAGGCCGTGCTCGGTGCCGCAATCGATCTCGGTTACAACCAGATCTTGTGCAACGTCTACCAGACGACGAGTCAGGTAACCGGAGTTAGCGGTTTTCAACGCGGTATCCGCCAGACCTTTACGAGCACCGTGAGTGGAGATGAAGTACTGAAGTACGCTCAAACCTTCACGGAAGTTCGCAGTAATCGGCGTTTCAATGATGGAACCGTCCGGCTTGGCCATCAGGCCACGCATACCGGCGAGCTGACGGATCTGCGCAGCAGAACCCCGTGCGCCCGAGTCGGCCATCATGTACATCGAGTTGAAGGATTCATGGTCGACTTCGACGCCATGACGGTCGATGACTTTCTCTTTCGAGAGGTTGGCCATCATCGCCTTGGACACTTCGTCGTTCGCCTTGGACCAAAGGTCGATCACCTTGTTGTACTTCTCGCCCTGGGTTACCAGGCCGGAGGCGTACTGGCTTTCGATCTCTTTCACTTCGTCAGTGGCAGCACTGATGATGCGGGCTTTTTCATCCGGGATAACGAAGTCGTTAACACCGATGGAAACGCCGGAAATGGTCGAATAAGCAAAACCGGTGTACATCAACTGGTCAGCGAAGATCACGGTCTCTTTCAAACCAACCACGCGGTAGCACTGGTTGATCAGCTTGGAGATCGCCTTTTTCTTCATCGGCAGGTTGACGACATCGTACGACAGACCTTTTGGAACAACTTGATACAACAGCGCACGGCCGACAGTGGTGTCGACAATACGGGTGTTGCTCACGCTGCCGCCATCACGGTCGTTGACGGTTTCGTGGATCCGCACTTTGACCTTGGCGTGCAGTGCGGCTTCGCCGGCACGGAACACACGGTCAACTTCTTGCAGGTCAGCGAACACACGACCTTCGCCCTTGGCGTTGATCGCTTCACGGGTCATGTAGTACAGACCCAATACAACGTCCTGCGACGGAACGATGATTGGCTCACCGTTGGCTGGCGACAGAATGTTGTTGGTCGACATCATCAACGCACGCGCTTCCAACTGAGCTTCCAGTGTCAGCGGTACGTGCACGGCCATTTGGTCGCCGTCGAAGTCGGCGTTGTACGCAGCACAGACCAGAGGGTGCAGCTGGATAGCCTTACCTTCGATCAGTACCGGTTCAAACGCCTGGATACCCAGACGGTGAAGAGTCGGTGCACGGTTGAGGAGAACCGGGTGTTCGCGAATCACTTCAGCGAGAACGTCCCAAACCTCTGGCAGCTCGCGCTCGACCATTTTCTTGGCCGCTTTGATGGTGGTCGCGAGACCGCGCATTTCCAGCTTGCCGAAGATGAATGGCTTGAACAGCTCAAGTGCCATCTTCTTGGGCAGACCGCACTGGTGCAGACGCAGGGTCGGGCCTACGGTAATTACCGAACGACCGGAGTAGTCAACACGCTTACCGAGCAAGTTCTGACGGAAACGACCTTGCTTACCCTTGATCATGTCAGCCAGGGATTTCAGAGGACGCTTGTTGGAACCGGTGATAGCGCGGCCACGACGACCGTTGTCGAGCAAGGCATCGACGGCTTCCTGCAACATACGCTTTTCGTTGCGCACGATGATGTCCGGAGCGGACAGATCAAGCAGGCGCTTCAAGCGGTTGTTACGGTTGATCACGCGACGGTACAGGTCGTTGAGGTCGGAAGTCGCGAAGCGACCGCCATCCAACGGTACCAGCGGACGCAGGTCTGGCGGCAGAACCGGCAGAACGGTCAGCACCATCCACTCTGGCAAGTTGCCGGAACCCTGGAAGGCTTCCATCAACTTCAGACGCTTGGACAGTTTCTTGATCTTGGTTTCGGAGTTGGTTTGCGGAATTTCTTCGCGCAGACGGCCAATCTCGTGTTCCAGTCGATAGCGTGCAGCAGTTCACGGACAGCTTCGGCACCCATACGGGCATCGAAATCGTCGCCGAACTCTTCCAGCGCTTCGAAGTACTGCTCGTCGTTCAGCAGCTGACCTTTTTCAAGGGTGGTCATGCCTGGGTCGATAACGACATAGCTCTCGAAGTAGAGAACGCGTTCGATATCACGCAGGGTCATGTCCATCAGCAAGCCGATACGCGACGGCAGCGATTTCAGGAACCAGATGTGGGCAACCGGCGAAGCCAGTTCGATGTGCGCCATGCGCTCACGACGAACCTTGGCCAGTGCGACTTCAACGCCGCACTTCTCGCAGATCACACCACGGTGCTTCAAGCGCTTGTACTTACCGCACAGGCACTCGTAATCCTTTACCGGGCCAAAGATCTTGGCGCAGAACAGGCCGTCACGCTCAGGTTTGAACGTACGGTAGTTGATGGTTTCCGGCTTTTTAACTTCACCGAACGACCACGAACGGATCATCTCAGGCGATGCCAACCCAATACGGATGGCGTCGAACTCTTCGACTTGACCCTGGTTTTTCAGCAAATTCAGTAGGTCTTTCAAGGCCTTTCCTCCTGGCGGAGCAGAGAGCGGGCTAAGCAGCCCCGCTCTCGATTCGCGTCACGTGTTATTCGGTTTCCAGATCGATATCGATGCCGAGGGAACGAATTTCTTTGATCAACACGTTGAAGGACTCGGGCATGCCCGGCTCCATACGGTGATCGCCGTCCACGATGTTTTTGTACATCTTGGTACGACCGTTCACATCGTCCGACTTCACTGTGAGCATTTCTTGCAGAGTGTAAGCAGCACCGTATGCTTCCAGTGCCCAGACCTCCATCTCCCCGAAACGCTGACCACCGAACTGAGCCTTACCACCCAGCGGCTGCTGGGTAACCAGGCTGTACGAACCGGTAGAACGAGCGTGCATCTTGTCGTCTACCAAGTGGTTCAGCTTCAGCATGTACATGTAGCCAACAGTAACCGGGCGCTCGAACTTGTTGCCGGTACGGCCGTCGAACAGCTGCATCTGGCCGCTTTCTGGCAGGTCTGCCAGTTTCAGCATGGCCTTGATTTCGCTTTCCTTGGCACCGTCGAACACCGGGGTAGCCATTGGAACGCCGCCGCGCAGGTTCTTCGCCAGGTCCAGGATTTCCTGGTCGGAGAAGGTGTCCAGCTCTTCGTTGCGACCGCCGATCTCGTTGTAGATCTCGTGCAGGAACTTACGCAGGTCTGCGACCTTGCGCTGCTCTTCGATCATACGGTTGATCTTCTCGCCCAGACCTTTGGCCGCGAGGCCCAGGTGGGTTTCGAGGATCTGACCAACGTTCATACGCGAAGGTACGCCCAACGGGTTGAGGACGACGTCGACCGGGGTGCCATTGGCATCGTGCGGCATGTCTTCAACCGGCATGATCACGGAGACCACACCTTTGTTACCGTGACGACCGGCCATCTTGTCGCCCGGCTGGATGCGGCGACGGATTGCCAGGTAAACCTTGACGATTTTCAGCACGCCTGGAGCCAGGTCATCGCCCTGCTGCAGTTTGCGCTTCTTGTCTTCGAACTTGTCGTCCAGCAGACGGCGGCGATCAACGATGTAGGCCTGGGCCTTCTCGAGCTGCTCGTTCAGAGCATCTTCAGCCATGCGCAGTTTGAACCACTGGCCATGCTCAAGACCGTCGAGAACTTCGTCGGTGATGTCCTGACCTTTCTTCAGACCTGCGCCGCCTTCAGCCTTGTGGCCTACCAGAGCGGAACGCAGACGTTCGAAAGTCGCGCCTTCAACGATACGGAACTCTTCGTTCAGGTCCTTGCGGATCTCGTCGAGCTGGGTCTTCTCGATGGACAGTGCACGAGCATCACGCTCAACGCCGTCACGGGTGAAGACCTGTACGTCGATGACAGTGCCCTTGGTACCGGTAGGTACACGCAGGGAGGTGTCTTTAACGTCGCTGGCTTTTTCACCGAAGATCGCACGCAACAGCTTCTCTTCCGGAGTCAGTTGAGTCTCGCCTTTCGGAGTGACCTTACCCACCAGAATGTCGCCAGCGCCAACTTCAGCACCTACATAAACGATACCGGCTTCGTCCAGTTTGTTCAGTGCAGCTTCACCCACGTTCGGGATGTCTGCAGTGATTTCCTCCGGCCCAAGCTTGGTGTCACGTGCCACACAGGTCAGTTCCTGAATGTGGATCGTGGTGAAGCGGTCTTCTTGAACAACACGCTCGGACAGGCAGATGGAGTCTTCGAAGTTGAAGCCGTTCCATGCCATGAACGCGATGCGCATGTTCTGACCCAGTGCCAGCTCACCCATATCGGTGGACGGGCCGTCGGCCATGATGTCGCTACGCTGAACGCGATCACCCTTGCTCACCAGCGGACGCTGGTTGATGCAGGTGTTCTGGTTCGAGCGGGTGTATTTGGTCAGGTTGTAGATGTCGACACCGGCTTCGCCAGTTTCAACTTCGTCATCGGCAACACGAACCACGATACGGCTGGCATCAACGGAGTCGATCACGCCGCCACGACGAGCCACGACGCAAACGCCGGAGTCACGCGCTACGTTACGCTCCATGCCGGTACCTACCAGCGGCTTGTCAGCACGCAGGGTGGGTACAGCTTGACGCTGCATGTTGGAACCCATCAACGCACGGTTGGCGTCATCGTGCTCCAGGAACGGGATCAGCGACGCTGCAACCGAAACTACCTGCTTCGGCGAAACGTCCATCAAGGTGACGTCTTCCGGCGCCTTGACGGTGAACTCGTTCAAGTGACGAACAGCTACCAGCTCGTCGATCAGGACTTTCTTGTCGTTCATCGTGGCCGAAGCCTGAGCGATCACGTGATCAGCTTCTTCGATGGCGGACAGGAACACGATCTCGTCGGTGACCAGAGCGTCTTTCACAACTCGGTACGGGCTCTCGAGGAAGCCGTACTGGTTGGTGCGCGCATAAGCGGCCAGGAGTTGATCAGACCGATGTTCGGACCTTCCGGCGTTTCGATCGGGCAAACACGACCGTAGTGCGTCGGGTGTACGTCACGCACTTCAAAGCCTGCACGCTCACGGGTCAGACCGCCCGGGCCCAGTGCAGAAACACGGCGCTTGTGGGTGATCTCGGAGAGCGGGTTGTTCTGGTCCATGAACTGCGAGAGTTGGCTGGAACCGAAGAACTCTTTCACCGCCGCAGCCACTGGCTTGGCGTTGATCAGGTCTTGCGGCATCAGGCCTTCGCTTTCAGCCATCGACAGACGCTCTTTGACCGCACGCTCAACACGTACCAGGCCAACGCGGAACTGGTTCTCGGCCATTTCGCCTACGCAGCGAACACGACGGTTACCCAGGTGGTCGATGTCATCGACGATGCCTTTACCGTTACGGATGTCGACCAGAGTCTTCAATACCGCGACGATGTCTTCCTTGCACAGCACGCCCGAACCTTCGATTTCGGTACGACCGATACGACGGTTGAACTTCATCCGGCCGACCGCAGACAGGTCATAGCGCTCAGGGCTGAAGAACAGGTTGTTGAACAGGGTCTCGGCAGCGTCTTTGGTTGGTGGCTCGCCAGGACGCATCATGCGATAGATCTCGACCAGCGCTTCCAATTGGTTGCTGGTGGAGTCGATCTTCAGTGTGTCGGAGACGAACGGACCACAGTCGATGTCGTTGGTATACAGGGTCTCGATGCGAACAACCTGGGCCTTGGCGATTTTGGCCAGGATCTCGGTGTTCAGCTCAGTGTTGCACTCAGCCAGGATTTCGCCTGTAGCCGGGTGAACGATGACCTTGGCGGTCGTGCGACCCAGGACGTAGTCCAGAGGCACTTCCAGCGACTTGATACCGGCTTTTTCGATCTGGTTGATGTGGCGCGCAGTAATACGGCGACCAGCCTCAACAATGACCTTGCCATTTTCGTCCTGGATGTCCAGAACGGCAATTTCACCACGCAGACGCGATGCGATCAGTTCCAGGCTGAGGGTTTCATCCTTCAGGCTGAATACGTTGGTGGTGTAGAAAGCGTCCAGCACTTGCTCAGTGGTGTAACCGAGCGCGCGCAGCAGTACCGAGGCCGGCAGCTTGCGACGACGGTCGATACGCACGAACACGCAGTCTTTCGGATCGAACTCGAAGTCCAACCACGAACCGCGGTACGGAATGATCCGCGCGGAGTACAGGAGCTTGCCGGAGCTGTGCGTCTTGCCGCGGTCGTGGTCGAAGAACACGCCCGGGGAACGGTGCAGCTGGGAAACGATAACACGCTCGGTACCGTTGATAACGAAGGTACCGTTTTCAGTCATCAGTGGGATTTCGCCCATGTAGACTTCTTGCTCTTTGATGTCCTTGATCGCTTTGTTCGACGACTCTTTGTCGAAAATGATCAGACGGACTTTTACCCGCAAAGGTACGGCGTACGTAACACCGCGCAACACGCATTCTTTGACATCAAATGCCGGTTCGCCCAGGCGATAACCGACGTACTCCAGCGCAGCATTGCCGGAGTAGCTGATGATCGGGAAAACGGATTTGAAGGCCGCATGCAGGCCCACGTCGCGGAACTGATCTTTGGTCGCTCCCGCCTGCAAGAATTCACGATACGAATCCAGCTGGATAGCCAGAAGGTACGGGACATCCATGACGTCCGGCAACTTGCTAAAGTCCTTGCGGATACGTTTTTTCTCAGTATATGAGTAAGCCATCAGCGTTCCCCAGCTTGGTCACCTGCTTGTTTGGCCCCTCCGACGGGAGCAGCCAGAAAATCTTGCAAACCCCATGGTTTGCACCACCGCTTCGGGTGGCTACAGCGCGTTAATGGCGGCGACCGAGTCGACAGCCAAGAACGGAAAAAGGCCGGTGGCAAGAGCCACCAGCCATCAGCCTTCAGCTTAACGCTTGGGCTGGAGACGCAAGGTCGATGCTTACTTCAGCTCGACTTTAGCGCCTGCTTCTTCCAGAGTAGCTTTGGCTTTGTCAGCTGCGTCTTTCGACACTGCTTCCAGAACCTGGGCAGGAGCGCCGTCAACTACAGCCTTGGCTTCTTTCAGGCCCAGACCGGTCAGTTCACGTACTGCCTTGATCACGTTTACTTTCTTCTCGCCAGCTTCCAGCAGCATGACGTTGAATTCGGTTTGCTCTTCAGCAGCAACAGCAGCAACAGCTGGGCCAGCGGAAGCAGCGGCAGCGGAAACGCCGAATTTTTCTTCGAAAGCTTTGATCAGCTCAACAACCTGCAGAACCGACATTTCAGCTACGGCGTTGAGGATATCGTCTTGGGAGATAGACATTGCTGTATTTCCTGAATTGGGGGACGGCCTACGCGGCCATCGAAATAAACAAAAAAACGCGAGAGAAGTTGCTCAGCCTCAGGCTGCTGCAGCTTCTTTTTGCTCGCGAACTGCGGCCAGAGTACGAGCCAACTTGCTGGTAGCGCCTTGAATCACGCTCATCAGCTGAGAAATAGCTTCGTTACGGGTCGGCAGTGTTGCCAGTACGTCGATTTGGTTAGCTGCGAGGAACTTGCCCTCGAACGCAGCTGCCTTGATCTCGAACTTATCCTGACTCTTGGCGAATTCCTTGAACAAACGGGCAGCAGCGCCTGGATGTTCTTTGGAGAACGCGATCAGAGTCGGGCCGGTGAACACGTCGTTGAGGACACTGTATTCAGTGTCAGCAACAGCGCGCTTGAGCAGGGTGTTACGTACAACACGTACGTATACGCCAGCTTCACGAGCCTCTTTACGGAGTCCGGTCATAGCGCCTACTGTCACACCACGGGCATCAGCCACGACAGCGGACAGAGCAGCTTTGGCAGCCTCGTTGACTTCAGCGACGATGGCCTTCTTGTCTTCGAGATTAATTGCCACGGGTTTAACTCCTGCTTGTTACCGTTTCATCTGGCCGAAGCCGGATGTCGTTTTGGTGTCTGATTCGGTAAGGAACCGGGAGCACCATCTGCGTAGGCTTATGGTTTAAGACTTGCGTCGCCTACGGTCTTGGATAGCCCCCGCCAGGCAGGGACCCCAATTTTTTCAATTGGCGCAATCGCTTGCGCCAATCTGTGTCTTATACGTCCAGCGAGCCTTGGTCGATGACCAGACCTGGGCCCATAGTGGTGCTCAGGGTAACGCGCTTGACGTAGATACCTTTCGAGGAAGCCGGCTTGATACGCTTCAGATCAGCGATCAGGGCTTCAACGTTTTCCTTCAGCTTGACGGCATCAAAGCCGACTTTGCCAACGGAGGTGTGAATGATGCCGTTTTTGTCGGTGCGATAACGAACCTGACCAGCCTTGGCGTTTTTAACCGCGGTAGCTACGTCTGGGGTTACGGTGCCGACTTTAGGGTTAGGCATCAGGCCACGTGGACCCAGGATCTGACCCAGTTGACCTACAACGCGCATTGCATCCGGGGAGGCAATAACTACGTCATAGTTCAGGTCGCCGCCTTTCATTTCGGCAGCCAGGTCGTCCATGCCAACGCGATCAGCGCCGGCGGCCAGAGCAGCTTCAGCTGCTGGGCCTTGGGTGAAGACAGCAACACGTACAGTCTTGCCAGTACCGTGTGGCAGCACAGTAGCGCTACGAACGACCTTGGTCGGATTTACGTGGGTCAACACCCAGGTTTACAGCAACGTCAACGGACTCGCTGAACTTGACAGTCGACAGCTCGGTCAGCAGGGCAGCAGCGTCTACAAAGTTGTAGGCCTTGCCTGCTTCGATTTTGCCGGCGATAGCCTTTTGGCGCTTGGTCAGCTTAGCCATTACACACCCTCCACGTTAAGGCCCATGCTACGAGCAGAACCGGCGATGGTACGCACGGCTGCATCCATATCAGCTGCAGTCAGATCCGCGTTTTTGGTTTTCGCGATTTCTTCCAGCTGAGCACGAGTTACGGTGCCAACCTTAACGGTGTTAGGACGAGCGGAACCGCTAGTCAGACCAGCAGCTTTCTTCAACAAAACCGAAGCCGGGGTCGACTTGGTTTCGAAAGTGAAGCTACGGTCGCTGTATACAGTGATGATCACTGGAGTCGGCAGACCTGGCTCAAGACCCTGAGTACGGGCGTTGAAGGCCTTGCAGAACTCCATGATGTTCACGCCATGCTGACCCAGAGCTGGACCGACGGGTGGGCTAGGGTTGGCCTGAGCGGCCTTCACTTGCAGCTTGATGTAAGCGGTAATCTTCTTGGCCATGAGGCACTCCAATTACGGGTTCGAACGCCTCGAAAGGCTCCCCGGTTACTTGCGCGTTTATCCCAGTGACGACAAAACCCCACAGCCTAAGGCTGCGGGGTTGGGATGCTTGCTCAGCTAGACCTTCTCGACCTGGCTGAACTCCAACTCTACCGGAGTAGAGCGACCGAAAATGAGCACTGCCACTTGGATCCGGCTCTTTTCGTAGTTAACTTCTTCGACGGTACCGTTGAAATCAGCAAACGGACCATCCGTGACACGAACAACCTCACCCGGCTCGAACAATGTCTTCGGCTTAGGCTTGTCGCTACCGTCAGCAACACGACGCAGAATTGCTTCCGCCTCTTTGTCAGTGATCGGAGCAGGTTTATCAGCGGTACCGCCGATGAAACCCATGACACGAGGAGTGTCCTTGACCAAGTGCCAAGTACCTTCATTCATGTCCATCTGAACCAGCACGTAGCCAGGGAAGAACTTGCGTTCACTCTTGCGCTTCTGGCCATTCCGCATTTCAACCACTTCTTCAGTGGGAACCAGAATTTCGCCGAAGCCATCTTCCATGCCTGCGAGCTTTACGCGCTCCAGCAAAGAGCGCATAACATGCTTCTCGTAACCCGAGTAAGCATGCACAACGTACCAACGCTTAGCCACGGGACACCCTTAGCCAACAATCAAGGAAACAAGCCAGCCGAGCAGGGAATCAAGCCCCCACAACAGCAACGCCATAACCAGAACAACAGCCACAACAATCAACGTGGTCTGCGTGGTTTCTTGGCGAGTCGGCCAAACGACTTTACGGATTTCGGTGCGAGCTTCCTTTACCAGGACTGCGAACGACTTGCCTTTGGCAGTCTGCAGGCCTACAAAGGCAGCTACAGCAGCAAGAGCAAGCAAAGCGAGTACGCGGTACAGGATCGGCGAAGCAGAGTAGTACTGGTTGCCAACAACGCCTACGACCACCAACGCGACTACAGCGAGCCACTTGACGAGATCGAAACGAGAGCTTTGAGCTTCAGCCTTAGGAGTCATCTATGAAGATCCTGTGAAAAGAAAGCCAGACACACCACGTGAATCTGGCAGGTCAGGAGGAATCGAACCCCCAACCTACGGTTTTGGAGACCGTCGCTCTGCCAATTGAGCTACTGACCTAAAACAAAATCAGGCCGACCATTATGCAGGCCTGAAAAAGACTTTACAACAACCAACCCCACTAGACTTGAAATCACCTGACGACAAAGCCAGATACAACACCATCAAGCCGAGGTAGCTGTTAAAACAAAGGCAGATATTTTCATATCTGCCTTGTTATATGGAGCTCTTGAGCGGATTTGAACCGCTGACCTCACCCTTACCAAGGGTGTGCTCTACCAACTGAGCTACAAGAGCGAAACACCGTGCACAACCTGCAAACTTGGAGCGGGTAGCGGGAATCGAACCCGCATCATCAGCTTGGAAGGCTGAGGTTCTACCACTAAACTATACCCGCGGAGCTTGCAGCTCACGCTAAAAATGGTGGAGGGGGAAGGATTCGAACCTTCGAAGTCGTAGACGTCAGATTTACAGTCTGATCCCTTTGGCCGCTCGGGAACCCCTCCTAAGCGAGCCGGCATTCTACATCACGCCGGCCTTCTGTCAAGCATTTTCTCATTAAAAATATGAGGTTAGCTGCGTTGACCTTTGCTTCACCCTTCAGACCGTAAAGGTCTTCACTGCGAAGCGGGCGCCATTCTATGCAAACTATTCGACAGTTGCAACGCCTTCGCACAACATTATTTTATGTTTTAACTCATTGAATTCCTTAGCAAGGTTCTCAAACGGCAGATCATCAGCCAGGCGTCGGCTTTCTGGGGCCACTCGAAGCCAGTAACCCCAGGCATCAGGCGTGTTCAGCAATAGGACCTTGACCTTGATATCCAGGCTCGTGAGACGCTGCTCGACCGACTGCGCCTGGCGCTGATCCGCAAAACCACCGATGTATAAGCAGGTATTCGACGCATCAGACGCTTTTGCCCGATCCCTACGCACCACGGCGTCGGCAGACTCACTCAGCAGGCGGATATCCTGCTGCGAGCCTCGATAGAGACTTAGAGGCGTTACATCCTTGGCCCGCAACGGGGCCTCTTGCTGATGCCATATGTAGTAGAAAGCGTTGAGGACAAGTAGAAGCAAAAACAGCCAACGCATAATCACCTCAAGATAAAGGGCACGCCATCGCCAACCCCACAAACACCAGGTCAGGCACAAGTCGAGCCTGCGGCACCGCATCCGATACCAGCTCAGCATCCCCGCCGGTCAGGAATACACTGAAGTCATCACCCCAGTAGGTTCGAGCCAGCTCAAGCTGGGTCAGCACAAACCCTCTGAGCATCAACGTGCAGCCGCGCTCTACCGCCTCCACAGTCGAACGACCTGGGGCGAGGCGCTCCAGAGCCCTTTCGGCAGAGACATCGTCGTAGCGTATCTTGCGCGTATGGGTGCGCAGTTGGTTACGCATCAGAGGCATACCTGGACAGATGAAGCCACCCAAGTGCTGACCGTCCGCAGCAATGAAATCTGCAGTCGCTGCCGTACCGAAATCAAGCACCAGGCAAGCGCCTGATGCCAATTTGAATCCACCCAGCATCGCCAACCAGCGATCAAGCCCCCAGACGCTCGAAATCTTCATAGCCGTTGCGCACTCCCGCCATTTCACGCGCAGAAGCTGCGCAAGAAACGACAACGCCAAAAGCCTCCACCAACGCGCTGACCAGCTTGGTCGTTTCTTCCTGAGCACGAACACTCACCAATCGGCAGCGCGTCAGCAACAAGCCGGGCAGCGCGACCAAGCTTTCAATCAATGCGCTATCCGAACCTACGACACCTTCCGCGGAGGCGTTCGCCAGGTCCGAATCGAGTACCCGCCACTTGATAAAGCTATTCCCACAGTCGAGCTCAAGAATCATCACGCAACCTCAGGCTTAACTCACCACCACTGTATATTTTCTCAACCCCATCAACACTTAAACGCAACGCGCCTTGACGGTCGACCCCCAGCACCACGCCATCCACCTGGTTGACACCCGCTATAAGGGATACCGCCCTGCCCTGCCATGCGTGATTCTGCTCCCACTCCTCTTGAAGCTCTGCAAAGCCGGTCGCGCGATGCCGGTCCAGGTAGCCTTGCAACTGCAGGCCCAATTGCGCCACCAGCGCATTACGATCGACAGGAGAGCCCGTTTCGAGCTGCACAGAGGTCCATTGTTGATCGACCTCATCAGCCTTCTGCATATTCACGTTGATACCTATTCCAAGGACAACGTGGCAGATGTCAGCAGGATCGCCTACCAACTCCAGCAAAATCCCGGCAATTTTTTTGTGCCCCACCAAGACGTCGTTTGGCCACTTCAAGGCCGCACCCTGCACACCTGACTCGCGCAGGGACTGCATGACGGCCAGACCGACAACGAGGCTCATTCCCTCCAGCTGCCGAAGACCGCCCTCAATTCGCAGCACAAGGCTGTAATACACGTTCTGGGCGAAGGGGCTGACCCACTTGCGACCGCGCCTGCCTCTTCCTGCTGTTTGCTGTTCCGCAAGCACCAGGAACGGCGCCGCACACCCACTATCAACAAGGCGCAAGGCCTCGGCGTTAGTGGAGTCAATGGAATCGGAGATATGAACGGGCCAGCCCAAGCAAGGCGCATTCCGCTCAATGTCATCAGCGTTCAGAAACACCAGCGGCGACGCCAACTGATAGCCCTTGCCACGGATCTTATGGATGGGCAGATTCAATTCAGCCTCAAGGTGCTGGAGCTGCTTCCAGACAGCACTGCGACTAACGCCAAGGGCAGCGCCAAGTGCTTCTCCAGAGTGGAAGCGGCCATCTTTTAGAAGTTCTAACAACGTCAGCATGCAAGTATCGCCTCACAATGAGGCACGCATGATAGCCATGCGCAGGGTCATTGCATAGAAAGGCGGGACTTTAGGCACTGAAGGGGCCCTTAGCACTTTCCGACCGCCCAAAAACAAAACCCCTGTTTGCGTTAGCAAACAGGGGTTCTGGAATTTAATCTTGACGATGACCTACTCTCACATGGGGAAACCCCACACTACCATCGGCGATGCATCGTTTCACTACTGAGTTCGGGATGGGATCAGGTGGTTCCAATGCTCTATGGTCGTCAAGAAATTCGGGTACTGAGTCGTGACCAGCTGGCCTCGCTTCAGCAAATTGGGTATGTGATAGCTTTCGGTGTTTGTGAACGTCGAACTTTCGGTTCATTTCGTCTTCACACACCGCAATCTGGTGCCTTCTCAGGTCAGCAAATTGCTTGGGTGTTATATGGTCAAGCCTCACGGGCAATTAGTATTGGTTAGCTCAACGCCTCACAGCGCTTACACACCCAACCTATCAACGTCGTAGTCTTCGACGGCCCTTCAGGGAACTCAAGGTTCCAGTGAGATCTCATCTTGAGGCTAGTTTCCCGCTTAGATGCTTTCAGCGGTTATCTATTCCGAACATAGCTACCCGGCAATGCCACTGGCGTGACAACCGGAACACCAGAGGTTCGTCCACTCCGGTCCTCTCGTACTAGGAGCAGCCCCTCTCAAATCTCAAACGTCCACGGCAGATAGGGACCGAACTGTCTCACGACGTTCTAAACCCAGCTCGCGTACCACTTTAAATGGCGAACAGCCATACCCTTGGGACCGGCTTCAGCCCCAGGATGTGATGAGCCGACATCGAGGTGCCAAACACCGCCGTCGATATGAACTCTTGGGCGGTATCAGCCTGTTATCCCCGGAGTACCTTTTATCCGTTGAGCGATGGCCCTTCCATACAGAACCACCGGATCACTAAGACCTACTTTCGTACCTGCTCGACGTGTCTGTCTCGCAGTCAAGCGCGCTTTTGCCTTTATACTCTACGACCGATTTCCGACCGGTCTGAGCGCACCTTCGTACTCCTCCGTTACTCTTTAGGAGGAGACCGCCCCAGTCAAACTACCCACCATACACTGTCCTCGATCCGGATAACGGACCTGAGTTAGAACCTCAAAGTTGCCAGGGTGGTATTTCAAGGTTGGCTCCACGCAGACTGGCGTCCACGCTTCAAAGCCTCCCACCTATCCTACACAAGCAAATTCAAAGTCCAGTGCAAAGCTATAGTAAAGGTTCACGGGGTCTTTCCGTCTAGCCGCGGATACACTGCATCTTCACAGCGATTTCAATTTCACTGAGTCTCGGGTGGAGACAGCGCCGCCATCGTTACGCCATTCGTGCAGGTCGGAACTTACCCGACAAGGAATTTCGCTACCTTAGGACCGTTATAGTTACGGCCGCCGTTTACCGGGGCTTCGATCAAGAGCTTCGCGTTAGCTAACCCCATCAATTAACCTTCCGGCACCGGGCAGGCGTCACACCCTATACGTCCACTTTCGTGTTTGCAGAGTGCTGTGTTTTTAATAAACAGTCGCAGCGGCCTGGTATCTTCGACCGGCATGAGCTTACGGAGCAAGTCCTTCACCCTCACCGGCGCACCTTCTCCCGAAGTTACGGTGCCATTTTGCCTAGTTCCTTCACCCGAGTTCTCTCAAGCGCCTTGGTATTCTCTACCCAACCACCTGTGTCGGTTTGGGGTACGGTTCCTGGTTACCTGAAGCTTAGAAGCTTTTCTTGGAAGCATGGCATCAACCACTTCGTTAACTAAAAGTTAACTCGTCATCAGCTCTCGGCCTTAAGATCCCGGATTTACCTAAGATCTCAGCCTACCACCTTAAACTTGGACAACCAACGCCAAGCTGGCCTAGCCTTCTCCGTCCCTCCATCGCAATAACCAGAAGTACAGGAATATTAACCTGTTTTCCATCGACTACGCTTTTCAGCCTCGCCTTAGGGACCGACTAACCCTGCGTCGATTAACGTTGCGCAGGAAACCTTGGTCTTTCGGCGTGGGTGTTTTTCACACCCATTGTCGTTACTCATGTCAGCATTCGCACTTCTGATACCTCCAGCAAGCTTCTCAACTCACCTTCACAGGCTTACAGAACGCTCCTCTACCGCATCACTTACGTGATACCCGTAGCTTCGGTGTATGGTTTGAGCCCCGTTACATCTTCCGCGCAGGCCGACTCGACTAGTGAGCTATTACGCTTTCTTTAAAGGGTGGCTGCTTCTAAGCCAACCTCCTAGCTGTCTAAGCCTTCCCACATCGTTTCCCACTTAACCATAACTTTGGGACCTTAGCTGACGGTCTGGGTTGTTTCCCTTTTCACGACGGACGTTAGCACCCGCCGTGTGTCTCCCATGCTCGGCACTTGTAGGTATTCGGAGTTTGCATCGGTTTGGTAAGTCGGGATGACCCCCTAGCCGAAACAGTGCTCTACCCCCTACAGTGATACATGAGGCGCTACCTAAATAGCTTTCGAGGAGAACCAGCTATCTCCGAGCTTGATTAGCCTTTCACTCCGATCCACAGGTCATCCGCTAACTTTTCAACGGTAGTCGGTTCGGTCCTCCAGTTAGTGTTACCCAACCTTCAACCTGCCCATGGATAGATCGCCCGGTTTCGGGTCTATTCCCAGCGACTAGACGCCCTATTAAGACTCGCTTTCGCTACGCCTCCCCTATTCGGTTAAGCTCGCCACTGAAAATAAGTCGCTGACCCATTATACAAAAGGTACGCAGTCACCCAACAAAGTGGGCTCCCACTGCTTGTACGCATACGGTTTCAGGATCTATTTCACTCCCCTCTCCGGGGGTTCTTTTCGCCTTTCCCTCACGGTACTAGTTCACTATCGGTCAGTCAGTAGTATTTAGCCTTGGAGGATGGTCCCCCCATATTCAGACAAAGTTTCTCGTGCTCCGTCCTACTCGATTTCATGACTAAGAGATTTTCGCGTACAGGGCTATCACCCACTATGGCCGCACTTTCCAGAGCGTTCCGCTAATCTCAAAGCCACTTAAGGGCTAGTCCCCGTTCGCTCGCCACTACTAAGGGAATCTCGGTTGATTTCTTTTCCTCAGGGTACTTAGATGTTTCAGTTCCCCTGGTTCGCCTCTTGCACCTATGTATTCAGTACAAGATAACCATCTTATGATGGCTGGGTTCCCCCATTCAGACATCTCCGGATCAAAGTCTGTTTGCCGACTCCCCGAAGCTTTTCGCAGGCTACCACGTCTTTCATCGCCTCTGACTGCCAAGGCATCCACCGTATGCGCTTCTTCACTTGACCATATAACCCCAAGCAATCTGGTTATACTGTGAAGACAACATTCGCCGAAAATTCGAATTTCTCAACTAAGAGAACTCACAAATTTTACCTTAGCCTGATCCGTTACCAGTGAAAGTAACGTTCAGTCTATCTTTCTATCACATACCCAAATTTTTAAAGAACGATCTAATCAAAGACTAGAAATCAACATTCACCATCAACCTTATGGAATGCTCATTTCTAAGCTTTCAAAACTTCAGAAGCAGTAGTGGTGGAGCCAAACGGGATCGAACCGTTGACCTCCTGCGTGCAAGGCAGGCGCTCTCCCAGCTGAGCTATGGCCCCGTATTTCTACAGGCGTTTCCCACACAAAATTGGTGGGTCTGGGCAGATTCGAACTGCCGACCTCACCCTTATCAGGGGTGCGCTCTAACCAACTGAGCTACAGACCCAATTTCGGGCTGCTTCTTATCGTCTTCTTCAATGAATCAAGCAATTCGTGTGGGAACTTATGGAGCAGCTGATGTCGTCGATTAAGGAGGTGATCCAGCCGCAGGTTCCCCTACGGCTACCTTGTTACGACTTCACCCCAGTCATGAATCACACCGTGGTAACCGTCCTCCCGAAGGTTAGACTAGCTACTTCTGGTGCAACCCACTCCCATGGTGTGACGGGCGGTGTGTACAAGGCCCGGGAACGTATTCACCGCGACATTCTGATTCGCGATTACTAGCGATTCCGACTTCACGCAGTCGAGTTGCAGACTGCGATCCGGACTACGATCGGTTTTATGGGATTAGCTCCACCTCGCGGCTTGGCAACCCTCTGTACCGACCATTGTAGCACGTGTGTAGCCCAGGCCGTAAGGGCCATGATGACTTGACGTCATCCCCACCTTCCTCCGGTTTGTCACCGGCAGTCTCCTTAGAGTGCCCACCATTACGTGCTGGTAACTAAGGACAAGGGTTGCGCTCGTTACGGGACTTAACCCAACATCTCACGACACGAGCTGACGACAGCCATGCAGCACCTGTCTCAATGTTCCCGAAGGCACCAATCTATCTCTAGAAAGTTCATTGGATGTCAAGGCCTGGTAAGGTTCTTCGCGTTGCTTCGAATTAAACCACATGCTCCACCGCTTGTGCGGGCCCCCGTCAATTCATTTGAGTTTTAACCTTGCGGCCGTACTCCCCAGGCGGTCAACTTAATGCGTTAGCTGCGCCACTAAAAGCTCAAGGCTTCCAACGGCTAGTTGACATCGTTTACGGCGTGGACTACCAGGGTATCTAATCCTGTTTGCTCCCCACGCTTTCGCACCTCAGTGTCAGTATTAGTCCAGGTGGTCGCCTTCGCCACTGGTGTTCCTTCCTATATCTACGCATTTCACCGCTACACAGGAAATTCCACCACCCTCTACCATACTCTAGTCAGTCAGTTTTGAATGCAGTTCCCAGGTTGAGCCCGGGGATTTCACATCCAACTTAACAAACCACCTACGCGCGCTTTACGCCCAGTAATTCCGATTAACGCTTGCACCCTCTGTATTACCGCGGCTGCTGGCACAGAGTTAGCCGGTGCTTATTCTGTCGGTAACGTCAAAACAATCACGTATTAGGTAACTGCCCTTCCTCCCAACTTAAAGTGCTTTACAATCCGAAGACCTTCTTCACACACGCGGCATGGCTGGATCAGGCTTTCGCCCATTGTCCAATATTCCCCACTGCTGCCTCCCGTAGGAGTCTGGACCGTGTCTCAGTTCCAGTGTGACTGATCATCCTCTCAGACCAGTTACGGATCGTCGCCTTGGTGAGCCATTACCTCACCAACTAGCTAATCCGACCTAGGCTCATCTGATAGCGCAAGGCCCGAAGGTCCCCTGCTTTCTCCCGTAGGACGTATGCGGTATTAGCGTCCGTTTCCGAACGTTATCCCCCACTACCAGGCAGATTCCTAGGCATTACTCACCCGTCCGCCGCTCTCAAGAGAAGCAAGCTTCTCTCTACCGCTCGACTTGCATGTGTTAGGCCTGCCGCCAGCGTTCAATCTGAGCCATGATCAAACTCTTCAGTTCAAACATCTTTGGGTTTTTAAGAAACCCTAAACTTGGCTCAGCAATCGTTGGTTACATCTTTGATTTCTCGCGGAGTAACTTGTGATGCTGATAATCTTGTTGACTATAAGTCTGACTCCACAAGCACCCACACGAATTGCTTGATTCAGTTGTTAAAGAGCGGTTGGTTAAGATCTTTCGTCTCAACCGAGGCGCGCATTCTACAGCAGCCTCATTTGCTGTCAAGTGATTATTTTCAGAAGTTTTCGAAGATTTCTTCAACAACTTCAACCACTTGCGCTTCCGATCTCTCGTTAGCGGGAGGCGAATTCTACAGCGTTACACGCTGCTGTCAACACCTCTTTTTCTCCGCTTTCGACCGAGAAGATCGAAACGTTAATAGAGCCAAACAACACCGCTCTACCAACTCCTTCTGGGCTTCGATGAACTGAAGCATCTCGCTGTCGAATCTCGCATAACTCTTTGTTTACCAAGGAGTTTTCCGTTTCGACTGCGCCGGAAGTGGGGCGAATTATAGACAGATATAAATCGCCGTCAACACTTAATTTCAGGTTTATTCGGATTTGAGCGTAATACGCGCAAATGCCTTCTTCCCGGCCTGGCAAACGTGGGTAGCGCCCAGTTCGTATATAAAGGTGCGATCAACAACCTCACCATCTATACGCACACCGCCGGAACCAAGGAGATCACGCGCAACCGCCGAATTCTTCACCAGGCCCGCCTTATTAAGGACAGCCGCGATCGGCATCGCCTCGGCAGCAGTCAACTCGATCTCCGGCAGATCATCCGGCAGCTCGCCATCCTTCATACGGTTGCCGGCCGCACGGTGAGCACTGGCCGCAGCTTCTTCACCATGGAAGCGCGCAACGATCTCTTCCGCCAGCTTGATCTTCACATCACGCGGGTTGGCACCCGCCTCGACGTCGGCACGCAGCGCATTGATCTCATCCATCGAGCGGAAGCTCAACAGCTCGAAGTAGCGCCACATCAATGCATCAGGAATCGAAACCAGCTTGCCGTACATCACGCCCGGTGCTTCCTGGATACCGACATAGTTACCCAGAGACTTGGACATCTTCTTGACGCCATCCAAGCCTTCCAGCAACGGCATGGTCAGAATGCATTGGGCTTCTTGCCCATACGCACGCTGCAGCTCACGCCCCATCAGCAGGTTGAACTTCTGGTCGGTACCGCCCAGCTCAACGTCCGCGCGCAGCGCCACCGAGTCATACCCCTGAACCAGCGGGTAAAGAAACTCGTGGATCGCGATTGGTTGATTGGTGGAGTAGCGCTTGTCGAAGTCATCACGTTCAAGCATACGTGCCACGGTGTACTGGGAAGTCAGGCGAATGAAGTCCGCCGGCCCCATCTGGTCCATCCAGGTGGAGTTGAAGGCCACCTCGGTTTTAGCCGGGTCGAGAATCTTGAACACCTGAGTCTTGTAGGTCTCGGCATTCTCCAGGACCTGCTCACGAGTCAGCGGCGGGCGCGTGGCGCTTTTGCCGCTCGGATCACCGATCATCCCCGTGAAGTCACCTATAAGGAAGATGACCTGGTGCCCCAGTTCCTGGAACTGGCGCAGCTTATTAATAAGCACGGTATGACCCAGGTGCAGATCCGGCGCCGTCGGATCGAAGCCAGCCTTAATACGCAGGGGCTGACCACGCTTGAGCTTCTCGATCAGCTCAGCTTCGACCAACAGTTCTTCCGCACCACGTTTTATCAGCGCTAGCTGCTCTTCAACCGACTTCATAACAGACCCGCAAGGCTCAGATTCAAAAGGGAACCAACCATACAAGATCAGGGACTAATTACAAGTTTTGCCCTGCGCACGGACACCGTTCAGCAAGCCCAGCGTTCGCGAGCTTGCGCCACAGATGATTTGGTTATATTTTATACAGTTATTTCATCTTCATCATGTCATTCATCTTTTCCAATTCATCTTCAAAGTCAAAATTACTTATGACCACTGAACCGTCTAAAGCGCCGCCGCTTTACCCGAAGACCCACCTGCTCGCCGCAAGTGGTATCGCCGCTCTTCTCAGCCTGGCACTCCTGGTATTCCCTTCCAGTGACGTAGAAGCCAAACGAACATCCCTGAGCCTTGACCTGGAAAGTCCGGTTGAGCAACTGACACAAGATCAAGACGCTTCCGACGCGCAACAAGCCACAAATGCCCCCGTCGAGTCGCCGTTCGCGCAGATAGAAAACAGCCCGGAAGACACCCAGCAAGCCGCCCAGGCCCAGCCTGCTCCTGCTGCCGACGCCGCCAAGAACCCTCTGCACCGCGAAGTGGTCGTGGCCAGGGGCGACACGCTGTCGACCCTGTTCGAAAAGGTCGGCCTCCCCGCCGCCACGGTTAACGACGTGCTGGCCAGCGACAAGCAAGCCAAGCAATTCACCCAGCTCAGGCACGGCCAGAAGCTTGAGTTCGAGTTCACCCCCGACGGCCAGCTGAACAACCTGCACAGCAATGTCAGCGACCTCGAAAGCATCACCCTGACCAAGGGCGCCAAAGGCTTTGCCTTCAACCGCATCACCACCAAACCGGTAATGCGTTCGGCGTATGTGCACGGCGTGATCAACAGCTCGCTGTCGCAATCCGCCGCTCGCGCCGGCTTGTCCCACAGCATGACCATGGATATGGCCAGCGTGTTCGGCTACGACATCGACTTCGCTCAGGACATCCGCCAGGGCGACGAATTCGATGTGATCTACGAGCAGAAGGTCGCCAACGGCAAAGTGGTCGGCACCGGCAACATTCTCTCTGCGCGCTTCACCAACCGCGGCAAGACCTACACCGCCGTGCGTTACACCAACAAACAAGGCAACAGCAGCTACTACACGGCCGACGGCAATAGCATGCGCAAAGCCTTTATCCGCACGCCGGTTGACTTCGCCCGTATCAGTTCGCGCTTTTCCATGGGCCGCAAGCACCCCATTTTGAACAAGATCCGCGCCCACAAAGGCGTTGACTATGCAGCCCCTCGCGGCACCCCCATCAAGGCTGCCGGTGATGGCAAGGTACTGCTGGCCGGGCGTCGCGGCGGTTACGGCAACACCGTGATCATCCAGCACGGCAACACCTACCGCACGCTGTATGGCCACATGCAGGGCTTCGCCAAGGGCGTGTCGACCGGCAGTAACGTGAAACAGGGCCAGGTCATTGGCTATATCGGCACCACCGGCCTGTCCACCGGCCCGCATTTGCACTATGAGTTCCAGGTGAACGGCGTCCACGTCGACCCACTCGGCCAGAAGCTGCCAATGGCCGACCCGATCGCCAAAGCCGAACGCGCACGCTTCCTGCAACAGAGCCAGCCGCTGATGGCGCGCATGGACCAGGAGCGCTCTACCCTGCTTGCCTCGGCGAAGCGTTAACACATGTCTCTCTATATAGGCGTGATGTCCGGCACCAGCCTCGATGGCCTGGACATCGCCCTGATTGAGCAAACCCCGGCAATCAAACTGCTGGCCACGCACTACATCCCCATGCCGAGCGCACTGCGCACCGAGCTGCTTGGCCTTTGCGCCAGCGGCCCGGATGAGATTGCACGCTCGGCCATTGCCCAGCAGCAGTGGGTGCAGCTCGCTGCGCAAGGTATTCACGCCCTGCTTGGCCAGCAAAACCTCAAGCCCCAGGATATCCGCGCCATTGGCAGCCATGGCCAGACCATCCGCCACGAACCGGCGCGAGGCTTTACCGTACAGATCGGCAACCCCGCCCTACTCACTGAGCTGACAGGCATTACCGTGGTCAGTGATTTCCGCAGCCGCGACGTGGCTGCCGGTGGCCAGGGCGCGCCATTGGTGCCTGCATTTCATGAAGCATTGTTTGGTGAGCGCACGGGCAACCGCGCCGTATTGAATGTCGGAGGTTTCAGCAACCTCAGCCTGATCGAAACCGGCAAGCCTGTAGCCGGCTTCGACTGTGGCCCGGGCAATGTGTTGCTGGACGCGTGGATTCACCTGCAACGTGGCGAACACTTTGATCGCGATGGCCACTGGGCCGCCAGCGGCACGATAGAGCCCCAGCTACTCAATGCGCTGCTGGGCGATCCATTCTTCCTGACCAAGGGCCCTAAAAGCACCGGGCGTGAAGTGTTCAACCTGCAGTGGCTACAGCAGCACCTGAGCCAACTACCCGCGTTCGCGCCCCAGAACGTTCAGGCTACGCTGCTGGAACTGACCGCCCTGACCATCAGCGAGTCCCTGCAAACCGCACAGGGCCAGACAGAAACCCTGCTGGTCTGTGGCGGCGGCGCCCACAACGGCACGCTGATGAGCCGCCTGGCCGCCCTGCTCCCTGCCACCCAGGTCAGCAGCACCGCCACTTACGGCGTGGACCCCGATTGGGTCGAAGCCATGGCCTTCGCCTGGCTGGCCCATTGCTGCCTTGAAGGCATCGCCGCCAACCGCCCGAGCGTCACCGGCGCACGCGGGCTGCGCGTACTGGGCGCGATCTACCCGGCCTGAGCCCCAGACAGCAAAACGCCGCTTGGCCTATCAAAGCCAAGCGGCGTTTTTTTTGCCCGTTGCCGATCAGATCGAGAACGAAGACCCGCAACCACAGGTAGTGGTGGCGTTAGGGTTCTTGATCACGAAACGCGAACCTTCCAGACCTTCCTGGTAATCCACCTCGGCACCTGCCAGGTATTGGAAGCTCATCGGGTCCACGACCAGGCTCACGCCCTCGCGCTCGACGATGGTGTCGTCATCGGCCACATCTTCATCGAAGGTAAAACCGTACTGAAACCCTGAACAACCGCCGCCCGTAACGAATACGCGCAGCTTCAAGCGATCATTACCCTCTTCATCGACCAGGCTCTTCACCTTGTGCGCAGCACCGTGGGTGAATTGCAAAGCCGTGGGGGTGAAGGATTCAACGCTCATGCTGATAATCTCCCGGCGTAGCGTCGCCATATGCGTAATGGCGGGCATTATCCGCTTCTCCTAGAAAAGCGGTCAACTATTAAGGGAGCAGCGGCAAGCTTCTAGCCGGCAAGCTCCAAGCTTGCCGCTGACAACTTGAAGCTCGTAGCTGCTTTTAAGGCAGCATGCCCGCGTGGGACAAGCCCAGCTTTTCATCCAGGCCAAACAGGATGTTCATGTTCTGTACCGCCTGACCCGACGCGCCCTTGACCAGGTTATCGATCACCGAAAGCACCACGACCAGGTCGCCATCTTGTGGACGATGCACGGCAATGCGGCACACATTGGCGCCGCGCACGCTGCGGGTTTCCGGGTGGCTGCCGGCAGGCATTACATCGACGAACGGTTCATTGGCATAGCGCTTTTCAAACAACGCCTGCAGATCGACCGAGCGGTCCACCACGGTTGCGTACAACGTGGAGTGAATCCCACGGATCATCGGCGTCAGGTGCGGCACGAAGGTCAGGCCCACGTCCTTACCCGCTGCACGACGCAGCCCCTGGCGGATTTCCGGCAGGTGGCGATGCCCTTTTACTGCATACGCCTTCATGCTTTCCGACGTCTCGGAGTACAGCGAACCTACAGCAGCCCCACGACCAGCGCCGCTCACGCCCGACTTGCAATCGGCGATCAGGCGCGAAGCATCCGCCAGCCCGGCTTCGAGCAATGGCAGGAAACCCAGTTGTGTTGCGGTCGGGTAGCAACCCGGCACCGCAATCAGGCGCGCTTGCTTGATCTGTTCACGATTGACTTCCGGCAGGCCATACACCGCCTCTTCCAACAGCTGCGGGGCACCGTGCGGCTGGCCGTACCACTTGGCCCACTCATCGGCATCCTGCAAACGGAAGTCGGCCGACAGGTCGATCACCTTGGTGCCGGCGGCCAGCAGCTCACCGGCCAGCGCATGGGCAACGCCGTGCGGCGTGGCAAAGAACACCACATCACAGGCGCCCAGGGTCTTGATGTCCGGAACGCTGAATGCCAGGCCATCGTAGTGGCCTCGCAGGTTCGGGTACATATCGGCCACGGCCAGCCCGGCCTCGGATCGGGAAGTGATCACCACCACCTCAGCTTGCGGATGCTGAGCCAACAGACGCAGCAATTCGACACCGGTGTAACCCGTGCCGCCGACGATACCGACCTTGACCATAAACCTGCCCTCAACGAACCCACTGGAAAGCCGTCGATAATAGGGGCCGTATCGTCCTGCGACAACCGTCAACGTGACGTACGGGCGCATGAGCCACTACTATCTTCAGTTACCGTGAACCTGGGAATAACTAGAAATGCTCTATCTATGGGTCAAAGCCTTCCATATCGTCAGTCTCGTCTGCTGGTTTGCCGCGCTGTTCTACCTGCCACGACTGTTCGTCTATCACGCCCAAAGTGAAGACACCGTCAGCAAAGAACGCTTCAGCATCATGGAGCGCAAGCTCTACCGCGGCATCATGGGCCCGGCGATGGTTGCCACCCTGATATTTGGCGGCTGGCTGATCTACCTCAACCCCAGCATCTTTCAAACCGGCGCGTGGATCCACGCCAAGCTGACCCTGGTGGTGCTGCTGATCGGCTATCACCACATGTGCGGCGCGCAGGTAAAACGTTTCGCCCGTGGCGAAAACACCCGCAGCCATGTCTTTTATCGCTGGTTCAATGAAGTGCCCGTTCTGATATTGCTGGCTATCGTAATTTTGGTCGTGGTTAAACCGTTCTAATTTCAATGACTCGGGGTACCTCCAATGTCGCTGCCCGCTTTGCTCGAACAACGTCTGCGCCTGCCCGTGGTGGCTGCGCCGATGTTTCTGATTTCCAACCCGCAACTGGTCCTGGCGTGTTGCCGTAACGGGGTGGTCGGGAGCTTCCCGGCGCTCAACCAGCGCGAAAGCAGCGGCTTCAAAGCCTGGCTGGAAGAGATCGAAGCGGGCCTGGCGCAGCTGGACAACCCAGCGCCGTATGCCGTCAACCTGATCGTGCACAATAGCAACCCACGTCTGCAAGCCGACTTGGCGATCTGCGTCGAGCACAAAGTGCCGATCGTCATTACCAGCCTGGGGGCGGTCAAGGAACTGGTGGATGCTGTGCACGGCTACGGAGGCCTGGTGTTTCACGATGTCACCACCCGGCGCCATGCAGAAAAAGCTGCCGAAGCCGGGGTCGACGGCCTGATCGCTGTGGCGGCAGGCGCCGGTGGGCATGCCGGCACCTGGAGCCCATTCGCACTGATCGCCGAGATTCGCCAGTTTTTCGATAAAACCCTGCTGCTGGCCGGCTGCCTTAACCATGGGCATGAGATACTCGCCGCCCAACTGCTGGGGGCAGACCTGGCTTACTTCGGCACGCGTTTTATCGGCACCACTGAAAGCCACGCCCCGGATGCGTATAAAGAGATGCTGCTCACATCGCGTGCCGCCGACATCGTGCACACTCCTGCTGTCTCCGGTGTGCCCGCCAGTTTTATGCGCCAGAGCCTGGAAAACGCCGGTTTCGACCTCGCTGCGCTGCAAGGCAAAGGCGACGTCAACTTCGGTTCCAAGCTCAAGCCGTTGAGCGACGAAGCCAAAGCCTGGAAGACCGTATGGTCCGCCGGCCAAGGCGTCGGAGAGATTGATGATTTGCCTGGCGTCGATGAACTCGTTGCACGCCTGGATGCCGAATACCGCAAGGCTCGCGAGCAGGCTGCAGACTTGCGCTGGCCACGCTGACCCAACGCAGGGCCTGCCGATTGAGCGGGCCTGCACAACCTTCCTGAATTAGTGACAAGGATGCCTGCATGAGCGACAACCGTTTCAAGATTGTGTTTGATGGAGCCCTGCTCCCTGGGGTCGAAAGCACCACCGCCAAACTGAATCTGGCCGAGCTGTTCAAGAGTGATGTCGATGCCATCGAGAAGCTCTTTACCGGCCGCCCGGTCGCCTTGAAGCGCGACTTGTCCCGCCCCGATGCCGAAACCTACCTCACCGCGCTGAAAAACGCCGGGGTCGATGCGCGTATCGAAGCCGAACAGCCCGTGGCCTTCAGCCTCGCCGAAACCCATGAGACGGAATCCGCCAGCGCTGACTTCTCGCGCCCGGCCGCCTCGCCTTACGCGCCACCACGCGCCGCCGTGGGCGATGACCTGCCGGAGTACGCCACCCTCAAGGTGTTTACCCTGCACGGGCGTATCGGCCGCTTGCGGTATCTGGCCTGGACGCTGGTATTGACCCTGGCAATGCTGGTTGCCGGTGGCATCATCAGCACCGTCAGCTTTGCCGTGGCCACCGCCTCGCCGACGCTTGGCACCATCATCGGTGTACTGCTGGGTCTGGCGTTGTTTGTTGCGCTGGTCTGGGTCAGCGTGCAGATCGGTGTGCAGCGCCTGCATGACCTCGGCTGGTCCGGCTGGCTGTATTTCCTCAACCTGGTGCCGCTGGTTAACAGCGTGTTCCCGATCCTGTTGCTGGTATTGCCGGGTAATGCAGGCGCCAACCAGTACGGCGCACCACCACCGCGCAACTCCACGGCGGTCAAAGTGCTGGCTACCCTGTGGCTGGCGTTTATTCCGGTGATGCTCGCCATCGTGGTGACGCTGGGCATGAACGGCTACCTCAACCAGCTCGAAGCCAATATGGACAGCAGCTACGAAAGCAGCTCCATCACCTCCGATGAAGACGCCGATCAAGCCACCACCGTCGAGGAAGACGACGCGCAAAGTGCTGACGAAGCGGGCGAACCTGTAGACTCTCCGGAACAGTAAAGAAACGCCCGCCGCCTGTGATGCCTCCATCACAGGCCGGTGGCGTTGCGATGGAGAAAGGCATGACCCGTTACGCTCTGATCACCGGCGCCTCCAGCGGCATCGGCCTGGCCCTGGCCGAAGCATTGGCCCGTCGCGGCCGCAGCTTGATTCTGGTGGCCCGCCAGCGTGATCAGTTGGAAAGCATTGCAATCGAATTGACCCAACGCTTTGGCGTCGAGGTGCTGTTTCGGGCCTGCGACCTGGGCGAGCCGCTGCGTTTGTCCGGGTTCCTGCTGGAGCTAGAAGAGGGCGAACGCCAGATCGACCTGCTGGTGAACTGCGCCGGCATCGGCACCAGCGGGCCGTTCCTGGCCCAGGACTGGATGACCGAACAGGACCTGATCGAAGTCAACGTCCTGGCCCTGACCCGCATGTGTCACGCCCTGGGCAATGCCATGGCGCTGCATGGCGGTGGGCAGATTCTCAATGTGGCATCGGTTGCGGCTTTCCAGCCCGGCCCGTGGATGAGCAGCTATTACGCCAGCAAAGCCTACGTACTGCATTTTTCCGAAGGCCTGCGCGAAGAACTCAAGACCTGCGGCATCAAGGTCTCGGTACTTTGCCCCGGCCCGACACGCACCGCCTTCTTCGGCACGGCGCAGATGGACACCGCCAAGCTTGAACGCAGTGACAAACTGATGAGCCCCGAAGAAGTGGCGCTGTACACCGTGCGCGCACTCGAAAAGAACCAGGCCATCATCATTCCCGGCCGGCGTAATCGCTGGCTGGCCTTCAGCCCGCGTTTCAGCCCACGCTGGCTGACGCGCAAGATCGCCGGGGCCATCAACAAGGCCTATTGCCCGCGCTGACGGGCTGAGTACACTCACTCTGCACTTTATTAATGGAGAAACAGCTGTGGATACTCTGTTCACCAAGATCATCAACAGAGAAATACCCGCGGATATCATCTACGAAGATGATCAAGTCCTTGCCTTCAAGGACATCAACCCGGCGGCGCCTGTGCATTTCCTGGTCATCCCGAAGAAACACATCCCTACCCTCAACGACCTGACCGAAGAAGACAAAGCCCTGGCCGGTCATATTCTGTTCACCGCCCAGCGCCTGGCCATAGAGCAGGGTTGCGAGGAAGGTTTCCGGGTGGTGATGAACTGCAACCCGAAAGGCGGGCAGACCGTTTATCACATCCATATGCATGTGTTGGGTCAGCGCCAGATGAACTGGCCGCCGGGCTGATCGGCCTTGCCGCAAGGGTCGCGGCGCCAGGCTGCGACCCCATGCCCCTGACTCAGCGCAAACGCTTGCCCCTCTCTTGCGGTAAACTGGCCGCCGAGATTCTTCCCGGAGGTCAGCATGACTACCCAACGTCACTACTCGCCGATTGACCGTCTGTTGCTGCAAGCCGACATGGCCATGCGCACACTGCTGCCCTTCAGCGGCCAACCGTATCGCCCGTCACCCGCCATCGTGCAGCCCGACGCACAGATGAGCGAGACCGATACCCGCCACGTCGCCGGCCTGATGCGCATCAACCATACCGGCGAAGTCTGTGCCCAGGCGCTGTACCAGGGCCAGGCCCTGACCGCCAAGCTGCCGCAGGTACGTGCAGCCATGGAACACGCGGCCGAGGAAGAAATCGACCACCTGGCCTGGTGCGAGCAACGCATCCGCCAACTGGGCAGCCACCCCAGCGTGCTGAACCCGCTGTTCTATGGTTTGTCGTTTGGTATCGGCGCCGCTGCCGGCTTGATCAGCGACAAGGTCAGCCTCGGTTTTGTCGCAGCAACCGAACATCAAGTGTGCAAGCACCTGGATGAGCACCTGGAGCAACTGCCGGCCGAAGACGAAAAGTCCCGGGCGATTCTTGAGCAGATGCGCATCGATGAAGAACACCACGCAGAAAGCGCATTGGATGCCGGCGGGTTCCGCTTCCCGGCGCCGGTGCGATTTGGCATGAGCCTGCTGGCCAAGGTCATGACCAAAAGTACGTATCGAATCTGAGCCACAAAAAAGGGCGCTTTCAAAGCGCCCTTTTTTTGTCAGCCGATCCTGGGATCAACCCAACTCGATGATTTCGTAATCATGGGTGATAGCCACACCGGCCGCGCCCAGCATGATCGACGCTGAGCAATACTTCTCCGCCGACAGCTCGATGGCGCGCTTTACCTGGGCTTCTTTCAATGCCCGGCCTTTCACCACGAAATGCATGTGGATCTTGGTGAACACCTTGGGGTCTTCAGTGGCGCGCTCGGCTTCAGGAACGCTTCGCAGCTTTCCACGGCCTGACGGGATTTCTTAAGGATGCTGACCACGTCGAAATTGCTGCAACCGCCGACACCCAGCAGGAGCATTTCCATCGGGCGTACGCCCAGGTTACGGCCACCGGCTTCCGGCGGGCCGTCCATGACCACCACATGGCCACTGCCCGACTCACCGAGGAACATGGCTTCGCCCGCCCATTGGATGCGTGCCTTCATCGCCCAGACTCCACTGCTAAAAAAGGGTCGCCAGCTTAGCACAGGGCCTGGGCACGGCAGCGTTTCCCATGAAAGCGATCAATAGCAGGCTTTCCCCGGCAAATTGGCTAATCGAGACAGGATGTGTCTGTTAAGCTGGCGCCAAATCGATGGCGTATTGCCACCCTTTATACAACGTGTATCAATGCCGATACCTCTGAACACAATAACTCTAACCACTTCGCGCTGCCTTTTCGGGATACAACCATGGTTGCTCTTACTCCCATACCCAAGATCAAGAATCTCGACAAATTGTTGATGCACTGCCAGCGCCGGCGCCACCCGGCCAAGCACAACATCATCTGTGCCGGCGAGCGCTCTGAAACACTGTTCTTCATTATCAAAGGCTCGGTCACCATCCTGATCGAGGACGAAGACGGCCGCGAAATGATCATCGCCTACCTGAACACCGGAGATTTCTTTGGCGAACTGGGGCTGTTTGAGCAAGCCGGCAAGGAGCAGGAACGCAGCGCCTGGGTACGCGCCAAGGTCGAGTGCGAAGTGGCCGAGATCAGCTACGCCAAGTTTCGCGAACTGGCCCAGCACGATCCCGATATCCTCTACGCCCTGAGCGGCCAGATCGCCCAGCGCCTGCGGGACACCACGCGCAAGGTCGGTGACCTGGCATTCTTCGACGTCACCGGTCGCGTAGCCCGTTGCCTGCTGGAGCTGTGCAAGCAACCCGACGCCATGACCCATCCCGACGGCATGCAGATCAAAGTCACGCGCCAGGAAATCGGGCGCATTGTCGGCTGTTCGCGAGAGATGGTCGGCCGGGTGCTCAAGGACCTGGAAGAGCGCAACCTGGTGCACGTCAAAGGCAAGACGATGGTGGTGTTCGGTACCCGTTAACCCGGCAGGAAGCTGGCCAGCAGTTGACGGTACAGGGTGTCCAGCCGACTGATCGCGTGCGGCGCGGCAAAGGCTTCATGCAGCGCGATATGGCTATCGGCCCGTACCCGCTGCTCGAGACCGCAGGCTTGATTGAAGCGGTTGACCGCCGCGATCAATTCCTCACGGTCGTTTTCCAGCAGCAACGCACCGTGCACCAACCCCACCGGGCGTCCACCGCTCTGGCGCCAGCGCTGAGCCGTACCGACCATTTTGCGGCCGTTGAGGTTGACGTTGTATCGACCGTCACAAAACGCCCCGTCGATCTCGCCGACGGAGGCATCCCCGCCCAACTCGATCAGCATGTCGCAAATCGGCTGGCACAGGCGCTGGTAGCCGGTTTCGATACGTCCCTGATCGCCCTCACTGCGCGGCGGCGCGTAGACCAGGGCGATATTGACCGTGGCATTCGACTGCGGGACCGGCTCACCACCGGTTTCGCGCAGCAACACCGGCCAACCGGCGTCGGCCGAAACTTGGCTGGCGGTTTCGAACGCCGGCAACCGACTCAACCGGCGCGGCATGACCAGGGCTTGATCGCTGGGCTGCCAGAACAGCAGGCCGAATTCCTGATCACCGGCGCAAACGGCGGCCAGTAAAGCTTGTTCGGCGGCAAGGCCTGCTTCAACAGTCATCATTACCGGCTGAGTCATCTAACACCTACCTATCTGGATAAACACAGAACCAAATGTGGGAGCGGGCTTGCTCGCGAAAGGGCTGTGTCAGTCACCACATGTACTGGCTGATCCACCGCATTCGCGAGCAAGCCCGCTCCCACATTTAAACCGTATTCCAAATGTTGACCGCGGTTTATTCAGTCCAGGGTCGAACCGCTGACCGCCACGCCACGCTCCGGGAAGAACAGGCGCTGCAACTCAGCCCCCGGGTTCTCGGCGCGCATGAAGGTCTCGCCCACCAGGAACGAATACACCCCGCTGATTTCCATCAGTTCCACATCGGCACGGTTGACGATGCCACTCTCTGTGATCACCAAGCGGTCACGCGGAATACGCGGCAGCAGGTCGAGGGTGTTTTCCAGGCTGACTTCGAAGGTGTGCAGGTTACGGTTGTTAACCCCCACCAGCGGTGTGTCGAGGGTTTTCAGTGCACGCTCCAGCTCATCGCCGTCGTGCACTTCCACCAGCACGTCCAGGCCAACACTTTTGGCCACGGCCGCCAGTTCGGCCATCTTCACGTCATCCAGTGCGGAGACGATCAACAGCACGCAGTCCGCGCCCAAGGCTCGCGCTTCGACGATCTGGTACGGGTCAACCATGAAATCCTTGCGGATCACCGGCAACTTGCACGCGGCGCGGGCTTGCTGCAGGAACAGGTCGGCACCCTGGAAGTAGTCGATATCGGTCAGCACCGACAGGCAAGTCGCTCCGCCCTTCTCATAGCTCTTGGCGATGTCCTCGGGGATGAAAATCTCGCGAATCACACCCTTGCTCGGCGAAGCCTTCTTGATTTCAGCAATGACCGCCGGCTGCTTGAGTTTGGCCTGAGCGATCAACGCGCTGGCAAAACCACGCGGTGCATCGGCAGCCTTCGCCTGGCTTTCCAGCTCGGCGAGGCTCACGCGGGCGCGGCGCTCGGCGACTTCTTCGGCCTTACGGGCCAGGATCTTTTCCAGAACGGTCGGCACACTCATCCTTCATTCTCCATCTTGAATACGGCGGTGAATGCTCCCAGCTCTTCGAGCTTTTCGCGAGCCAGACCGGTGTGCAGCGCGTCGTGAGCCAAAGCGACACCTTCCTTGAGACTATAGGCATGGTCGGCCGCATAAAGTGCCGCGCCAGCATTCAGTACAATCATTTCCGCAGCTTTTTGACCGTTCTCGGTCTTGCGACGCCCCAGGGCATCGCGAATCAGTTCGAGTGAAGCGGCCGGGCTTTCCACCGCCAGGCCGTGCAGGCTCTGGCTCTTCATGCCGAGGTCTTCAGGCTCGACCCAATATTCAGTGACCTGGTCATTTTTCAGCTCCGCCACAAAAGTCGGGGCCGCCAGGCTGAATTCGTCCAGGCCGTCCTTGGAATGCACCACCAGCACATGCTTGCTGCCCAAGCGTTGCAACACTTCTGCCAATGGCCGGCACAGCGCCTGGCTGAACACACCCACCACCTGGTGCTTCACACCGGCCGGATTCGTAAGCGGGCCGAGCATGTTGAACAGGGTACGCAGGCCGAGGTCCTTGCGCGGGCCGGCGGCGTGCTTCATCGCTCCATGGTGGGATTGGGCAAACATAAAGCCGATCCCCACGTTGTCGATGCAGCGCGCCACTTGTACCGGGGTCAGGTTCAGGTAGATACCGGCCGCTTCCAGCAGGTCGGCACTGCCGCTCTTGCCGGACACCGCACGGTTACCGTGCTTGGCCACGGTGCAACCGGCCGCCGCGACCACAAAAGAAGCCGCCGTAGAGACGTTGAAGATATTCGCACCGTCGCCGCCGGTGCCGACCACATCCACCACGCCGTCGAGGGTCTTGAGCTCAACCTTGTCCGCCAGCTCGCGCATCACCGATACGGCGCCGACGATCTCGTCGATGCTCTCGCTCTTCATGCGCATCGCCATCATGAACGCGCCGATCTGCGCGTCGGTGCATTGGCCGGTCATGATCTCGCGCATCACATCGCTCATTTCAGCGGTGCTCAGGTCCAGATGGCCGACGATACGGCTCAGGGCAGTCTTGATATCCATGGAAAGTCCTTAGCGCGTGCCGCCGCTCTGCTTGAGAAAGTTGGCGAACAGCTCGTAGCCCTGCTCGGTCAGGATCGACTCGGGGTGAAACTGCACCCCTTCGATATTCAGTGTCTTGTGGCGCAGCCCCATGATCTCATCGACCGAGCCGTCTTCCAGCTGGGTCCAGGCGGTCAGCTCCAGGCAGTCCGGCAGGGTCTCGCGCTTGACCACCAACGAATGGTAGCGGGTCACGGTCACCGGCAGGTTCAGGCCATGGAACACACCCAAATCCTTATGGAACACCGGGCTGGTCTTGCCGTGCATCACTTGGCGCGCACGCACCACATCGCCGCCAAAGGCCTGGCCGATGGACTGATGCCCCAGGCACACGCCCAGGATCGGCAGTTTGCCGGCGAAAAATTTAATCGCTTCGAGGGAAATACCCGCCTCGGTCGGCGTGCACGGGCCCGGCGAGACCACAATGCGCTCCGGGTTGAGCGCCGCGATTTGCGCCACGCTCAGTTCGTCGTTGCGCACCACCTTGACCTCGGCACCCAGCTCGCCCAGGTACTGCACCACGTTGTAGGTAAAGGAGTCGTAGTTATCAATCATCAGCAACATGGGGAAACCTCAAGAATTAGGGGTCTGTTCAGCCAGCGCAACGGCGCGGAACATCGCGCGGCGCTTGTTCAGGGTTTCTTCCCATTCGAGGGCCGGCACCGAGTCGGCGACAATCCCGCCCCCCGCCTGCACATGCAATTCCCCGTCCTTGATCACTGCGGTGCGGATCGCAATCGCGGTGTCCATGTTGCCGTTCCAGGCGAAATAACCCACGGCGCCGCCGTAGACACCACGCTTGACCGGCTCCAGCTCGTCGATGATTTCCATCGCACGGATCTTCGGCGCGCCCGACAAGGTGCCCGCCGGCAGGATCGCCCGCAGTGCGTCCATCGCCGTCAGCCCGGCTTTCAGCTCGCCGGTGACGTTGGACACAATGTGCATCACGTTGGAATAACGCTCGATCACCATCTTCTCGGTGAGCTTCACCGAACCGATCTCCGAGACCCGCCCGGTATCGTTGCGGCCCAGGTCGATGAGCATCAGGTGTTCGGCGATCTCTTTGTCGTCGCTCAGCAGGTCTTCTTCGAGCGCCAGGTCCGCCTCTTCGGTCGCGCCACGCGGGCGGGTACCGGCAATCGGGCGCACGGTGATCAGGTTGTCTTCGACGCGCACCAGCACTTCCGGCGAACTGCCCACCACGTGGAAATCGCCAAAGTTGAAGAAGTACATGTACGGCGTCGGGTTGAAGCAACGCAGCGCACGGTACAGGTCAATCGGCGCAGCCTTGAAGTCGATGGACATACGCTGCGACGGCACCACCTGCATGCAGTCACCGGCAAGGATGTATTCCTTGATGGTATCGACTGCGCGCTCGTAGTCATCCTGGGTAAAGCTTGAACGAAAGATCGGATCAGCAGCTGGCGGACGGCTGAGGTCCAGGCCGCGACGCGGAGTGATCGGCTGGCGCAGTTTTTCCAGCAGCGCTTCGAGGCTGGCCAGGCCGTGCTCGAAGGCGTCGGCCTGGGATGGGTCGGCCAGCACAATTGCGTGCATCTTGCCGGCGAGGTTGTCGAACACCACCACGGCATCGGAGACCATCAGCAGAATGTCCGGCACGCCCAGCGGGTCGGGGTTCGGGCACTTGCCCAGGCGTTTTTCCACGTAGCGCACGCAGTCGTAGCCGAAGTACCCCACCAGGCCACCGTTGAAACGCGGCAGGCCGGGGATGGTCGGTACGTTATAGCGCGCCTTGAAGGTTTCGACGAAGGCCAGCGGGTCTTCTACGTCGTGGCTTTCGATCTCGACGCCATCATGGGTGATGCTCACATGATGGTCGTGCACCCGCAGCACGGTGCGGCACGGCAGGCCGATGATCGAGTAACGGCCCCACTTCTCGCCGCCCTGAACCGACTCCAGCAGGTAGGAATTGGGCTCGTCGGCCAGTTTCAGGTAGATCGACAGCGGCGTATCGAAGTCGGCCAGGGTTTCGCAGGCCAGGGGAATGCGGTTATAGCCGGCAGCGGCCAAACGCAGGAATTCTTCGCGGGTCATGATGTGCCTCGTGGCGTGAGGGTCTAACAGTCAGGTATGCAAACGTGCCGCAGCGCGGCCAGGATCAGTCAGGCGCGCCAACGCCAGCGGGCCAGGGCCTTGATGACTTTCATCCAGAGTTTGCGAGTGACCACCACGATGGAATTTCCAGAAGGGGACGGATCGATATCGGGCAACGTTATCTCAGCGCCAGCTCCCAAGCAACCGGGGATTAGCAGTCGCAGGTCATCAATCACCAGCGCCGGCGACTCTTCGGCGATCGGCCGACCATGGTTATAGCCGTAACTCAAGGCCACGCACTGCACGCCAGCGGCCTTCGCGGCCAACACATCACTGCGCGAATCGCCGACAAACAACGACTGCGACGCCGGGATATTGGCCATTTTCATCACGAAAAACAGCGCCGCCGGGTCGGGTTTCTTCTGCGGCAGGGTATCGCCGCCAATGATCCAGCGGAAATACCGGCCGATTTTCATCTGGTCCAACAGCGGCGCGACGAAGCGCTCCGGTTTGTTGGTGATCAGGGCCATTTCCACGCCCTGCTTGCTCAGCCATTTGAGGGTGTCGCGCACGCCGGGGTAGACCACGGTGAGTTCGTGGCCATCTTCGTAGGCGGCGTTGAACAATTCCAGGGCATGCTCGGCCTCGACCTCATCCACGCCCTCGGCGTCGATGTGGTTGGCCAGGGCCCGGCGCACCAGCATCTGCACGCCGTTGCCGACCCACTCACGCACCGACTCGATGCCCGCCGGCTTGCGCCCCAGCTTGAGCAGCATGTGGTCCACCGCCGCCGCCAGGTCTGGCACCGAATCGATCAACGTACCGTCCAGATCGAACATCACCAGCCGTGGCAGTTTGCCGGGGAACAGCTGCTCGAAGCCGCTCATGGACGCGCCAGCGCCAGTTCTGCACGCATCTTGTCGATGACTTCCTGGTAATCCGGGGCGTTGAAGATCGCCGAGCCGGCCACAAAAGTGTCGGCACCGGCGGCGGCGATTTCACGGATATTGTTGACGTTGACCCCGCCGTCGATTTCCAGGCGGATATCGCGGCCCGAGGCGTCGATCAGTGCGCGGGCTTCGCGCAGCTTGTTCAGGGTGCCGGGAATGAACTTCTGCCCGCCAAAGCCTGGGTTGACGCTCATCAGCAGCACCATGTCGACCTTGTCCATCACGTACTCAAGCACGCTCAGCGGGGTGGCCGGGTTGAACACCAGGCCCGCCTTGCAGCCACCTTCGCGGATCAGTTGCAGGGTGCGGTCCACGTGCAGCGTGGCTTCCGGGTGGAAGGTGATGTAGGTCGCGCCGGCTTCGATGAAGTCGCCGACGATGCGATCCACCGGGCTGACCATCAGGTGCGCATCGATCGGCGCAGTGATGCCGTACTTGCGCAGCGCCGCGCAGACCATCGGGCCGATGGTCAGGTTAGGCACGTAATGGTTGTCCATCACATCGAAGTGCACGAAGTCGGCACCGGCGGCCAACACCTTGTCCACTTCCTCACCCAGGCGGGCGAAATCGGCGGAGAGAATCGATGGAGCAATAACGAAGGGCTGCATGACGCACCTTTTTTGAGCTAAATCACGATGGCGCGCATTGTATACCTCATGCTTTGCTGCGCGCACCGTGACCTGGCTCAATGGCTAGAACGCGGCCCGGTAGATTTTCTCGATATCCGCCGCGCTGAGCTTGCGCGGGTTGTTTCGCATCAGGCGTTCGATACCCGCCGCTTCGATGGCCATGGCGGGGATCGCATCCTCGGGAACCCCGAAGCTGCGCAGCCCTGCCGGGATCTCTACGGCGGCACATAGTCGCGTCATCGCCTCAACGGCCTGGTCGGCGGCATCGTTGGTACTCAACCCGGTGACATTCACGCCCATGGCTTGTGCAATATCCTGCATACGCTCCACGCACGCTAATTTGTTCCAGTGCATTACATAGGGCAGTAACAGCGCATTACTTACGCCGTGGGCGATGTTGAAACGCCCGCCCAGCGGGTAGGCCAAAGCGTGCACCGCGCCCACCCCGGCATTCCCGAAGGCCATGCCGGCCATCAGGCTGGCGGTGGCCATGTCATCGCGGGCCTGCAGGTTGGCCGGGTTGGCGTAGGCTTTGGGCAACGCTTTGGCAATCAGTTTGATCGCACCAATGGCCAGCGCGTCGGTGATCGGCGAGGCGTTCAGCGACAGGTAGGACTCGATGGCGTGCACCAGCGCATCCACGCCACTGGCGGCGGTGACACTGCGCGGGCAGGTCAGGGTCATTTGCGGGCTGATCAGCGCGACATCCGGCAGCAGGTAATCGCTGACGATACCTTTTTTCAGTTGCGCGGCCTTGTCGGAGAGGATCGCCACATTGGTCACCTCCGAACCGGTGCCGGCCGTGGTGGGGATGGCGATCAGCGGCGGGCCCTTGCGTGGTACCTGGTCGACGCCGAACAAGTCCGCCAGCGCGCCGTGGTAACCGGCATAGGCCGCCACGCTTTTGGCGATATCAATGGCGCTGCCGCCCCCACGCCGATCAGGCCGTCATGCCCGCCTTCGCGGTACACACGCATGCAGTCTTCGACGATGGCGATTTCCGGGTCGGGCAGTACACGGTCAAAGATTTCGTAAGTGCGATCACCCAGATGCGCCAGCGCCAGCGCCACAGTGCCGGACTTGACCAGCGCGGCATCGGTGACGATCAACGGGTTATCCACATCCAGGCGCGTGAGTTCAAAGGCCAGTTGCTCGATGGCACCGGCGCCGGTCAGCAGTTTGTGGGCGATCTTGAATGAGGAGGTACTCATGTGCGCGGCCTCTTATTAGTGATGGGCTGGCACAAGAGTAGCTGGGGAAAATGGGTTGTCTCCCATTCAGCAGCTGAATGGTCACTCTTTGGATGAACACAAACCAATGTGGGAGCGGGCTTGCTCGCGAAAGCGCTGGATCAGCCAGTGCATCTATGACTGACACTCCGCTTTCGCGAGCAAGCCCGCTCCCACATGTTGATCTCTGCTTGGCTTCAGATTTGCGCGGTACGCAGTTTTTCGCTACGCCCGCGCAGCCATTCCAGGGTCAGCAACAGCAACACCGAGAACGCAATCAGCAAGGTCGCGGCGGCGGCAATGGTCGGGCTGAGGTTCTCGCGGATACCGCTGAACATCTGGCGTGGCAGGGTCGCTTGCTCGGGGCCGGCGAGGAACAGCGTCACCACCACCTCATCGAACGAGGTGGCAAAGGCGAACAGCGCCCCGGAAATCACGCCCGGCGCGATCAACGGCAAGGTCACCCGACGAAATGCGGTCAACGGCGAGGCGCCCAGGCTGGCCGCGGCCCGCACCAGGTTATGGTTGAAACCCTGCAAGGTCGCCGAAACAGTGATGATCACAAACGGCACGCCAAGCACCGCATGCACCACGATCAGCGAGAAAAAGCTGTTGCCCAGCCCCAACGGCGCAAAGAACAAGTAACTGGCCACGCCGATAATCACCACCGGCACCACCATCGGTGAAATGACCAGCGCCATGACCAGCGCCTTGCCGGGGAAATTCCCGCGGGTCAGGCCGATGGCCGCCAAGGTGCCGAACACCATGGCCAGCACCGTGGCCGCCGGGGCGACGATGATGCTGTTCTTCAGCGCACGCATCCATTCGGCCGAGTTGAAGAAATCCTGGTACCAGTGCAGCGAGAAGCCCTGCAGCGGGTACACCAGGAAACTGCCGCTGTTGAACGACAGCGGGATGATCACCAGCACGGGCAAAATCAGGAACAACAGGATCAAGCCGCACAAAATCCGCAAGCTGTAGAACCACACCCGTTCCACCGGTGACATATAAGGGCTCAGCATCGCAAGGTCTCCTCAGCTCAGGCGCAGGCGACTGGCGCCCACCAGCCGGTTGTAGATCAGGTACAGCACCACCGTCGCCAGCAGCAGCAAACCGCCCAAGGCCGTGGCCATGCCCCAGTTGATGCTGGTGTTGGTGTAGAAGGCCACGAAGTAGCTGACCATCTGGTCGTTCGGGCTGCCCAGCAATGCCGGGGTGATGTAGTAACCAATTGCCAGGATGAACACCAGCAGGCAACCGGCACCGACCCCGGCATAGGTCTGCGGGAAGTACACACGCCAGAAACTCGCGAACGGGTGGCACCCCAGGGAAATCGCCGCTCGCATGTAGGTGGGCGAGATACCTTTCATCACGCTGTAGATCGGCAGAATCATGAACGGCAGCAGGATGTGCACCATGGAGATGTAGACCCCGGTACGGTTGAACACCAGCTCCACCGGCTTATCGATCAGACCCATGCCCATCAGGGCGCTGTTGATCAGCCCGCCGGACTGCAGCAGCACGATCCACGCCGCCACCCGCACCAGGATCGAGGTCCAGAACGGCAGCAGTACCAGAATCATCAGCAGGTTGCTTTTGCGCGCCGGCAGGTTGGCCAGCAGGTACGCCAGAGGATAGGCCAGCAGCAGGCACACGGCGGTGATCACCAACCCCATCCAGAAGGTGCGGGCGAAGATATCCAGGTAGATCGCCTGGTCCGGGGTGGCCGGGGCCACTTCACCGAGGTCATCGATACGGTGGTCGACGGCCGCCAGCAGGTAATACGGCGTGAGGCTGCTGGTATTGCGCCGGATCGCCTGCCAGTACGCCGGGTCGCCCCAGCGTTCGTCGAGGTTTTCCAGCGCTTGTTTATAAGAGCCAGGCGCTTCGGTAAACGGCAACGCCCGCGCGGTTTTGGTCAGCAGGCTGCGATAGCCGGCCAGTTCCATGTTCAAGCGTTTGGACAGGTCGCCCAGGGTCTGGTTTTTGCGCGCCTCGCCCAGGTCTTCGCTGAGGGCCTGATACACCGGTTCACCCGGCAGACCACGGCCGTCCCAGGTCTTTACTGCCACCACGGTACGCGGCAAACCGCCCACCACTTCCGGGTTGCCGACACTCTTGTAGAGCAGCGCCACAATTGGCACCAGGAACACCAACAGCAAAAACAGCACCAGCGGCGCAATCAGGGCCTGGGCCTTCCAGCGATTGAGCCGCTCGGCACGCGCCAGGCGCTGCTTGAGGGTGGGGCTGTTGACCTCGTTGGAGGGAACGGCAATGGCCATGGCTGACTCCGGAAATACTGAAAAAAGACAACAGTCTTGCGCTATACGACAAAGCCTGTGGCGAGCGGGCTTGCCCGCGTTGGGCTGCGCAGCAGCCCCAAAACCAGGCGCCGCGCTGTATCGGTGAATCGTGGTGACTTCACTGGGGTCGCTTCGCAACCCAACGGGGGCAAGCCCCCTCGCCACAAAAGCTCAACTGCAATGAGCTATTACTTGGCCGCCCACGAATTGAAGCGCTGCTCCAGTTGCTCGCCGTTATCCGCCCAGAAGCTCACATCGATCTGCACCTGATTGGCGATGTTTTCCGGGGTGGTCGGCATGTCCTTCAGCACATCCTTGGCCAGCAGCGGCACGGCTTGGGTATTGGCCGGACCGTAGGCGATGTTTTCCGAGTAGATCTTCTGCTGCTGCGGTGCGACCGAGAAAGCGATGAATTTCTTCGCTGCTTCGGCACGGTCCTTGGCCAACCCTTTTGGAATAGCCCAGGCATCGAAGTCGTAGATGCCGCCGTTCCACACCACTTTCAGGTTGCTCTCTTTCTGCACAGCGGCGATGCGGCCGTTGTAGGCCGAGCTCATCACTACGTCACCCGAGGCCAAGTACTGTGGCGGTTGCGCGCCGGCTTCCCACCACTGGATCGACGGCTTGAGTTCGTCGAGCTTCTTGAACGCACGGTCCTGGCCATCTTTGCCGGCCAGCACTTTGTAGACGTCTTTGGGCGCCACGCCATCGGCCATCAAGGCGAATTCCAGAGTGTATTTGGCGCCCTTGCGCAGGCCGCGTTTGCCCGGGAATTTCTTGGTGTCCCAGAAATCCGCCCAGCTGGTCGGTGCCGAGGTCAGCTTGTCGGCGTTGTACGCCAGCACGGTCGACCATACGAAGAAGCCCACGCCGCACGGCTGGATCGCCCCCTTCACATAGTCGGCGGTGTTGCCGAACAGTTTCGGGTCCAGCGGTTCGAACATGTCTTCGTCGCAGCCACGGGACAGTTCCGGCGATTCCACTTCCACCAGGTCCCAGGACACGCTCTTGGTGTCGACCATGGCTTTGACCTTGGCCATTTCACCGTTGTATTCGCCGGCGACGATCTTGCCGTTGCCCGCGCTCTCCCACGGTGCATAGAAGGCTTTGACCTGGGCCGCCTTGTTGGCGCCGCCAAAGGACACGACTGTCAGGTCCGGGCCGGCCATGGCCTGTGTCGCGCCCATCAAGCTCAATGCCAGAACGGAATATTTCAAGGTACTCAACATTGTTGTTCTCTCCACGTGCAGGGTTGGTGAAGCCATGGGGGCGATTAATTCGCCTCTAGAAGTGGGTCGAGTGCGCGAACGTGCTCGACTTGCCAGCCAATCGGTACCACGTCGCCAACCGCCAATGCTGGGTCCAGCTCGGCAATCGGTTGTTTCACAAAAAAATCGGCCTTGCCGCAGACTTCCAGGCGCACACGCACGTGGTCGCCCAAGTAGATAAATTCCGCCACTCGCCCGGAGAAGCGGTTGACGCAGCTTTCGCTGGAGCCATTGAGGCTCACTCGCTCCGGTCGCACCGACAGGGTCACCGGGCCGCCAACCTGGCCGACGTTCACCGCCAGCGCCTCGACCTTCTCGCCGCGTGCCAGCTCGACCACGCAGCGGTCGCCGGTGTGGCTGTGCAGGCGGCCATTGAGGCGGTTGTTCTCACCGATGAAGTTGGCGACGAAGGTGTTCTTCGGCTCTTCATACAAGGTGCGTGGCGCGGCGATCTGCTGGATCTCGCCCTGGTGGAACACCGCCACCCGGTCGGACATGGTCAAGGCTTCGCCCTGGTCGTGGGTCACGTACACCACCGTCACGCCGAGGCGCTGGTGCAGGTGTTTGATCTCCATCTGCATGTGTTCGCGCAGCTGCTTGTCGAGGGCGCCGAGGGGTTCGTCCATCAGCACCAGCTGCGGCTCGAACACCAGCGCCCGGGCCAAGGCCACGCGCTGTTGCTGGCCGCCGGAGAGCTGCGCCGGGTAGCGCTGAGCGAAGGCGTCGAGCTGGACCATGCTCAGCACGCGTTTGACCCGCTCGCTGATATCGGTCTTGCTAAGGCCGCGCACCGACAGCGGGAACGCCAGGTTCTCGGCGACCGTCATGTGCGGGAACAATGCGTAGTTCTGGAACACCATGCCGATGTCACGCTTGTGCGGCGGCACGTTGTTGATGGAGCGCCCGGCCAGCTGGATTTCACCGGCGGTCGGCGTTTCAAAGCCGGCGAGCATCATCAGGCTGGTGGTCTTGCCCGACCCGGAAGGCCCGAGCAGGGTGAGGAACTCGCCCTTGCGAATCTCCAGGTTGAGGTCCTTGACGATCAGGTTCTCGCCGTCGTAGCTCTTCTGCACGCCACGAAAGCTGACCAGCACATCATTTGAATCCACCTCGCTCATACCCGCACCTTTGTGTTTTGGACTGCTGTGGCACAAGCGTAGTCCAGGCGCGAGCCCCCGGAAATCGGGGGCCGGGAGAGAATTGCATCAGCCGGATGGAAGGTTGGGGGTAGGGATCGCCCTACACGGATGGCGGGCATGGGACAGTGCAGCCACAAGTAGCGAGCTGCAAGCGGCAAGTAATGGGCATCGACCTGCGAGCCACCTGTCGCTAACAGACATGCGGCCCCCTACAGAAGTTTGTGTTCCATGGCGTACTTCACCAACTCGGCCAGGGAGGTGATATTGAGCTTTTGCATCAGCCGCGCCTTGTGGGTGCTGATGGTCTTGCTGCTCAGCGCCAGTTGCTGGGCGATGTCATTCACGTTGGCGCCCTGGGCCAGGCGCTCGAACACCGAGAACTCACGCTCCGAGAGTAACGAATGCAGCGGGCGCGTATCGGTGAGGCCGACTTCGAAGACCATGCGGTCGGCCAGGTCCGGGTCGATATAACGCCCGCCCGCCGCCACCTTGCGAATCGCCGTGAGCAACAGTGCCGGGTCGCTGTCCTTGGTTGCATAACCGGCGGCGCCCACCTTCAAGGCACGCGCAGCCATTTGCGCCTCGTCGTGCATCGACAGCACCAGGATCGCCGGCGGATTGCTCAAGGCACGAATCCGCGCAATCGCTTCCAGGCCGTTGACGCCGGGCATCGAGATATCCAGCAACACCACCTCGCACGGCACATGGCGCAGGGTCTCGAGCAACTGCTCGCCATTACTCGCCTCCCCCACCACCAGCAGGTCCTTGGCCAGGCCGATCAATTGCTTGATGCCTTCTCGAACAATGGTGTGGTCTTCGGCTACCAGTACGCGGATCACAGGGGTTTCCTCTTATCGTTATGCATCCAGCGGCACCGTGACACTCAGGGTCGTGCCCTCACCCAATTCGCTGTCCAGGCTCAGTTGCCCACCCATGATCAGCACCCGCTCGCGCATGCCTACCAGGCCGAACGACACCGGGCGGCCTTTGGCCTGGACAAAGCCTACGCCGTCATCGCTGATGGTCAGCCGCAAGTCGCGGCCTTCCACCGCCAGCGTCAGCTCCACAGTATGCGCCTGGGCATGGCGCATCACATTGGTCAGCGCTTCCTGCAGGATGCGGAACAGGCCGATGGCCTTGGCGTCACTCAGGGCCGGCAGGTTATCCGGAACCTGCACCAAACAGGGATTTGCGTGCGCGCTTCAAAACGCCGCGCCTGCCACTCGATGGCCGAGGCGATCCCGGCGTCGAGAATCGGCGGGCGCAGCGCGGTTGCCACGTCCCGCACCAGTTGGAACAGCTGGGCGATCAGGCGCTTCATGCTGTTCAGGCGCTCGTGCAGGCCAGGGTCCAGCTGCGCGTAGGCCAACTCGCACATGGAGGTTTCCAGCTTGAGCACGGTGAGCATCTGCCCGAGTTCGTCATGCACTTCCCGGGCGATGCGTGCTTTTTCTTCTTCGCGCACGGTTTCCAGGTGGGCGGACAGCTCGCGCAGTTGCGCCTCACTTTGCACCAGGGCGGCCAAGGTGCGGCGCAGCTCGGTGACGTCGTTGAGATAGACCACCAGGTATTCGGCTTTGGCAAACCGCAGAAAGCTCAAGGACACGTTGGCCGGCAGAATACTGCCATCGGCCCGCAGGCAATCGGTGGCGAAATTCTGCGGGCCGTCGTCGCTGGCTCGGGCGCGCTTCCACAGGTTGAGCCAGCGGTCCATGTCCAGGCTGGGGTCGAGGTCCACCAGTGGCCGCTCGATCAATGCGCCCGGGTCATAGCCGAGCATGCTTTCGGCGGCGCGGTTGGCGTAGCGCACATGGCTGTCCCAGTTGACCCACAGGATGCCGACGGTGCTCTGGTCGATGGAAAACTGGGTCAACCGCAGCGCTTCGGCACCGGCGGCGCGGGCCGCGCTTTCTTCGCGGGCGGCCAGCAGGTCGTGTTCCAGCACGCGTTGCTGGCGGCGCTGCCAGAACACGATGGCCAGGCTGGCGAGCAGCAACAGGCTCAGCAACAGGCTGAGGTTCTGCCACAGGCCAGGGGACTCCGACAGCCGTGGGTATTTGGGTTGCAGCCAGCGGTTGTGCAGTTGGTCCAGGTCGCGGGCGGGGATCGCACGCAAAGCGCTTTGCAGGATGCCAGCCAATTCCGGCCATTCGCGGCGCGTGGCCACCCGCAGCAATTGCGGCAAGCCGATGTCCCCCACCACCGCCAGCGCGGCGAATTCCGCTTCGCCGGACAACCGGCTCAACTGCGCTTCATCCACCACGGCGTACCGCGCCTGCTGGCTCACCAGCAACTGCAGCGCATCACGCTCCATCGGCACGCCTTGCAGATTAAGACCCGGGTAGGTGCTGCGCAGGTAATCGGCCACGGCGCTGGGCATACGCACGGCGACGCGGGACTTATCGTCGAGTTTCTCCAGCTCTACCGCGCCGCCGCCGTCACGGATGCCGACGATGTGCTGGGGCACGCGCATATACGGGTCGGTGAATAACCACAGGCGCAAACCGGCCGGGGTTTGCTGCAGACCGGGGGCGATATCCACTTCGCCCTCGCGCACGGCGGCTTCCAGCTGCTCCTGGTTGGGGAAGTTGCGCCAGGTCAGCTCGATATTCAGCGCCTTGGCCAGCCACTGCATCAACTCCACATTGGCCCCGGACAAGCGCTGCAGGCGCCGGTCGTATTGCGCGTAAGGCGCCTGCAACACCAGGCCCACACGCAGCTCCGGGTGCGCGGCCAGCCATTCGCGTTGCTGCGCAGTGAGTTGCGCCTGGGGGGCGGCAGGCGCAGGGGCGGCATTTGCCATCAAGGCAAAGCACAAACAGCCGATAACCAGCAGACAGCGAAAACCCATGATCCACGTCTCACATCACTGACAAATACTGACCAACCCATTAGGCTGCTGGAATCACTTCTGGCCGGGAATTAACGATGCTCTTTCTCCACCGTTCGGCACTGCCAGCATTGTGCCTGTCGCTGCTCTTTACCAGCGCCTTTTCTGTTCAAGCCGCGGACGCACCCGCGCCCGCCGCCGAAAAACCGCTTGAACGCCAACCGTTGCCCGAGCGCAGCCAGGAAGAAACCAGCGCCCTGGAACGCACAATCCCGCAACAGGAACAGCAACAGTTGCAGGCCGGCAGTGATTCATTCCTCGCCCTGTGGAAACCGGCCAACAGCGCCGAGCCCGAGGGCGTGGTGATTATCGTACCCGGCGCCGGCGAAAATGCTGACTGGCCGCAAGCAATCGGCCCGTTGCGTCGCAAATTGCCGGATGCCAACTGGGGCAGCCTTAGCCTGTCGCTGCCGGATATCAGTGTGGACACCCTGCCGCCGCGTGCGATGGAAGCGCCCCAGGCGAGCGTCGACACCAGCAGCAAAGACGCCAGCACCGCCGACAAACCGATCGAGCAAGCCGCCAGCGCTGAAGCCGAAGGCACCGACCCGGCGGTGGTCCCCGGCGCCGACGAGCAAGACAAAACCGATGCTTCGCGCATCTTTGCGCGCATCGACGCCGCCGTGGCCTACGCCCAAACCCAGGGTGCGCGCAGCGTCGTGCTGGCCGGTCATGGCACTGGCGCCTGGTGGGCCGCCCGTTACTTGAGCGAGAAACAACCGTCCCAAGTGCAGAAATTCGTGATGATCGCCGGCAAAACACCAACGGCGCGCAAACCGGACCTGCAGCAACTGGCGCCGACCTTGAAAGTGCCGACGGCGGACGTGTTCTACCAGGACGCTGCCCAGGATCGCAAAAACGCGCAGGAGCGCGCCCAGGCGGCCAAGCGGGCGAAGAATGACGGCTACAAGCAGGTTTCGCTCAAGACCCTGCCGGGCAACAGCGCGGCCGAGCAGGAACAGCTGTATCGCCGGGTTCGCGGGTGGTTGAGCCCGCAGGCAACTGCCGACTGAAGATAAGAACCCGATCAAGTGTGGGAGCTGGCTTGCCTGCGATGACGGTGGATCAGTTAAGAATGCTGTAACTGAAAGAACGCTATCGCAGGCAAGCCAGCTCCCACAGTCGATTGGGTTTCCAACGCAACCCAGGTGCGCGCCGTTACCGGCAGGCAACTGCCGACTGAAGATAAGAACCCGATCAAGTGTGGGAGCTGGCTTGCCTGCGATGGCGGTGGATCAGTTAAGAATGCTGTAACTGAAAGAACGCTATCGCAGGCAAGCCAGCTCCCACAGTCGATTGGGTTTCCAACGCAACCCGGGTGCGCGCCGTTACCGGCAGGCAATTGCCCACTGAAGATAAGAACCCGATCAAGTGTGGGAGCTGGCTTGCCTGCGATGGCGGTGGATCAGTTAAGAATGCTGTAACTGAAAGAACGCTATCGCAGGCAAGCCAGCTCCCACAGTCGATTGGGTTTCCAACGCAACATCGGGTGGCTAGCGAAAATCCCGGCGCTCGCGAATCAACGCATAGGCATTGTGCAACTCGCGGGTGCGCTCGGTGGCCTCCAGCACTTGCGCGGGCGTGGCGCCGCTGCCGGCGATCTTGTCCGGGTGGTGGCGGCTGAGCAGGCGGCGATAGGCGCGCTTGATCACCGACGGTTCGGTGGTGGGCGTCACGCCCAGCAACCGCAAGGCATCCTGGTAGCTGCCGCCGCGGTTTGCCAGTGGCTTGCGCTCCGGCGTGTAGTCAGCAGCCAGGGCCTGGAGTTGTTGCGGCGTCCAGCCCAGCCATTTGCCCCACAGGTCGATCAGGTCGCGCTCGGCGTCATCCGCCTTGCCGTCCGCCCAGACCATCCGCCAGCATGCACGCAACACACCTTCCGCTGCATGGGGTTGGGCCTTGAGCACACGCAGGTAGCGGCGCACCCGGTCGGAGCCGGACTTGCCACGATTGAACGCCGCAATCGCCCGGCGCTGGGCCGAGTCGGTCATCTCCAGCGAGCGCATCTCCTGGCGCGCCTGCTGGATATGCCCATCCACCACGCGGCCATTGCTTTTGGCCAGGCGCCCCAGCAACACAAACAGCAACTCGTCATTGCGCAGCGCCGGGCGCCCGCCCAGGCGCTCGCGCAATTGCGCCCAACTCTGCAACTGCATTCGGCGATCCAGTGCCTGCCCCAATAACGCGCCCAACAAGGCCCCCGGAATGCTGGCAATGGCAAAGCCAGCCCCGGCGCCGATCAGCGTCCCTGGCCACAACATGCTACTGCCCCGCTGTCAGCAGGGTTTCGACTTGCGCCAGGCGCTCCAGCGTGCCGACATCAATCCAGCGTCCCGCCATGTGTTCCCCCGTTACCAAACCTTTCGCCATCGCCGCACGCAGCAGCGGCGCCAGCTTGAAGGCACCCGCGCTGCAACCCGAGAACAACTTGGGGTCGAGTACTGAAATGCCACTGAAGGTCAGGTTATCGGCACCGGGCGCCGCATCATGAAGCAAGCCCTGCTCAAGGTAGAAATCACCGCCCGAGGGGTGATGCGCCGGGTTGTCGACCATCACCAGGTGCGCCAGGCCCTGGAGCGGTTGCTTGAGTTGGGTGAAGTCGTAGTCGGTCCAGATATCGCCATTGACCACCAGAAAAGGCTCATCGCCCAACAATGGCAACGCCTGGAAGATCCCGCCGCCGGTTTCCAACGGCTCGCCTTCGGGGGAGTAGCGAATACGCAAGCCGAACTGCGCGCCATCGCCCAGGTAGCTTTCGATCTGCTGGCCCAGCCAGGCATGGTTGATCACGATCTCGGTGAAGCCGGCCTTGGCCAGCGCCTCCAGGTGATACTCGATCAGGCGCTTGCCGCCGGCCTGCACCAGCGGCTTGGGCGTGTGCAGGGTGAGCGGGCGCATCCGCTCGCCTTTGCCCGCCGCCAGGATCATCGCCTTCATACGCTGACCTCGGCGGGTTGGCGCAGGCTGGTCAACAGCTCAGCCAGTTCGCTCAACTCCGGGCGGTCGGCCAGCACCGCGTCTATATAAGCAAAGAAGCGCGGCACGTCGGCCAGGTAGCGTGGCTTGCCGTCGCGATGGCAGATACGCGCAAAGATGCCGATGACCTTGAGGTGGCGCTGCACGCCCATCAGGTCGCTGGCACGCAGGAAGTCCTCGAAATCGGCCTGCACGGGAATCCCGGCTTGGCCCGCACGCTCCCAGTAACCGCGCTGCCACTCCCGCACGCGGGCCTGGGGCCAGCTGAGGAAGGCGTCCTTGAACAGGCAGGTGATGTCGTAAGTCACCGGGCCATACACCGCGTCCTGAAAATCCAGCACGCCAGGGTTCGGCTCGCTGATCATCAGGTTGCGCGGCATATAGTCGCGATGCACCAGCACTTTCGGCTGCGCCAGGGCGCTGTCGATCAGTTGGTCACTGGCGCGCTGCCAAAGCGCTTGCTGGCGTGTATCAAGTTCGATACCCAGATGCCGGCGCACGTACCACTCGGGAAACAATTCCAGCTCGCGGCGCAGCAAGGCCACGTCATAGCTGGGCAGTGGCGCGTCCATCGGCAATTGCTGAAAAGCCAGCAAGGCATCGATGGCATCGGCAAATAATTGATCGGCGTTTTGCGCGTCAATCACGTCCAGATAGGTTTTTCGGCCCAGGTCATTGAGCAAAAGAAAGCCTCGCGGCAAATCTTCTGCATAAATTTTTGGAACATTTATTCCTGACTTTGCCAATAAATGGGCGATATCGACGAAAGGTTTGCAGTTTTCCTGGGGGGGTGGGGCGTCCATTACCACGAATGTTCGACCGCCGCCCTCCCAACGGAAATAGCGCCTGAAACTCGCGTCGCTGCTGGCCGCGGTCAATGTGGCCGGGGGTACGGCGCCCCAATCCTGAGCGTTGAAAAGGATCGGCAACTGCTCATCCAGCCAGACTTCCAGCTGTTGTAAACGTAGATCTTGCTCGGGCATTACAAGGGTCTCCGACGGCGCTAGCCGTCAAGCGGGTCATGCTTTATTATCACGCATCTTTTTCAGACCATCGAGAGGCGTGCGGCCCACACCGCGGGCAGATGGCACGCAGGAAGCCCGGACTAATAAGATGGCATTGAAATCCCCCGCGTTTCGTAGAAAATTTCCGTTGCTGGTAACCGGCAGTCTGCTGGCCATGCAACCCTTCGCCACCTCATTCGTGGTCGCCGCGGAACAGTATGACTGCTCAGTCTCTGCTTCGGGTGCCTGGGATTGCGCGCCGAAAACCGCCGCCGCCCCATTGCCACCGCGCCCGGTGCATGACGGCGCGGCCATCAGCTCGACCGACAGCACACCGCAAGGTGAAGCTGGCGGCAAAGCCGAGGCCGTACCGCAGACCGCACTGGTCACCGACTCCAAGGGCCGTGGCCTGCGTTCGCGCAGTGCCGACTACAGCCACCTGGACTGGGTGCCTCGCGAAAAGCTGACCGCAGCCCAGTTGGCTGAAACCGGTCCTTACTGCGGCGGTGCGTACATCGAGCCGATTCGTCCTGGCATGAACGACAAGACGAACAAGAGCGATGCGCCCACCTTCATCGGTGCCAAGGCCTCTCGTTACGAGCAGGAACAACAAGTCGCAACCCTGGCCGGTGACGTCGTCATGCGCCAGGGCAGCATGCAGCTTGAAGCCGAAGAAGCCAGCCTGTACCAGGCCGAAAACCGCGGCGAGCTGAACGGCAATGTGCGCATGCGCGACAACGGTGCCCTGATCGTCGGCGACCACGCCGAGGTCCAGTTGGACACCGGCGCCGCGCAGGTCGACAACGCCGAATACGTGCTGCACAAGTCGCGCATCCGCGGTAACGCGCTGTACGCCAAGCGTGCCGAAAACGCGATCATCCGTCTCAAGGACGGTACGTACACCACCTGCGAGCCGGACAGCAACGCCTGGCAGCTCAAGGGCAACAACATCACGTTGAACCCGGCCACCGGTTTCGGTACGGCCACCAACGCGACGTTGCGGATCAAGAACATTCCGATCCTGTACACCCCGTACATCTATTTCCCGATCGACGACCGTCGTCAATCCGGCTTCCTGCCACCGAGCTTCAGCAGCGGCAGCGAAACCGGCTTTACCCTGGTTACGCCGTACTACTTCAACCTGGCGCCAAACTACGACGCCACGTTGTACCCGCAATACATGACCAAGCGCGGCATGATGATGGAAGGCGAATTCCGCTACCTCACCAAGTCCAGCGAAGGCCAGTTCGGCGGCGCGTACCTGAACGACGACAACGACGAGCGCAAGCGTCAGACCGATTACGAAAAAACCCGCTACATGCTCAACTGGCAACACAAGGGCGGGCTGGATTCGCGTGTACTGACCCAGGTCGACTACACCACGATCAGCGACCCTTACTACTTCCAGGACCTCAAGTCCTACCAGGAAGGTGTTGAGAGCCGCGACTACATCAACCAGCAGGGCTCCGTGACGTATCGCGGCGACTCCTTCCAGGCTCGTCTGAACCTGCAGGCGTACCAGCTGGCAACGATTTCCCAGGTCACGCCGTACGACCGCCTGCCGCAGATCACCTTCAACGGTACCCTGCCGTACCACCCGGGCGGTGTGAACTTCAGCTACGAGACCGAAGCCGTGCGCTTCGACCGTGACTTGGAGAACGGCAACTTCATCAATGAAAACGGTGATTCCGAGCGTCGCCTGGACACCTACGTACGCGGCCTGACCCGTGCCAACGGTACCCGTCTGAACGTAGCGCCGGCCGTCGATTACCCGATGAACTGGACCTACGGCTTTGTGACGCCGAAGCTCAAGTACGTCTACACCAAGTACGACCTGGACCTGGACAACATCGGCAAGAACCAGATCATTGCTGATCAGGCTGCCGCTGCTACAGCAGGCACTCAATACGCAGACGGCACCTTCAAAAGCTCCCAGGACCGTGCGGTTCCGATTGCCAGCGTCGACAGCGGCCTGTACTTCGATCGCAATACCAACTGGTTCGGCACCAACTATCGCCAGACCCTTGAGCCGCGTGCGTTCTACCTGTACGTACCGAACAAGGACCAGTCTGATATCCCGGTATTCGACACCAGCGAGTACTCGTTCAGCTACGCGTCGTTGTTCCGTGACAACCGCTTCAGCGGCTCCGACCGTATCGGCGACGAAAACAAACTGTCCCTGGGCTTGACCAGCCGCTGGATCGAAGACAACGGCTTCGAACGTCAGCGCGTATCCGTCGGCCAGGCGCTGTACTTCAAGGATCGTGAAGTTCAACTGCCGGGCATCCTGGCTTCCGACCGTGCCGATGCACAGTCCGATGTGTCGCCGGTTGCCCTGGACTACGAGTACCGCTTCAACCGCGACTGGCGCGCCACTGCCGACTACAACTGGGACACCGAGGAGCACAGCCCTCGCTCCGGCAGCGCGATGCTCCACTACCAGCCGGAAGACAACCCGAACAAGATCATCAACGTCGGCTATCGCTATCGTAACGACCAGGTCGTCTACAACCAGCTGACCGGCAAATGGCAGTTCGGTGGTGACTACGGCCAGCCAGGCGATCCGAACTTCGTGAAGGATTACTACAAAATCCAGCAACACGATTTCTCGATGATGTGGCCGATCATTCCTCAGTGGAACCTGATCACCCGCTGGCAGTATGACTACGCTCGCAACCGTACCCTGGAAGCCTTCGGTGGTTTCGAGTACGACAACTGCTGCTGGAAACTGCGTGTCATCAACCGTTACTGGGTTTCCAACGACGAATACAGCCAGATCGCCCCGCTTAACGAAAAGGGTGACCACGGGCTCTTCCTGCAAATCGTCCTCAAAGGACTCGGCGGCCTGACCGGCGCCAAGGTAGAGAGCTTCCTCGACAAAGGCATTGAAGGTTATCGTGAACGTGAAGACCAAGCTTTCTGATTGTCTGCGCCCGCTAGTGCTGGGCGCGCTGTTCCTGGGTACCGCGTCGGCTCACGCCGCGGTTCAAGAACTGGATAAAGTAGTGGCCATCGTCGATAACGACGTGATCATGCAGAGCCAACTGGACCAGCGCGTCAAGGAAGTTCAGCAAACCATCGCCAAGCGTGGCGGTGGTGTGCCACCTACCAGCGTCCTGGACCAACAGGTGCTGGAGCGCCTGATCGTCGAAAACCTGCAACTGCAGATCGGCGATCGTTCCGGCATCCGTATTTCGGACGAAGAACTGAACCAGGCCGTAGGCACCATTGCCCAGCGCAACAACATGAGCATTGACCAGTTCCGCGCCGCCCTGGCCCACGACGGTTTGTCCTATGAGGACGCCCGTGACCAGATCCGCCGTGAAATGATCATCAGCCGCGTACGTCAGCGCCGTGTGGCCGAGCGGGTTCAGGTCTCCGAGCAGGAAGTGAAGAACTTCCTGGCATCGGACCTGGGCAAGATGCAGCTTTCCGAAGAACTGCACCTGGCCAATATCCTGATCCCAACCCCGGACAGCGCCAACTCCGAGCAGCTCAATGCCGCTGCGGCGAAAACCCAGGCTGTATATGACCGCCTCAAGGCCGGTGCCGACTTTGCCCAGACGGCCATCGCCGTGTCCGGCAGCGACAACGCCCTCGAAGGCGGTGACATGGGCTGGCGTAAAGCCGCCCAGCTGCCACCTCCGTTCGACCGCGAGTTGAGCGCCATGGAAGTCGGCGGTATCACCCAGCCCGCCCGCACCCCGGGTGGTTTCATCATCCTGAAGCTGCTGGAGCGTCGCGGTGGCGAGACCTCGCTGAAAGACGAAGTGCATGTTCGTCACATCCTGGTCAAACCAAGCGAAATTCGCACCGAAGCTCAAACCAAGGAGCTGGCCCAGAAGATCTATGACCGCATCGAAAGCGGCGAAGACTTCGCAACCCTGGCCAAGAGCTTCTCGGAAGACCCGGGTTCTGCCCTCAACGGCGGCGACCTGAACTGGATCGACCCGAAAGCCCTGGTGCCGGAGTTCCAGCAGGTGATGGCCGATACCCCGCAAGGCGTATTGTCCAAGCCGTTCAAGACCCAATATGGCTGGCACGTGCTGGAAGTCCTTGGCCGTCGCGCCACCGACAACACCAGCCAGGCCCGCGAGCAACAAGCGCTGAACGTACTGCGTAACCGCAAGTACGACGAAGAGCTGCAAACCTGGTTGCGTCAGATCCGTGACGAAGCCTACGTAGAAAACAAGCTGCCAGGCGCCGAGCAAACAGGCACCGACCAGGCACCTCAGTGAAACCCCAGCGTTTCGCGGTGACACCCGGCGAGCCGGCCGGCATTGGTCCAGACCTGTGCCTGCTGCTCGCCTCGCAACCCCAGCCACACCCCCTGATTGCCATTACCAGCCGCGACCTGCTCCTTGAGCGGGCCGCGCAACTGGGTGTGGCCGTCACGTTGCTGGACGCGGCACCGGGCAACTGGCCCGACCTGCCAGCCCCTGCCGGCAGCCTGTATGTGTGGGACACCCCGCTTGCGGCCAAGGTGGTTGCCGGGCAACTGAACAAGGCCAATGCCGCGTTTGTGCTCCAAACCCTGACCCGTGCCGGCCAAGGCTGTATCGACGGCGACTTCGCCGGCATGATCACCGCACCGGTACATAAGGGCGTGATCAACGAATCCGGTATCGCCTTTTCCGGCCATACCGAATTCCTCGCCGAACTGACCCACACCGAACAAGTCGTGATGATGTTGGCCACACGCGGCCTGCGGGTCGCCCTCGTGACCACGCACCTGCCACTGCGCGAGATTGCCGACGCCATCACCACCGAGCGTGTAGAACGCGTCACGCGCATCCTGCATGCCGACCTGCAACAGAAATTCGGCATCGCCCAACCGCGCATCCTGGTCTGCGGGCTCAACCCCCACGCCGGTGAAGGCGGCCATTTGGGCCGTGAAGAAATCGACATCATCGAACCAACCCTGGAGCGTCTGCGCCAAGAAGGCATGGACCTGCGCGGCCCACTGCCGGCGGACACTCTGTTTACCCCCAAATATCTGGAGCACTGCGACGCAGTGCTGGCGATGTACCATGACCAGGGGCTGCCGGTGCTCAAATACAAAGGCTTCGGCGCCGCAGTCAACGTGACACTGGGCCTGCCGATCATCCGTACCTCCGTCGACCATGGCACCGCCCTGGACCTGGCGGGCAGCGGCAAGATCGATACCGGCAGCCTGCACGTGGCCCTGGAAACCGCCTATCAGATGGCCGAGACCCGTATATGACCGAGCATTACCAACACCGGGCGCGCAAGCGCTTCGGGCAAAACTTCCTGCACGACGCCGGCGTGATCGACCGCATCCTGCGCTCCATCCATGCCAAGCCCGAAGACCGTCTGCTGGAAATCGGCCCGGGCCAGGGCGCGCTGACCCAGGGCCTGCTGGCCAGTGGCGGCCAGCTGGATGTGGTGGAGCTGGACAAGGACCTGATCCCGATCCTCAACCAGCAGTTCGCCGGCAAATCCAACTTCAACCTGCACTCAGGGCGATGCGCTGAAGTTCGACTTCAACAGCCTCAACGCAGCGCCTAACAGCCTGCGCGTGGTGGGTAACCTGCCGTACAACATCTCTACACCGCTGATTTTCCACCTGCTGAACAACGCAGGGATCATCCGCGACATGCACTTCATGCTGCAAAAGGAAGTGGTAGAGCGTCTGGCTGCGGGCCCGGGCGGTGGTGACTGGGGTCGTCTGTCGATCATGGTCCAGTACCACTGCCGCGTGGAACACCTGTTCAATGTCGGCCCCGGTGCGTTCAATCCGCCGCCCAAAGTCGACTCGGCCATCGTGCGCCTGGTGCCTCACGCCGTGCTGCCGCACCCGGCCAAGGATCACAAGTTGCTGGAGCGCGTGGTACGCGAAGCGTTCAACCAGCGCCGCAAGACCCTGCGCAACACGCTCAAGGCGCTGCTGAGCAACGCTGAAATCGAAGCCGCCGGCGTCGATGGCAGCCTGCGCCCCGAGCAACTGGACCTGGCCGCGTTCGTGCGCCTGGCCGACCAGCTTGCCATCCAGCCAGCGCCCGCCGCCGACTGAAGCACCCGGGCATGGCCAGACACATGTCTGGCCTAGTGCCCACCCTTTGGCCTAGACTGATCCGCATCTGCTGTCCCCCGCTTTTGCTTTTAAGGCCTCTTGCATGTCCGATCCTCGCTACCAGATCGACGTCAGCGTCGTGACCCGCTTCCTGGCGGACCAATCGCAACCTGAACAAAACCGCTTCGCCTTTGCCTACACCATCACGGTGAAAAACAACGGGCTGGTCCCGGCCAAGCTGCTCTCACGCCACTGGGTGATCACCGACGGTGACGGTCAGGTCGAGGAAGTTCGCGGCGCCGGCGTGGTCGGCCAGCAGCCCTTGATCGACATCGGCGCCAGCCATACCTACAGCAGCGGCACGGTCATGACCTCCAAGGTCGGCACCATGCAAGGCTCCTATCAGATGAAAGCCACCGATGGTCAGTTGTTCGACGCCATCATTGCGCCCTTCCGCCTGGCGGTGCCCGGAGCCCTGCACTGATGGCGACCTACGCGGTCGGTGACCTGCAAGGCTGCCTGGAACCCCTCAAGTGTCTGCTGGAACGCGTTGCCTTCAACCCGGCGAGCGATCGCCTGTGGCTGGTCGGTGACCTGGTCAACCGTGGCCCCGCCTCCCTGGAGACCCTGCGCTACCTCTATAGCCTGCGCGACTCGCTGGTGTGCGTGCTGGGCAACCACGACCTGCACCTGCTGGCAGTCAGCAAGAACATTGAGCGCCTGAAAAAGGGCGACACCCTGCGCGAAATCCTTGAAGCGCCAGACCGCACCGAGCTGCTGGACTGGCTGCGCCGCCAAAAGCTCATGCATTACGACGAAGGCCGCAACATGGCCTTGGTCCATGCGGGCATCCCGCCGCAGTGGACACTGAAAAAAGCCCTCAAGTGCGCCGCCGAAGTCGAAACCGCCCTGGCCGATGACAACCTGTACACCGCCTACCTCGACGGCATGTATGGCAACGAGCCGGTGAAGTGGGACAACGACCTCACCGGTGTCGCGCGCCTGCGGGTGATCACCAACTACTTCACCCGCATGCGCTTTTGCACCGCCGAGGGCAAGCTCGACCTCAAGAGCAAGGAAGGCGCCGACACCGCGCTGCCCGGCTACAAACCCTGGTTCGCCCACAAGGAGCGCAAGGCCCGTGACACGAAGATCATCTTCGGCCACTGGGCGGCCCTCGAAGGCAAGTGCGACGAACCCGGCGTGTTCGCCCTCGACACCGGTTGCGTGTGGGGCGGCGCCATGACCCTGATGAATATCGACACCGGCGAGCGCGTAAGCTGCCAGTGCGAACCGCCCCTTTCCACGACACAGCCGGCAGCCAAGCCATAGGAGCCCGCCATGAGCGAATTCAAACGTATCCCCCCCGAACAAGCCCAGGCCCTGCGCGAACAAGGCGCCGTGGTGGTCGACATCCGCGACCAGCCAACCTATGCCGCGGCCCACATCAGCGGCGCACAGCATTTGGACAACACCAACATTGCCGACTTCATCCGCGCTGCCGACCTCGATGCGCCGGTGATCGTGGCCTGCTACCACGGCAATTCCAGCCAGAGCGCGGCGGCCTATCTGATCAGCCAGGGGTTCTCGGACGTCTATAGCCTGGATGGTGGCTTTGAGCTGTGGCGTGCGACGTATCCTGCAGAAATCGCCTCGGACGATTCGCAATAATTTTTTCACACCCCGCTACCCCGCGTGACGCTTGGGCTCGCGCCGTTTCTGACGAACGGCGCGGGCAAAGTAATCGCCTCTTGCGCCTTGACCTCCCCGATTCCGACTATCCTTAAGCGCAGGCCATCCGAATCAGGGGAGAGCCGGTACACCGGCGTGCGGGTCATCGGTAGCGTTTCAGGGTGTTCTGGGGGGAAAACGGCCATTGGCGTTCGTCAATGTCTGCCAGCATCGACTGATTGATCCGGCGTCGGCTCCACGTATCGAGCGAGGTGACGACGTCATGAGTATTTTTAGCCACTTCCAACAACGCTTCGCATCCACACAGCAGGAAGAACTCACGCTGCAAGAGTATCTCGAGCTGTGCAAACAGGATCGAAGCACCTACGCATCTGCTGCCGAACGCCTGCTCTTGGCAATTGGCGAGCCGGAGCTGGTGGAAACCGCGAATAATTCGCGGCTGTCGCGAATCTTCTCCAACAAGGTGATCCGCCGCTACCCGGCCTTTGAAGACTTCCACGGAATGGAAGAATGCATTGACCAGATCGTCTCCTACTTCCGCCATGCCGCTCAGGGCCTGGAAGAGAAGAAACAGATCCTCTACCTGCTCGGCCCCGTCGGCGGCGGTAAATCGTCCCTGGCTGAAAAACTCAAACAGCTGATCGAGAAAGTGCCCTTCTACGCCATCAAGGGCTCACCGGTCTTCGAGTCGCCCCTGGGCCTGTTCAACGCCACGGAAGATGGCGCGATTCTCGAAGAAGATTTCGGCATCCCACGGCGCTACCTCAATACCATCATGTCGCCCTGGGCCACCAAGCGCCTGGCCGAGTTCGGCGGTGATATCAGCCAATTCCGCGTGGTGAAACTCTATCCGTCGATCCTCAACCAGATCGGCGTGGCCAAAACCGAACCGGGGGATGAGAACAACCAGGATATTTCGGCATTGGTGGGCAAGGTCGATATCCGCAAACTGGAAGAATTCCCGCAAAACGACGCCGACGCCTATAGCTACTCAGGCGCACTGTGCCGGGCCAACCAGGGCCTGATGGAATTCGTCGAGATGTTCAAGGCCCCAATCAAGGTGCTGCACCCGCTGCTGACCGCCACCCAGGAAGGCAACTACAACAGTACCGAAGGCTTGGGCGCGATTCCGTTTACCGGGATTCTGCTGGCCCACTCCAACGAATCGGAATGGCACACCTTCCGCAACAACAAGAACAACGAAGCCTTCATCGACCGGATCTACATCGTCAAGGTCCCGTACTGCCTGCGGGTCAGCGACGAGATCAAGATCTACGACAAGCTGCTGTTCAACAGCTCCCTGGCCAAGGCCCATTGCGCACCCGACACCCTGAAGATGCTCGCCCAGTTCACTGTGCTGTCGCGCCTCAAGGAACCGGAGAACTCGAATATCTATTCGAAAATGCGGGTGTACGACGGCGAAAACCTCAAGGACACCGACCCCAAGGCCAAGTCGATCCAGGAATACCGCGACACCGCGGGTGTGGATGAGGGCATGAACGGCCTGTCCACTCGGTTCGCGTTCAAGATCCTGTCCAAGGTCTTCAACTTCGACCCGCACGAAATCGCCGCCAACCCGGTGCACTTGCTCTATGTGCTGGAACAGCAGATCGAACAGGAACAATTCCAGGCCGAAACCCGCGAACGCTACCTGCGCTTCCTCAAGGAATACCTGGCACCGCGCTACATCGAGTTTATCGGCAAGGAAATCCAGACCGCTTACCTGGAGTCCTACAGCGAGTACGGCCAGAACATCTTCGACCGCTACGTGCTGTACGCCGACTTCTGGATTCAGGACCAGGAATACCGCGACCCGGAAACCGGCGAGATCCTCAACCGCGTGGCCCTCAACGAGGAACTGGAGAAAATCGAAAAACCCGCCGGCATCAGCAATCCGAAGGATTTCCGCAACGAAATCGTCAACTTCGTACTGCGTGCCCGCGCCAACAACAACGGCAAGAACCCTACCTGGCTCAGCTACGAGAAGCTGCGGGTGGTCATCGAGAAGAAAATGTTCTCCAACACCGAGGATCTGCTGCCGGTCATCAGCTTCAATGCCAAGGCCAGCAAGGAGGATCAGCAAAAACACAACGACTTCGTCACACGAATGGTCGAGCGTGGCTACACCGACAAACAGGTACGGCTGCTCTCCGAGTGGTATCTGCGGGTTCGTAAATCGCAGTGAGAGAAGCAGCTGCAAGCTTCTAGCTTCAAGCCGCAAGAGAAGAGCCACTGAGCCCGGCACGTACGGGCTCTTTCTTGCAGTTTGCAGCTTACGACTTGAAGCTCCCCGGAGGGGCCTATGAGCTATGTGATCGACCGACGCCTCAATGGCAAGAACAAGAGCACGGTAAACCGCCAGCGTTTCCTGCGGCGTTACCGTGACCACATCAAAAAGGCCGTTGAAGAGGCCGTCAGCCGCCGCTCCATCACTGACATGGAGCATGGCGAGCAAATCAGCATTCCCGGACGCGACATCGACGAACCGGTGCTGCACCACGGCCGGGGCGGCAAACAGACCGTTGTGCACCCGGGCAACAAGGAATTCACCACCGGCGAACATATCCAGCGCCCCCAGGGTGGGGGTGGCGGCAAAGGCCCAGGCAAGGCCGGCAACTCCGGCGAAGGCATGGATGAGTTCGTGTTCCAGATCACCCAGGAAGAATTCCTCGAGTTCATGTTCGAGGACCTGGAACTGCCCAACCTGGTCAAACGCAACCTGACCGGCACCGATACCTTCAAGACCGTGCGCGCCGGGATCAGCAACGAGGGCAACCCGTCGCGGATCAACATCATCCGCACACTGCGCTCAGCCCACGCCCGGCGCATCGCACTGTCCGGCAGCAGCCGCGCCAAATTGAAAGAAGCCAAGGAAGAGCTGGCGCGCTTGAAGCGTGAAGAGCCGGATAACTTCGGTGATATCCAGCAAATAGAAGCCGAAATCGAGAAACTCAGCGCACGGATTCACCGCGTGCCGTTCCTCGATACTTTCGACCTCAAATACAACCTGCTGGTCAAGCAACCCAACCCCAGCTCCAAGGCCGTGATGTTCTGCCTGATGGACGTCTCCGGCTCCATGACCCAGGCCACCAAGGACATCGCCAAGCGCTTCTTCATCCTGCTGTACCTGTTTTTGAAGCGCAATTACGACAAGATCGACGTGGTATTCATCCGCCATCACACCAGCGCCCGGGAAGTGGACGAAGAGGAGTTTTTCTATTCGCGGGAAACCGGCGGCACCATCGTGTCCAGCGCGTTGAAACTGATGCAGGAGATCATGGCCGAGCGCTATCCGGCCAATGAATGGAATATCTACGCGGCCCAGGCGTCTGACGGCGACAACTGGAACGATGACTCGCCGATCTGCCGCGACATTCTGATCAACCAGATCATGCCGTTCGTGCAGTACTACACTTACGTTGAAATCACCCCCCGTGAGCACCAGGCCCTGTGGTTCGAATATGAGCGCATCGGCGAAGCCTTTGCCGACACTTTCGCCCAGCAGCAACTGGTCTCGGCCGGCGATATCTACCCGGTCTTCCGTGAACTCTTCCAGCGCAGGTTAGTGACATGACCGCCAAAAAAGAGACTAAGCGCCAACCCATCTCAACCGGGTCCGAATGGACCTTTGAACTGATCCAGGCCTATGACCGGGAAATCAGCCGTATCGCGGCGGGTTATGCCCTAGACACCTACCCCAACCAGATCGAAGTGATCACCGCCGAACAGATGATGGATGCCTACGCCTCCGTCGGCATGCCCCTGGGCTATCACCATTGGTCCTACGGCAAGCACTTCCTCAGCACCGAAAAGTCCTACACCCGCGGCCAGATGGGCCTGGCCTACGAGATCGTGATCAACTCCGACCCGTGCATCGCCTACCTGATGGAAGAAAACACCATCTGCATGCAGGCGCTGGTAGTGGCCCATGCCTGCTATGGGCATAACAGCTTCTTCAAGGGCAATTACCTGTTCCGTACCTGGACCGACGCCAGCTCGATCATCGATTACCTGGTGTTCGCCAAGCAGTACATCATGCAATGCGAGGAACGCCACGGCATCGACGCCGTGGAAGACCTGCTCGACTCCTGCCACGCGCTGATGAACTACGGGGTCGATCGCTACAAACGCCCGTATCCGATTTCTGCCGAGGAAGAACGCCTGCGCCAGAAGGAGCGCGAGGAGCATTTGCAGAAACAGATCAACGACCTGTGGCGCACCATCCCCAAACGCGCCGGCAAAAACAGCGACAAGGACAATGCACGCTTCCCCGCTGAACCTCAGGAAAACATCCTGTATTTCCTGGAAAAACACGCACCGTTGCTGGAGCCGTGGCAGCGCGAAATCGTGCGCATTGTGCGTAAGATCGCCCAGTATTTTTACCCGCAGCGTCAGACCCAGGTGATGAACGAGGGCTGGGCGACGTTCTGGCACTACACCCTGATGAATGACCTGTACGACGAGGGCCTGGTCACCGACGGCTTCATGATGGAATTCCTCACCTCCCACACCAGCGTGGTGTTCCAGCCGGGCTTCGACAGCCCCTACTACAGCGGCATCAACCCTTACGCGCTGGGCTTTGCCATGTACCGCGACATCCGGCGCATGTGCGAACACCCGACCGAAGAAGACCGCCGCTGGTTCCCGGAAATCGCCGGCAGCGATTGGCTGTCGACCATCAAGTTCGCCATGAGCAGCTTCAAGGATGAGAGTTTTATCCTGCAGTACCTGTCACCCCAGGTGATTCGCGACCTCAAGCTGTTCAGCATCCTCGATGATGACCTCAAGGATGACCTGGTGGTGCCGGCGATCCACGATGAACCCGGCTACCGCACCATCCGTGAGACCCTGGCGGCGCAGTACAACCTGGGCAACCGCGAGCCTAACGTGCAGATCTACAGCATCGATGTGCGCGGCGACCGCTCGCTGACCTTGCGTCACCAGCAACATGACCGCAAACCCCTGGGCGAATCCACTGAGGAGGTACTCAAGCACCTGCATAGGCTATGGGGTTTTGATATCCACCTGGAAACCCTGCAGGGCGATCAGGTGATGAAGACCCACCACGTGCCGCCCCGCGGCGATCACAACGACGGCGACTACGGCCGCCTGGACCTGGCTGTCGTTCACCTCTGAAACAGCAAAGCCTCCATTGGCCAGGCACAGGCGGTATCCTGTGCTGCTAATGGAGGCTTTTTCATGAAAATCTACACAGTCGGCGGCGCCGTACGTGACCGCCTGCTGGGCATCCAGGTCACCGATATCGACCGTGTTGTCGTCGGCGCAACGACCGAAGAGATGCTCGCCAAAGGCTACAAGCCGGTGGGTGCTGACTTCCCGGTATTCCTGGACCCGAAAAACGGCGACGAATACGCCCTCGCCCGCACCGAGCGCAAGAGCGGCCGGGGTTACGGCGGCTTTGTGTTTCATGCCAGCCCCGAGGTCACCCTGGAAGAGGACCTGATCCGGCGCGACCTGACCATCAATGCCATGGCGGAAGACGATCACGGTAACCTGACCGACCCCTACCACGGACAGCAAGATCTGGAATCGCGCATTCTGCGCCACGTTTCCCCGGCGTTCGCCGAAGATCCGCTGCGTGTGCTGCGTGTTGCGCGCTTTGCTGCGCGCTACGCGTACCTTGGTTTTAGGGTAGCCCCCGAGACACTCGAACTGATGCGCCAGCTCAGCGACTCCGGTGAACTGGAGGCCCTGACGCCCGAGCGCAGCTGGAAAGAAATCTCGCGAGCCCTGATGGAAGATCAGCCTCAGGTGTTTATCCAGGTCCTGCGCGACTGCGACGCTCTTAAAACCTTGATACCGGAAGTGGACGCGCTGTTCGGCGTGCCGCAGCCCGAAGCCCATCACCCCGAAATCGATACCGGCGTGCACACCTTGAGCGTGCTGGAACAGGCCGCCCTGCATAAACAGCCGCTGACTGTGCGTTGGGCTTGCCTGCTGCATGATCTGGGCAAGGGCCTGACACCTGTGGATAAGTTGCCGCAGCATATTGCCCACGAACACCGGGGCCTGAAGCTGATCAAGGCGGTGAATGAACGCTTCAAGGTGCCCAAGGATTGCCAGGAATTGGCGCTGCTGGTCGGCCAGTATCACACCCATGGCCACCGCGCCCTGGAGCTGAAAGCCTCGACATTGCTGGAGTTGCTGCAGAGTTTTGACGTGTATCGTAGGCCGCAGCGCTTTGAAGAGTTCGTTGTCGCCTGCGAGATGGACGCCCGAGGCCGCAAGGGTCTGGAGCAAAGAAGTTATCCACAGGCGGATTATTTGCGTGGGGCGGCGAAAGCGGCTCGCGAGGTGCCCGTGGCGCCGCTTCTGGAGAAAGGCTTCAAGGGCCCTGAGCTGGGTGAGGCGCTGAAGCGTGAACGGCTCAAAGCGCTGAAGGCATACAAAGAACACCACATCAGCTAGATACCCGCTTTTTGTGGCGAGGGAGCATTCGCAGTTACAGGAGATTCGTCGGAGTGAGTTGCAGGCCCTGCCACTCGAAGCCGACAGGCGCCAGCACCTGGTCGATCTGTGCATCGCGCCACAGCTCGGCCAGCGTCTTGCCCACCTCCGGGTGCACGCGATCCGGCGCCATCAACGACAGCGGCCACAGCACAAACGCGTTCTTCAGGATTTCCGCACGCGGCAGAACCAAACCATCGAAATTGCCCACCAGGTCGCCATACAGCAGCACATCGATATCCAGCGGCAGCCCCTTGCGGTCCGGCGCATAGCGGCCATTGTCGGCCTCGATGAATTTCAACCGGCGATCCAGCTCCATCAATGGCAGCTCGGTATAGGCCGACACCACAAGATTGAAGAACGGCCCGCTCTTGATCCCCACCGGCTGGCTTTCGAAGACCGGCGAGCAGCGCACATCGGTCAAAAAGCTCGCGAGCGCATCCAGGCCGGCGCGCAAATGCGTTTCGCGCTCGATATTGCTGCCAAGACCAAGGTAAACCTGAGTTAGCGACATCCGCGCTCTATCTCCACGCCCACGCCTTTGGCAGCCGGCACGGCCCCGGCTTGGTCAGCTTGAGGTGCAGCCAGGGAATCTGGAATTCACTCATCAGCACTGCGGCCAGGCGCTCGGCGAAGGTTTCCACCAGTTGGTACTGGGATTGCTCGGCGAAAGCCTGGATACGTGCGGATACGCTGGCGTAATCCAGCGCCAGGGTCAGGTCGTCACCGGCGGCGGCCGGGCGGTTATCCCAGGCGAAGCTCAGGTCCAGGCGCAGGCATTGCTTGATGCCGCGCTCCCAGTCGTAGGCCCCGATCACGGTGTCGACTTCCAGGCCTTCGATAAACACTCTGTCCAAGCTCTTCTCCGCAGCACGACAAGGGCGCGATGCCCCGTTAGAATCAGGGCGTCCTCGCCCGGAATAGTTAGCATGTTTTGGTCACTGGCGATTCTCGCCTACCTGCTCGGCTCGCTGTCCTTCGCCATTTTGCTCAGCCGCCTGACGGGAAACCCCGACCCGCGAATGAGTGGCTCCGGCAATGCCGGCGCCACCAATATGTTGCGCCTGGCCGGCAAAAAGCTCGCCGTACTGACGCTGCTGGGCGACGTCTGCAAGGGCCTGTTGCCCGTGCTGATCGCCAGCCTCGCCGGCCTTACCCTCCAACAGCAGGCTTGGGTGGGCGTGTGCGCCGTCCTGGGCCATCTGTTTCCACTGTATTTCCGCTTTCGCGGCGGCAAGGGTGTTGCCACGGCGGCCGGCATGCTGCTGGGGATCTACCCTCCGGCAGCATTGCTGGCCGTACTTGCCTGGCTGCTCACGTTCTACCTGACCCGCACCAGCTCGCTGGCCGCATTGATCGCCACCCCGCTCACCCTGCCGTTGCTGGCCTGGCAGGAACCGGCGGCGTTGCTGCCGATGAGCGTGCTGACACTGCTGATCGTCTGGCGCCACCGGGGCAATTTACGCGACCTGTTTGCCGGGCGCGAACGGCATTTTTAAATACCCGCGATGAGCCCGGCTCACGTTACGGCCTACAACGGTGACAACTGCTCCATCGGCCAGCGCGCCTGTACGCTGATCGCCAGGCTTTCATGCTGCCCGGCCTGCAGGCGCTGGCAACCGGCGTAAGCGATCATCGCGCCGTTGTCGGTGCAGAACTCCGGGCGGGCGTAGAACACATCGCCGCGCATGTCGCCGAGCATTTTCTCCAGCGAAACACGCAACGCCTTATTGGCGCTGACGCCGCCAGCGATCACCAGACGCTGCATGCCCGCCTGCTTCAGGGCGCGCTTGCACTTGATGGTCAAAGTCTCCACCACGGCCTGCTGGAACGCCAGTGCGATGTCGCAACGGGCTTGCTCACTGTCGTCCCCGGCGCTGACGCTCTGCTGCCAGGTGTTCAGCGCGGAGGTTTTCAAGCCGCTGAAGCTGAACATCAGGCCAGGGCGATCACACATCGGACGCGGAAAGGTGTAACGGCCCGGCACGCCTTTTTCGGCCAGACGCGCGATTTCCGGGCCACCCGGATAATTGAGGCCCATCATCTTCGCGGTCTTGTCGAATGCTTCACCGGCGGCATCGTCCAGGGACTCGCCCAACAGCGTGTATTGGCCAATCCCATCGACCTGAACCAGCTGCGTATGCCCACCCGAAACCAACAAAGCGACGAACGGGAACTGCGGCGGTGTTTTTTCCAGCATCGGCGCCAGTAAATGGCCTTCCATATGGTGCACACCCAGGGCCGGAATGCCCCAGGCAAACGCCAGCGCCTGGGCGCAAGAGGCCCCAACCAGCAGGGCTCCGACCAATCCGGGGCCCGCGGTGTAGGCAATCGCGTCGATCTCGGTCGGCACGCAGCCGGCCTCGTCCAGCACCTGGCGAATCAACGGCAGCATGCGCTTGACGTGATCACGGCTGGCCAGCTCCGGCACCACGCCGCCATAGGCGCGGTGCAGGTCGATCTGACTGAACAGTGCATCGGCCAGAAGCCCGCGTTCACTGTCGTAAAGTGCGACACCGGTTTCGTCGCAGGAGGTTTCAAGTCCCAGTACTAGCATGGGTTTGCGCCTTGTAGAGGCTGAATTCGAAGGCGCGCATAATAGTCGCCACTCCCCCTCCCGACTAGCGGTTTTCGATCAGAGGCTTTGCATTCCGGGCAATGAGGGGTTAACATCCGCAACCCTTAAAAACCGACGACCTCAGCCGCGAATTTTTTGCGACGAGAACGTTGATTCCCGGTAATGAAAGAAGGTAGCTCTGGATGCCAGCCGTCAAAGTAAAAGAGAACGAACCCTTCGACGTAGCTCTGCGTCGTTTCAAGCGCTCCTGCGAAAAAGCCGGTGTTCTGGCTGAAGTTCGTAGCCGCGAATTTTATGAGAAGCCAACTTCTGAGCGTAAGCGCAAAGCAGCAGCCGCTGTTAAGCGTCACGCCAAGAAAGTTCAGCGCGAACAGCGCCGCGCCGTTCGTCTGTACTAATACACAGACTTACGTAGCAAGCTTCTGCCAAGCCCGGCCCTCAGCCGGGCTGTTGGCATTTGCGGATATCGCTTGATGCTTCACCGTCGACGCCGCACACGCGACCGAGACAACTGCTTTACACGTCAGGACTGGCTTTTTGCCAGCGGTGCGCGTCTCTTCTGACGAGCCTAACAAGGCTACTGACGAGCACACTCATTCTGTAAACAGGCGACCCACTGTGTCGACTGTGCCCAACGAGGCGTTTCCGAGGCCCGCCATTGGCCAAGACCGGACGCCGGGGCAACATTTCTACACCGATGACTGATTAGAAACTAACGTCAGTGAATATTCGGCAGATACACTTCCGTACACCCCATGCAGACGCTAGATGCTCGAGCACTCGATACGTGCGCTTGAACACTTCACGGGCCCTCATTTACACGCAGTGATGACGAGAACGCCATGGCCGGGCTAATTCCCCAGAGCTTTATTGACGACCTTCTGAACCGCACCGACATCGTCGATGTTGTCAGCTCGCGCCTGCAAATGAAAAAGGCTGGCAAGAACTACACCGCCTGCTGCCCGTTTCACAAAGAAAAAACGCCCTCGTTCAGCGTCAGCCCCGACAAGCAGTTCTACTACTGCTTCGGCTGCGGCGCAGGCGGCAATGCCCTCGGCTTCATCATGGACCACGACAACCTGGACTTCCCCCAGGCAGTCGAGGAACTGGCCAAAGCCGCCGGCATGGAAATCCCCCGCGAAGAAAGTGGCCGCCCGCACAAACCGCGGCAACCCACCGATTCGCCGCTGTACCCGCTGCTGACGGCCGCTGCCGACTTCTATCGCCAGGCGCTTAAAAGCCATCCGCAGCGCAAGGCCGCCGTCGACTACCTCAAGGGTCGCGGCCTGACGGGTGAAATCGCCCGTGACTTCGGCCTCGGTTTCGCCCCACCAGGCTGGGACAACCTCTACAAGCACTTGAGCAGCGACACCCTGCAGCAAAAAGCCATGATCGATGCCGGCCTGCTGGTGGAAAACGCCGAGACTGGCAAACGCTATGACCGTTTCCGCGACCGCGTGATGTTCCCGATCCGCGACAGCCGTGGGCGCATCATCGCGTTCGGTGGCCGCGTGCTGGGTGACGACAAGCCCAAGTACCTGAACTCCCCGGAAACCCCGGTATTCCATAAGGGCCAGGAGCTTTACGGGCTGTTCGAGGCGCGCAAGAACAATCGCAACCTCGATGAAATTATCGTGGTTGAAGGCTATATGGACGTGATCGCCCTGGCCCAACAAGGCCTGCGCAACGCCGTGGCCACGCTGGGCACCGCGACCAGCGAAGAACACATGAAGCGCCTGTTTCGCGTAGTGCCCAGCGTGCTGTTCTGCTTCGACGGCGACCAGGCCGGCCGCAACGCCGCCTGGCGTGCGCTCGAGGCCACGCTGTCGAGCCTGCAGGACGGGCGTCGTGCACGCTTTCTGTTCCTGCCCGAGGGCGAAGACCCGGACACCTTGGTCCGCTCCGAAGGCACCGACGCGTTCCGTGCGCGCATCAATCAACATGCGCAGCCGCTGGCGGACTATTTCTTCCAGCAACTGACTGAAGAAGCCGACCCGCGCTCCCTCGAAGGCAAGGCCCACATGGCCACCCTCGCCGCGCCGCTGATCGACAAAGTCCCAGGCGCGAACCTGAAGTCGCTGATGCGCATGCGCCTGCTGGAAATCACCGGTTTGAGCGGTGAAGCCGTCAGCCAGCTGGTGCACAGCGCGCCGCAGGATGCGCCACCCGCCTACGACCCGGGCATGGATTACGACGCCATGCCGGACTATTCCGACTTCCACCAACCGCAGGACGCCTTTGCGCCCCAGCAGGACTGGACGCCGAAGAAACCGGGGGCCGGTGGCAAGAAATGGGACAAGAAACCCTGGAGCAAGAACGGCAAACGCGGTGATCGCGATGAGGCTTACGCCCCGCGCACTCCGGTTGCTGTGGAGGCTCCGACGCTGATCGCCCTGCGCACGCTCATCCACCACCCGCAATTGGCGGGCAAGGTTGAAAGCGCTGAGCATTTTGCCAACGAAAGCAACACCTACGCTCAGGTGCTGATTGCCCTGATCGAAGCCGTGCAGAAAAATCCTAAGCTAAACTCCATTCAGCTGATGGCTCGTTGGCATGGCACCGAACAAGGCCGCTTATTGAAAGCACTCGCGGAAAAGGAGTGGCTAATTGACGGCGATAACCTTGAACAACAGTTTTTAGACACCATTACTAGGTTATCCGCGGGTCAGCACACGCAGACCCTCGATGAACTCATCAAGAGAGCAAGACAGCCGGGATTATCGGCTGAAGAGCAAATTCAGATAGCAAAACAGATGCGCGACCTCTTAAAACAGAATGTTTCCGCATCAAACCCGACCTCAGCTGGCGTGTGAGGTCATAGCTCGGGTATAATCCTCGGCTTGTTTTTTGCCCGCCAAGACCTTCAGTGGATAGGGTGTTATGTCCGGAAAAGCGCAACAGCAGTCTCGTATCAAAGAGTTGATCACCCTTGGTCGTGAGCAGAAGTATCTGACTTACGCAGAGGTCAACGATCACCTGCCTGAGGATATTTCAGATCCAGAGCAGGTGGAAGACATCATCCGCATGATTAATGACATGGGGATCCCCGTACACGAGAGTGCTCCGGATGCGGACGCCCTTATGTTGGCCGACGCCGATACCGACGAGGCAGCCGCTGAAGAAGCAGCTGCCGCGCTGGCAGCGGTGGAGACCGACATCGGTCGCACGACTGACCCTGTGCGCATGTATATGCGTGAAATGGGTACCGTCGAGTTGCTGACGCGTGAAGGCGAAATCGAAATCGCCAAGCGTATTGAAGAGGGTATCCGTGAAGTGATGGGCGCAATCGCGCACTTCCCTGGCACGGTTGACCACATTCTCTCCGAGTACACTCGCGTCACCACCGAAGGTGGCCGCCTGTCCGACGTCCTGAGCGGTTATATCGACCCGGACGATGGCATTGCGCCGCCTGCTGCCGAAGTACCGCCGCCTGTCGATGCGAAAGCCGCGAAAGCGGACGACGACGCCGAAGACGACGACGCCGAAGCCAGCAGTGACGACGAAGATGAAGTCGAAAGCGGTCCAGACCCGATCATCGCGGCCCAGCGTTTCGGCGCGGTTTCCGATCAAATGGAAATCACCCGCAAGGCCCTGAAAAAGCACGGTCGTGGCAACAAGCAGGCAATCGCCGAACTGTTGGCCCTGGCTGAGCTGTTCATGCCAATCAAGCTGGTTCCGAAGCAATTCGAAGGCTTGGTTGAGCGTGTTCGCAGTGCCCTTGAGCGTCTGCGTGCCCAAGAGCGTGCAATCATGCAGCTCTGCGTCCGTGATGCGCGCATGCCGCGTACCGACTTCCTGCGCCAGTTCCCGGGCAACGAAGTTGACGAAAGCTGGACCGACGCATTGGCCAAGGGCAAGGCGAAATACGCCGAAGCCATTGGTCGCCTGCAACCGGACATCATCCGTTGCCAGCAGAAGCTGACCGCGCTTGAGACCGAAACCGGCCTGACGATTGCCGAGATCAAGGACATCAACCGTCGCATGTCGATCGGTGAGGCCAAGGCCCGCCGTGCGAAGAAAGAGATGGTTGAAGCGAACTTGCGTCTGGTGATCTCCATCGCCAAGAAGTACACCAACCGTGGCCTGCAGTTCCTCGATCTGATCCAGGAAGGCAACATCGGCTTGATGAAGGCGGTGGACAAGTTCGAATACCGTCGTGGTTACAAGTTCTCGACTTATGCCACCTGGTGGATCCGTCAAGCGATCACTCGCTCGATCGCCGACCAGGCCCGCACCATCCGTATTCCGGTGCACATGATCGAGACCATCAACAAGCTCAACCGTATTTCCCGGCAGATGTTGCAGGAAATGGGTCGTGAACCGACGCCGGAAGAGCTGGGCGAACGCATGGAAATGCCTGAGGATAAAATCCGCAAGGTATTGAAGATCGCTAAAGAGCCGATCTCCATGGAAACGCCGATTGGTGATGACGAAGACTCCCATCTGGGTGACTTCATCGAAGACTCGACCATGCAGTCGCCAATCGATGTGGCCACTGTTGAGAGCTTGAAAGAAGCGACTCGCGACGTACTGTCCGGCCTCACTGCCCGTGAAGCCAAGGTACTGCGTATGCGTTTCGGCATCGACATGAATACCGACCACACCCTTGAGGAAGTCGGTAAGCAGTTTGACGTGACCCGCGAGCGGATCCGTCAGATCGAAGCCAAGGCGTTGCGCAAGTTGCGCCACCCGACGCGAAGCGAGCATCTGCGCTCCTTCCTCGACGAGTGATACCAGAACCCCCGGCCCAGGCCGGGGGTTTTGTTTTGTATCGATAAAGCCCTTCGCAACACCCCCTCCCCCGAAATGCCCGTCTACACTCGAAACATTCCCCGTGCCATAACGAGACCGTTATGCCCAGATTGCCGACTGTGTTGCTGCTGTCGCTGCTGACCTGGACCGCAACGGCTGGCGCGTTGACTCTTACTGATGATGAGCGTGGCTGGCTGGCGGACCATCAGGAGCTGCGCCTGGGGGTGGACGCCTCTTGGCCACCCTTCGAATACCGTGATGAAAATGGCCGCTACCAGGGCTTGTCGGCGGATTACGTGCGCCTGATCCAGGACCGCCTGGGCGTCAGGGTCAAGCTGATCGAACCGCCAAGCTGGGGCGCCGTGCTGGAAATGGCACGAAGCAACCAGCTGGACCTTATCCCCAGCATCATGTCGACCCCAGAACGCCAGAATTACCTGGCCTTCACCCGGCCTTATATCGACTTCCCAATGGTGATTCTGGCCCACGAAGGCGGCGCACGGCCGCGTAATCTCAAGGACCTTTACGGGTTGAAGATTGCCGTGGTGGAAAACTACGCACCTCATGAGCTGCTGCGCACCCACCACCCGGACCTCAACCTGGTGGCCCTGCCCAACGTCAGCTCCACACTGCAAGCCCTGGCCACCGGCGAAGTGGATGCCGTAGTCAGCGACTTGGCGTCCAGCGTCTGGAGCCTGCGCGAACTCAAGCTCGACGGCCTGTACGTCAGTGGCGAGACACCCTATCGCTATCAATTGGCGATGGGCGTGCCGCGTGACGACAAGATGCTGGTCGGCATTCTGGACAAGGTGCTGGCCGACCTCAGCCCGCAGGAAACCGAGGCCATCCAGCAACATTGGGTCGGCAGCTTTACCGATCACCGTACATTCTGGACAGACTTGCTGATGTACGGCCTGCCCGCAGTGCTGTTACTCAGCACCGTTTTAGCCATCGTAATTCGGATCAATCGCCGCCTCAGCTCGGAAATTTCCCGCAGGGTTGCCCTCGAACAGGAACTGCGCAGCAGCGAATACCACTATCGCGGCCTGGTGGAGAGCCTGTCCGCCATCGCCTGGGAAGCCAGCATTAGCGACTTTACCTACAGCTACGTGTCACCGCATGCCGAGGAGTTGCTCGGATACCCGCGGGCGCATTGGCTGATCCCAGGCTTCTGGCGCAACATTATTCACCCCGCCGACCTGACACGCACCGAAGCCTATTGCTACCGCGAAACCCGCGCCAACCGCGATCACAGCATCGATTACCGCGTGATCACCGCCGACGGCCGCTGCCTGTGGGTGCGCGACATTGTCAGCCTGATCGAACACGGGCATGAGCCCGTGCTGCGCGGCTTGATGATCGACATCAGCGAAGCCAAGCGCACCGAAGAAGCACTGCAGCTGTCCGAGCAGAAGTTTGCCTCGGTGTTCCAGCAGTGCCCCGACATTCTGGTGATCGCACGGCTATCCGACGGCTGCCTGCTGGAGGTTAACAAGGCGTTCGAGGACCAGGTTGGCCTCAGCGCCGAAGAGGTGGTCGGCAAAACCGCGACCGCGCTGAATATCTGGGGCCTTCCGGGCATCGGCCCCGACCTGTTGAAACGGGTGCAGACCACCAGCATTCGCAACCTGGAAATGCCGTTCCTGCGCAGTAACGGCCAGGCGTTTACCGGGTTGCTCTCGGCCGAGCCCTTTCAGCTCGACACCACCGAAGCCCTGGTGGTGGTGGTGCGCGACATCACCCAACTGAAGGAAACCCAGCAACAACTGCAAACCTCCGAAGAGAAATTCGCCAAAGCCTTCCATGCCTCCCCTGACGGCTTGTTGCTAAGCCGACAGCGTGATGGCCTGCTGATTGAAGTCAACGATGGCTTCAGCCGCATCACTGGCTTCAACAGCGCGGCGTCCCTCGACCAGTCGACCCTGGACCTGGGCATCTGGGTCGACCTCAACGAACGCAAGCACATGCTCGAACTGATGCACCGGGATGGCTTTGTACGGGATTTCATCTGCCATATACGCCGCAGCGACGGGCAGATACGGCTGTGTGAAGTGTCCAGCCGCCCCCTGCCGATCGCCGGTGAGGACTGCATGCTGACCATCGCCCGCGACATCACCGAACGCCAACTGATGCAGGAAAAACTGCAACAGGCCGCGACCGTATTCGAAAGCACTGCCGAAGGTGTATTGATCACCGACACCCGGCAGCACATCAGCGCCGTCAACCGTGCCTTCAGCGAAATCACCGGCTACAGCGAAGCCGAAGCCCTCGGCAATACGCCGCGCCTGCTTGCCTCCGGCCTGCATGACAGCGCGTTCTATGCGGCCATGTGGCACCAACTGACGGCCCAGGGCCACTGGCAGGGCGAGATTTCCAACCGGCGCAAGAACGGCGAGCTGTACCCCAGCTGGCTGACCATCAGCGCCGTACGCAACCGCGACCAGATGATCACGCACTTCGTCGCCGTGTTTGCCGACATCTCCAGCCTCAAGCTGGCCCAGGCGCGGCTCGACTACCAGGCCCACCACGACCCACTCACGGGCCTGCCCAACCGCACGCTGTTTGAAAGCCGCTTGCAGGCCGCCCTAAATGGCCATCAGGAAACCGGCAAACAAGGCGCCGTGCTGTTTCTCGACCTGGACCGTTTCAAACACATCAATGACAGCCTGGGCCATCCGATTGGCGACCTGCTGCTCAAAGACATTGCCGTTCGCCTCAAGGAGCAGCTGCGCGATATCGACACCGTCGCGCGCCTCGGTGGCGACGAATTCATCATCCTGCTCCCCGGCCTGCAACACGCCAGCGACGCCCAGCACCTGGCGAATAAACTGCTGGCCTGCTTCACCCCACCCTTCCAGGCCGGCGAACACGAGTTTTTTATCAGCGCCAGTATCGGCACCAGCCTGTACCCCGAGGACGGCACCGACGTAGCCACCCTGGTCAAAAACGCCGACGCCGCCATGTACCGCTCCAAGGCCAAGGGGCGTAACCGGGTCGAAAGCTATACCCGCGACCTGACCGCCCAGGCCAACGAACGCGTGGCACTTGAACATGAACTGCGCCGCGCCATCGAACGCAACGAGCTGAGCCTGTTTTTCCAGCCCAAACTGAGCCTCAAGACCCAGGAACTGATCGGCGCCGAAGCGCTGATCCGCTGGCGCCACCCCACCTTTGGCGACGTGCCCCCCGAACACTTCATTGCCCTGGCCGAAGAGAACGGCATGATCCTGCAGATTGGCGACTGGGTACTGGAACAGGCCTGTCGACAAATGCACGCCTGGCAAACCACCTTCGATGACTTCGGCCCGCTGTCGGTCAACCTGGCCGGCGCGCAACTACGCCACCCCGGGTTGCTGGCTCGCGTCGAACAGCTATTACACGACTACGACCTCGACCCCGGCTGCCTGCAACTGGAAATCACCGAAAACTTCATCATGAGCCAGGCCGAAGAAGCGCTGGAAGTGTTGCACCAACTCAAACGCCTGGGCGTACAACTGGCGATCGATGATTTCGGCACCGGCTATTCATCCCTCAGCTACCTCAAGCGCCTGCCGCTGGATTTCCTCAAAATCGACCAATCCTTCGTCCGCGGCCTGCCCGACGACCCCCACGACGCCGCCATCGTGCGCGCAATCATCGCCTTGGGCCAAAGCATGCAATTCACCATCATCGCCGAAGGCGTGGAGAACGCCGCGCAACAAGCATTCCTCACCGCCGAAGGCTGTGAACAGATGCAGGGTTACATCGTCAGCCTGCCGCTACCGCCGGAGCTTTTTGCAGCGACGTTTCTTCGTATAAGCATTGAGGATTTTTCGGATAGCACAGCGGGGAAACCATCGTTATAATCCGCGACCTGTTACAAGGGCCTATAGCTCAGTTGGTCAGAGCAGAGGACTCATAATCCTTTGGTCCACGGTTCAAGTCCGTGTGGGCCCACCAACTTAAAATGCCGCGCATTGCGCGGCATTTGTGTGTCTGGAAGCCTGTAACATACGCCCCCATTGCCGCCAGCACTGGAGCCCTGCCCTTGCCCGTCCTTGATGAAATCGACCGCCAACTGATCGCCGCCCTGCAGATCAACGCCCGCGAAAGCGTGGCCATGCTCGCCCGGCAGTTGGGCATTGCGCGTACCACGGTAACGTCGCGCCTGGCGCGGCTGGAAAAACCCAGGTGATCACAGGGTATGGCGTGCGCCTCGGGCAGCGTGTGGTCGATGGCGGTTTGCAAGCGTACGTAGGGATCACCGTGCAGGCGCGCTCGGGCAAGGAGGTGCTGCGCAGGTTGAGTGCCATGGCCCAGGTGCAGCAGTTGTGCGCGGTGAGTGGTGAGTTCGATTACGTGGCCTGGCTGCGCACCGATTCGCCGGAGCAGCTTGATCAGTTGCTGGACCAGATCGGCAGCGTCGACGGTGTGGAGAAAACCACCACCTCGATCATCCTTAGTAACAAATTGGATCGTGGCCAGCCAGTCTGACCAGCAGGTTCGTCACTCTGACTAAAAACAATTCAATCCGACGACACTTTGCGTCTTATTAACGAACGCTACGCTCCCTAAACTGGCTGCCATCTTTTCCTATACTCAGCGGGTCACGTCCTGCCGAGTCGTCAGCAAGGGTCAGCCATGAGCATTCCGTCCAGCACCATCAGCAAGACCAATCGCCACCCCGCAGACGGTAAGAAACCCATCACCATCTTCGGCCCGGATTTCCCGTTTGCCTTTGATGACTGGATCGAGCACCCGGCGGGCCTGGGCAGCATTCCGGCCGCCAACCATGGCGCCGAGGTGGCGATTGTCGGTGCCGGGATCGCGGGGCTGGTGGCCGCCTACGAGTTGATGAAACTGGGCTTGAAGCCGGTGGTATACGAAGCCTCGAAGATGGGCGGCCGCTTGCGCTCCCAGGCCTTTGAGGGCGCTGAAGGCATCATCGCCGAGCTGGGGGGCATGCGTTTCCCGGTGTCGTCTACCGCGTTCTACCACTATGTGGACAAGCTGGGCCTGGAGACCAAACCCTTCCCCAACCCTTTGACCCCGGCCTCTGGCAGCACAGTCATCGACCTGGAAGGCCAGACCCACTACGCACAAAAACTTTCCGACTTGCCGGTGCTGTTTCAGGAAGTCGCCGACGCCTGGGCCGATGCGCTGGAGGCCGGCTCGCAGTTCGGCGATATCCAGCAAGCCATCCGCGACCGTGACGTACCGCGCCTCAAAGAGCTGTGGAATAAGCTGGTGCCGCTGTGGGACGACCGCACCTTCTATGACTTTGTCGCTACCTCCAAGGCGTTCGCCAAGCTCTCGTTCCTGCACCGCGAAGTGTTTGGCCAGGTTGGTTTCGGCACCGGCGGCTGGGACTCGGACTTCCCCAACTCGATGCTGGAAATCTTTCGCGTGGTGATGACCAACTGCGACGACCACCAGCACCTGGTGGTCGGCGGCGTGGCCCAGGTGCCCATGGGCATCTGGCGCCATGTGCCGGAGCGTTGCGCTCACTGGCCGGCCGGGACCAGCCTCAGTTCGTTGCACAGAGGTGCGCCACGGGCGGGTGTGAAACGCATTGCGCACGCCCCCGACGGCCGCTTTGCGGTCACCGACAATTATGGCGACACCCGCGAGTACGCGGCGGTGCTCACCACTTGCCAGAGCTGGCTGCTGACCACCCAGATCGAATGCGACGAAACCCTGTTCTCGCAAAAGATGTGGATGGCCCTGGACCGCACGCGCTACATGCAGTCATCGAAAACCTTTGTAATGGTCGATCGCCCGTTCTGGAAAGACAAAGACCCGCAAACCGGCCGCGACGTGATGAGCATGACCCTCACCGATCGCCTGACCCGTGGCACCTACCTCTTCGACAACGGCGACGACAAGCCGGGGGTGATTTGCCTGTCGTACTCGTGGATGAGCGACGCGTTGAAAATGCTCCCGCAACCCATCGACAAGCGGGTGAAACTGGCCCTGGATGCACTGAAAAAGATCTACCCGAAAGTCGATATCAAAGCGCGCATCATCGGTGACCCGATCACCGTATCGTGGGAGGCCGACCCGCACTTCCTCGGTGCCTTCAAAGGTGCGTTGCCCGGGCACTATCGCTATAACCAGCGGATGTATGCGCACTTTATGCAGAAGGACATGCCCGCCGAACAACGCGGGATCTTTATCGCGGGCGACGACGTATCCTGGACCCCGGCCTGGGTCGAAGGCGCGGTACAGACCTCGCTGAACGCGGTGTGGGGCATCATGACCCACTTTGGCGGCAGCACTCACCCCGAGAACCCGGGGCCGGGTGATGTGTTTGATGAAATCGGGCCAATCGCCCTGGCCGATTAAGGAGTTCAACATGCGCGTCGCCCTGTACCAATGCCCGCCGCTGCCGCTGGATGTGGCCGGCAACCTCAAGCGTCTGCACCAGTTGGCGCATGAAGCGTCGGATGCCGATGTGCTGGTGCTGCCGGAGATGTTCCTCAGCGGCTACAACATTGGCGCCGAGGCGGTGGGCGCGCTGGCCGAGGCGCAGGATGGCGAGTCGGCACAGGCGATTGCCGAATTGGCGCAAAGTGCCGGCCTGGCGATTCTGTATGGCTATCCGGAGCGCGCCGAGGACGGGCAGATCTACAATGCCGTGCAACTGATCGACGCCCACGGCCAGCGCCTGTGCAACTACCGCAAAACCCACTTGTTCGGCGATCTGGACCACTCGATGTTCAGTGCCGGGGGCGATGACTTCCCGCTGGTGGAGCTGAACGGCTGGAAGCTCGGGTTTCTGATCTGTTACGACCTGGAGTTCCCCGAAAACACCCGGCGCCTGGCCTTGGCCGGTGCCGAACTGATCCTGGTGCCCACCGCCAATATGGTGCCGTTCGACTTCGTGGCCGACGTGACCGTGCGGGCGCGGGCCTTTGAAAACCAGTGCTACGTGGCATACGCCAATTACTGTGGCCACGAAGGCGACATTCAATACTGTGGGCAAAGCAGCATCGCCGCGCCGGATGGCCAACGCATTGCGCAGGCGGGTCTGGATGAAGCCTTGATCGTCGGCACGCTGGAGCGCCAGTCAATCATCGATGCGCGCGCCACCAACCACTATCTGCAAGACCGCCGCCCCGAGTTGTACGCAGCGCTGCACAAGCCCTGATCCAGCCGGTTTGGTAACATGGCCACATCCCACGTTTCGGAAGTGCCCATGCCTGCGCCGGCCCACGCTCATCACCTTCATCTGACCCTGGCCAACGGCTTGCGGGTTTCCTTGCAGCATGCGCCGCGTTTGAAGCGTTGCGCAGCAGTGCTAAGGGTGGCGGCCGGCAGCCATGACGCGCCACTCACCTGGCCAGGGCTGGCACATTTCCTCGAGCATCTGCTATTCCTCGGTACCGAGCGTTTTCCCACGGGCGAAGGGCTGATGACCTACGTACAACGCCATGGCGGCCAGGTGAATGCCAGCACCCGTGAGCGCACCACGGACTTCTTCGTTGAGCTGCCGGTTGCAACGTTTGCCGGTGGGCTGGAGCGACTGGCGGACATGCTGACCCACCCGCGCCTGACGCTGGAGGACCAACGGCGCGAGCGCGAAGTGCTGCACGCGGAGTTTGTCGCCTGGTCGCAGGATGCCAAGGCGCAGCAGCAAGTCGCGCTGCTGGAAGGCTTGGCGGCGGATCATCCGCTGCGCGGCTTCCACGCGGGTAACCGCGACAGCCTGCCGGTGGAGCGTGAGGCATTTCAGCAGGCGTTGCGCGAATTCCACACGCATTTCTATCAAAGCGGCCAGATGACCTTGAGCCTGGCAGGCCCGCAGCCACTGGAAGAACTGGAAGGCTTGGCACAGCGCTTCAGCGAGCAACTGACCTCAGGGCCCCTACGACCACAACACGCGCCACCGGCATTGATGCAGGGTCAGGCACTGAGCTATCAGCACATCGCCCATGATCACCTGCATCACGTCCTCACGTGCAACGCGCCCCGTGAAGCACTGGAATTCCTCTGCACGTGGCTTAACGCCGCGACACCCGGCGGGTTACTGGCTGAACTGAAAGCACGACAACTGGGCAGCGCCCTGCAGGCGTCGGTGCTGTATCACTTCGCCGGTCAGGCGGTATTGGATATCGACTTTACGCTCAATGGTCCCGTTGAATCAGCGACACAGATCGAGGCGTTGCTGCACGACTGGTTGAGTTTTTTCGCACACAGCAACTGGGCATTATTGCGAGAAGAATTCGCCTTGCTGGCGGCTCGCCAACAGCAGGCCCAAGGTGCCCTCGCACTGGCTCGACACGACAGCGAAGCACTCTCGGAACCGGCTGTCGTCGCCCTCAAGAGCATGCTCGACTCACTTTGCCTGCCGCCCTCCCGGCATGCCTGGCAGCTACCGCCGCCCAACCCATTCCTGCGCCCGCCCGCCAAGGAAGAGCGCGCCGGCCTGATCCGCGGCCAGACCAGCGCCCACCGAGGCTTGCGCACCTTTGCCCAGGATCGCTCCAGAGGGCGTCGTGACGTATCGGCGCTGGCCTTCAGCCAGGCATTGGCGGATGACGGTGATGAAGCTGCCCTGTATCTGCAATGGCAGTCTGCCCCGTCCGGCCTGGAAAGCGCAGTGCAGTCACTGTGCGAAACTGCACGTCAGGCGGGCGTCGAGTTGTCATTCGAACCCTTGGGCAATGACGGACGGGTGAAAATGGTCGGGCTACAGGAGCCCATCCCAGCCGTGCTGGATGGGTTAGCGCAACGCCTGAGCGAACCGCAGGCAGCCCCAGCCGCCTCGCCACCCATGATTGCCATCCGAGAATTGCTCAAGGCGCTGCCCGCTTGCTGCACCCCTGCCACACCCGAATCGGCATCCTGGGCCACTGCGCGCTGGCATGGCCTGGGGTTGGGTTTCTCTCCTGCGTACGAAGCTGCGATCAAAACCGCAGCGGCCCGCCTGCCAGGGCAGCCTTCGAACCTCAACCACGTACAGCCATCGCTCAGCGGCCAGCGTATCTGGCATGCGCTTGAAATCGACTCTGGCGAAGCCGCATTGCTGCTCTTTTGCCCAACGCCAAGTCTGTCCCTGGCGGACGAGGCCGCCTGGCGACTGCTCGGCCATCGGCTCCAAGCGCCGTTTTACCAACGCCTGCGGGTAGAGCTGCAAATCGGCTACGCCGTGTTCAGCGGCATCCGACAGATAAACCGGCAGACCGGCCTGCTATTGGGCGTGCAGTCCCCCAGCGCATCCTTGGAAGGCATCGCCGATCATCTGCAAACCTTCCTGAAGCAACTGCCGGCGCTGATCGATAGCCGCGACGAGTTGGGTAACCAGGCGCTGGCACAGCAGTTCTCGGCACAGACGCTGCCCACCGCACAAGCCGCCGAACTGCTCTGGCACGCGCATCTGGCGGGCCATCCGTCGGATTACCTCACGCAGCTCCAACAGGCGATCCAGGCCTGTACACGCGAAGACCTGCAACACGCCGCGCAGCAGTTGAACGACGCTGCAGGCGGCTGGCACTGTGTCGCCAACGGCCCGTGCAGCAACGATTGCTGGCAAACGGCAGGCTGATCATTGCCGCCCCTGCAAAAGGCTTTTTCCTTCAAGACAGCGCTAACTTGAAAAGAATTGCGTAACATTCCCTAGCACACCTCTGAACATCTGCGACTGGAGGTGGACTATATGTATTACTTGGTAGTGAACGTCCCATCCCTTGGTAGGAGTATGAATATGACCTGGTCCAAACCTGCTTACACTGATCTGCGCATTGGTTTCGAAGTCACCATGTACTTCGCCAGCCGGTAATCCGCTGGGTAATACAACGCCTCGGTTCGCCCGGGGCGTTTTTGTTTTGAGTTTTGCTTGATGGAGTGGCCATGTTTGTCCAGATTCTAGGTTCCGCCGCCGGCGGTGGTTTCCCACAGTGGAACTGCAACTGCGTGAACTGCGCAGGTTTTCGTGACGGCAGCCTGCGAGCCCAGGCGCGCACCCAGTCGTCCATCGCGATTTCCGACGACGGCGTGAATTGGGTACTGTGCAACGCGTCGCCGGATATTCGCGCACAACTCCAGGGTTTTGCACCGATGCAACCCGGCCGCGCCCTGCGCGATACCGGCATCAGCGCGATCATCCTGATGGACAGCCAGATCGACCACACCACCGGCCTGCTGAGCCTGCGCGAAGGCTGCCCGCACCAGGTGTGGTGCACCGACATGGTCCATGAAGACCTGAGCACCGGTTTCCCGCTGTTCAGCATGCTCACTCACTGGAACGGCGGCCTGGCCTGGAACCGTATCGAGCTGGACGCCAGCTTCACCATCCCGGCCTGCCCCAACCTGCGTTTCACCCCACTGCCGTTGCGCAGCGCCGCGCCGCCCTACTCGCCGCACCGCTTCGACCCGCACCCGGGCGACAACATCGGCCTGATCGTCGAAGACCTGCGCACCGGCGGCAAGCTGTTCTACGCGCCGGGCCTGGGCAAGGTCGACGCGCCGTTGCTGGAGATCATGGCCGGCAGCGACTGCCTGCTGGTGGACGGCACGATGTGGGACGACGATGAAATGCAGCGCCGTGGCGTCGGCACCCGCACCGGGCGCGAGATGGGCCACCTGGCGCAAAACGGCCCAGGCGGCATGCTCGAAGTGCTGGAGCAACTGCCCGAGCAGCGCAAGGTGCTTATCCATATCAACAACACCAACCCGATCCTCGATGAAGACTCCCCCGAGCGGGCCGAGTTGGTGCGGCGCAATGTCGAAGTAGCTTACGACGGCATGAGCATTGAATTGTAGGAGCAGACGAAATGACTGACACACCGCTGACGCCCGTCGAATTCGAAGCGGCCCTGCGAGCCAAGGGCGCCTTCTACCATATTCATCACCCTTACCATGTGGCGATGTACGACGGCCGCGCCACCCGCGAGCAGATCCAGGGCTGGGTTGCCAACCGTTTCTACTATCAGGTGAACATCCCCCTGAAGGACGCCGCGATTCTGGCCAACTGCCCGGACCGCGAGATCCGCCGCGAGTGGATCCAGCGCCTGCTCGACCATGACGGCGCACCCGGTGAAGACGGCGGTATCGAAGCCTGGCTGCGCCTGGGCCAGGCGGTCGGCCTCGACCCGGACCAACTGCGCTCCCAGGAGCTGGTGCTGCCCGGCGTACGTTTTGCGGTGGATGCCTACGTCAACTTTGCGCGCCGTGCCAGTTGGCAGGAAGCCGCCAGCAGCTCACTGACCGAATTGTTCGCGCCGCAGATCCACCAGTCGCGACTCGACAGCTGGCCGCAGCATTACCCGTGGATCGATCCGGCCGGCTACGAATATTTCCGCACCCGCCTGGGCCAGGCTCGGCGCGATGTTGAACACGGTTTGGCGATCACGCTGCAGCACTACACCACCCGTGAGGGCCAGGAGCGCATGCTGGAAATCCTCCAGTTCAAACTGGACATCCTGTGGAGCATGCTGGACGCCATGAGCATGGCCTATGAACTGAAACGCCCGCCCTATCACAGCGTGACCGAGCAGCGGGTATGGCATAAAGGGATCACCCTATGAGCTTTGATCGCAGCAGAACACCGACCTGGCGCCCGGGCTATCGCTACCAGTACGAGCCCGCGCAAAAAGGCCATGTGTTGCTCTACCCCGAAGGCATGATCAAGCTCAATGACAGCGCCGCGTTGATTGGTGGTTTGATCGATGGCGAGCGCGACGTGGCGGCCATCATCGCCGAGCTGGATAAGCAATTCCCCGGCGTGCCTGAGCTGGGTGATGACATCGAGCAATTCATGGAGGTCGCCCGTGCTGAGCACTGGATCACCCTTGCCTGAAAAGCCGGCCATTGGCCTGCCGCTGTGGCTGCTGGCCGAGCTGACCTACCGCTGCCCGTTGCAGTGCCCGTACTGCTCCAACCCGCTGGATTTTGCCGAGCAGGGCAAGGAGTTGAGCACCGAACAGTGGATCAAGGTATTTCGCGAAGCCCGGGAAATGGGCGCTGCGCAGCTGGGGTTTTCCGGCGGTGAACCGCTGGTGCGTCAGGACCTCGCAGAGCTGATCGCCGAGGCGCGCAAGCTGGGCTTCTACACCAACCTGATCACCTCCGGCATCGGCCTCACCGAGCAGAAGATCAGCGACTTCAAGAAGGCCGGCCTGGACCATATCCAGATCAGCTTCCAGGCCAGCGACGAACAGGTGAACAACCTGCTGGCCGGCTCCAAAAAAGCCTTCGCGCAAAAGCTGGAAATGGCCCGCGCAGTGAAGGCCCATGGCTACCCGATGGTGCTGAACTTCGTGACCCATCGGCACAATATCGACAAGATCGACCGCATCATCGAACTGTGCATCGCGCTAGAAGCAGACTTTGTCGAACTCGCCACCTGCCAGTTCTATGGCTGGGCGCAGCTCAATCGTGTGGGGTTGTTGCCGACGCGGGAGCAACTGGTACGCGCCGAACGCATCACCAACGAATACAGGGCCAAGCTCGAAGCCGAAGGCCACCCGTGCAAGCTGATATTCGTTACGCCGGATTACTACGAAGAACGCCCGAAAGCCTGCATGAACGGCTGGGGCAGTATCTTTCTTACAGTGACGCCGGACGGCACCGCCCTGCCCTGTCACGGCGCCCGACAGATGCCGGTGCAATTTCCCAATGTGCGCGAGCACAGCATGCAGCACATCTGGTACGACTCGTTTGGCTTCAACCGCTTTCGCGGCTACGACTGGATGCCCGAACCGTGCCGTTCCTGCGACGAAAAAGAGAAAGACTTCGGCGGCTGCCGCTGCCAGGCCTTCATGCTCACGGGGGATGCGAGCAACGCCGACCCGGTGTGCAGCAAGTCCGAGCAGCACGGCATCATCCTCAAGGCGCGGGAAGAAGCCGAACATGCCACTCAGACCATCGAGCAACTGGCCTTTCGCAATGAGCGCAACTCACGGCTCATCGCAAAAGGCTGACCGCCTCAGCGCTTGGCGATGATGTACACGGCGTGAATGATGCCGGGGAAGTAACCGCACAGGGTCAGCAGGATATTCAGCCAGAACGCGCCGGCAAAACCCACTTGCAGGAACACACCCAGTGGCGGCAGCAGAATGGCGATGATGATACGAATGATGTCCATGGGTAAGCTCCAAAAAATCGGCTCGTGTGAGCCGTGTAGCTAATCGACCTTGGCCGTTCGTGAGGGTTCAGTGGAATCTGGCACTGGGCCACCCTGAAGTGAGCAAACAAAAAAACGCCCCCAGCCAAAAGAATCAGGCTGGAGGCGCCGCGTATGCCGCGAGACGGTTCAGGAATAAGAGGTTAAACGGCGATGCCCTTGCGGCATTGCAGTTGCGCGGTGCGCACGCGTGAGAAGGCGCGGGCCAGGCGCAGGAGCATTTCGTCGATGTTGCTTTTGCTCACGGTCAGGGCCGGGGTAAAACGCAGGCAGTTGGGTTGTGGGGCATTGAGGATCAATCCCTCGTGCAGCGCGGCTTTTACCACCGCATCGGCAGAATCATCCGACAACGTCAGGCCCCACATCAGGCCGTGGCCGCGCAATTGCCCGTGGTCGTAGCGATAGGCCAGGCGTGCCAGGCCTTCGCCCAGGTGCAGGCCGGTCTCACGTACGTGTTCCAGAAAGCCGTGCCCGAGCACGCTATCGAGTACCGCCAGCCCGGCCGACGCCATCAGCGCGTTGCCATGATGAGTGCCTTCCAGGTCGCCCACTTCAAAACAGCAGGCTTTGCCACGCGCCAGCAGTGCCGCCAGTGGCACGCCGCCGCCCAGGCCCTTGCCGAGGGTGATGATGTCGGCGCGCACGCCATACTGCTGTTCGGCGAGCAAGGTGCCGCAACGGCCGAGGCCGGTTTGTACTTCGTCGAGGATCAGCAGAATCCCCAGTTCGCGGCACAGGCGCTCGACCCCTTTGAGGTAGTGCTCGGTCGCGGGAATCACCCCGGCTTCGCTCTGGATCGGCTCCAGCATGATGGCGACGGTTTGCGCATCCACGGCGGCATGCAGCGCCGGCAGGTCGTTGAACGGCACATGGCTGAAGCCCGGAAGCTGCGGCTCGAAGCGGTTTTCGCAGGCACTTGCCGAGGCGGCCATCGCGGCAAAGCTACGGCCATGGCAGCCGCTGCTGGCGCTGATAATGCGATAAGCGCCGCCGCGATGCAGCTGGCCCCACTTGCGCGCCAACTTGATGGCCGCTTCGCAGGCTTCCGCGCCGCTGTTGAGCAGGTAAGCCTGGTCGCTGCCGGTGCGGTGGCTCAGGCGTTCGACGAGGTTGAGTTGGGAGCGGTTATGCAAGCCCATACCCGGATTGATCAGTGCCTGGGTCTGGTCACCCAGGGCTTTGATCAACACCTGCGGGCTGTGGCCGAGGCTGTTGGCGGCATTGCCCTGGCTGAAGTCCAGGTAGGCGCGGTCTTCGCTGTCCCAGAGCCAGGAGCCCTGGCCGCGCACGAACACCTGGGCAGGCTTGGCTACGGTGGGCATCAGGGATTCACTGGAGGGATCGGCGTACGGCGCGTCGAGGATCAAATCGTCGAGGCTCGGGGCAGGACGACGGAACAGGTTCACAGCTCACCCCCGATGGCAACCGGACCTTGGTCGGTTGCCTGTGCACGGAATGCCTTGAGGTTTTTTGACTTGCCTATGTAAACGCCATCAACATACACGCTATTCATTGCCCGATCCGGCCCTGTAAGCCCTGCGAATAGGCGCTAGACTAGGCGTCTCGGGGGCCAACAGCCATTTCGATTTTCCAGCTTTTTCGATAAGTAAGTCTTATGGATTTCAAGCAACTGCGTTATTTCGTCGCGGTGTATGAGGAGGGCCATGTAGGCCGTGCCGCTGAACGCCTGTCGATCTCCCAACCGGCGTTGTCGCAACAGATTCGCCAGTTGGAGCAGAACCTGGATGTCAGCCTGTTCGAGCGCAGCAGCAAACGCCTGCTGCCTACCCTGGCCGCCCACACCCTGTATAACCACGCCTTGCCGCTGATCGATGGCCTGCAACAGGCCGTCGAAGCCTTGCGCAACTTCAAGGGCCAGGCCATGCGCACCCTGGCCATCGGCGTGCTGCAAACCGTACACACCAGCCTGGTGCCGCAAATGCTCGAGCGTGTGCGCAAGGCGCAGCCACATCTTGTGGTGCAGATCTACGAATTGACCGGGCTGGAGATTGAACGCCGGCTGCTGAACGGCTCGCTGGATATCGGCATCAGCTACTTGCCGCCACGCCAGCCGGGGCTGCACGGGGGTGCTGCTGTACGAAGATGAGTTGAAAGTTGTCATCCCTGAAGACCACCCGCTGCGTGAATTCAAGAAAGTCTCGCTGAAACAGGCGGCCGAGTTGCCGATGTTGCTGCTGGGGGAGGAGTTTCAGGTTCGGCAGATCTGGCAGGGGCAGTTGGCTAACCTAGGGCGGCGCCCGCAGGTGCAGGCGGAGCTGAACACCATGGTCGGGATTCTCGACAGCTTGCCCCATACCCAGTTGGCCACCGTATTGCCGGGGCGCTCCCAAGACCAGCACAACAGCCAGTTGCTGCTGTGGAAACCCTTGAGTGAACCCAGGGTGCCGTTGAAAGTGGGGTTGGTATGCCGCGACGTGCAGCGCCAGCAGGCGACGGTGGCGTTGCTGCGCACCTTGCTGGAAGACGTGATGAATGCCCCGCAGGCACAACCCTGACTTTTTCGCGAGCAAAAGAAAACCCCGCCGAAGCGGGGCTTTGCAGACTGTTTCCCTGACATCCATTTCACTCCGCCATCCTGGCAGAATCCTACGTGTCCGTGTTGTTGCTTTGCGCTTCCTGCGCGACGTCCATGTGAAGTAGATTATCCGTGGATCCAATTTAGCGATAGAGGACGAATAGCAGTACGTCATGTAAGAGAATGCTTACACGCCCTCCAAGCCCTTAGAACAGTGCTTCATCCAGCAAAAACAACGATTCGCTACCGGCTTTTACCGACGCACTCAGCGACTGAATACGTGGCAACAGGCGGGCAAAGTAGAAACGCGCCGTGCCCAGCTTGCTGGCGTAGAAGTCTTCTTCAGCCTCTTTTCCCCACGCCGCCTTGGCCATGCGCGCCCACATATAGGCATACGCCATGTAACCAAAGGCATGCAGGTACTCCACCGACGCCGCGCCGATTTCATTCGGGTTGGTCTTGGCGCGGTCCAGCACCCAGGCGGTCAATTCATCCAGGTTATCCACCGCAGCGTTGAGCGGCTTGGTGAACTCGGCCAGCTCGGCCCCCGCCGTAGCGGTGAATTGGCGGATCTCGTCGGCAAACAAGGTATAGAAGGCGCCGCCGCTGCCGACGATCTTGCGCCCCATCAAGTCCAGCGCCTGGATGCCGTTAGTGCCTTCGTAGATCTGGGTGATGCGCACATCACGCACCAATTGCTCCTGGCCCCACTCCCGAATGTAGCCATGGCCGCCAAACACTTGCTGACCAAGCACGGTGGTTTCCAGGCCCAGGTCGCTGAGGAAAGCCTTGGCCACCGGGGTCAGCAGTGCCACCAGGTTGTCGGCACGCTCACGGGCTACGGGGTCTTCGCTGAACTTGGCGATGTCCAGTTGCGTGGCCACATAGGTGGAGAACGCACGGCCGCCTTCGTTGGCGGCTTTCATGGTCAGCAGCATGCGGCGCACGTCAGGGTGGACGATGATCGGGTCGGCCACTTTGTCCTTGGCCTGAGCGCCCAACGGCGAACGGCTTTGCAGGCGGTCACGCGCATATTCAATGGCGTTCTGGTAAGAGCGCTCGCCGGACGCCAGGCCCTGAATACCCACGCCAAGCCGCTCGTAGTTCATCATGGTGAACATCGCCGCCAGGCCACGGTTGGGCTCGCCCACCAGGTAGCCTACAGCTTGGTCGAAGTTCATCACGCAGGTCGCGGACGCCTGGATGCCCATCTTGTGCTCGATGGAGCCACAGGTCACCGGGTTGCGCGCCCCCAGGCTGCCGTCGGCATTGACCATGAATTTCGGCACCAAAAACAGCGAGATGCCCTTGGGGCCAGCCGGCGCGTCCGGCAGCTTGGCCAGTACCAAGTGGATGATGTTTTCGGTGAGGTCGTGTTCGCCGCCGGTGATGAAGATCTTGGTGCCGCTGATGATGTAGGACCCATCCGCCTGCGGCTCGGCCTTAGTGCGAATAATCCCCAGGTCAGTGCCGGCATGCGCTTCGGTCAGGCACATGGAACCGGCCCACTCACCGGAATACATCTTCGGCAGGTAGGTGGCCTTGAGTGCTTCGCTGGCGTGGGTGTTGATCGACACGCAGGCCCCGGACGTCAGCATCGGGTACAGGCCGAACGCCAGGCTCGACGAGTTGATCATCTCTTCCACCTGCGCCGAGACTGCCTTGGGCATGCCCATGCCGCCGAAGACCGGATCACCGCCTACACCCACCCAGCCACCTTCGGCGTAGGTTTTGTAGGCTTGTGGATAACCATCGGGCGTGGTGACGACGCTGTCTGCCCAACGGCAGCCTTGTTCATCGCCACCGCGACTGAGCGGTGCGATGGATTTGGCGGTGACTTTGCCGGCTTCTTCGAGGATTGCCTCGCAGGTGGAGGCGTCAACGGTGTCTGCCAATGCCGGCAATTGGGCCCAAGTGGTGGCGACCTCAAAAACTTCGTTGAGGACGAAGCGCATATCACGCAGCGGCGCTTTGTAATCAGCCATGGCAAACCTCGTGAGAACGTGAAAAGTGATTCGATAGGGTCGGCTTTACAGGCTTCGAGTGTACCCGAACAACTTTTCAGACACATAGGGTCCGTTCGTGACTATTAAGTATTTATAAGTCACACACAGATCCAATGTGGGAGCGGGCTTGCTCGCGAAAGCGTAGTGTCAGTCAGCTGATTTGTTTCTGACACAACGCCTTCGCGAGCAAGCCCGCTCCCACATTCAGACCGTGGAGAGTCAGGGTCTATAGGGCAAACAGCTGAGCAGGCAGACTCATCAGGCATTCGCTGCCAGCCTCCACAGCGGAGCGGTGGCTGGCGGTACGCGGCAGCAGGCGCTGGAAGTAGAACTCGCAGGTCGCCAGCTTGGCCTTGGCAAACTCGGCATCGTCGTGGCTGTGCGCCGCAATGGCCATGCGCAGCCACAGATAAGCCAGGATCACATAACCGCTGTACATCAAGTAATCCACAGCCGCTGCGCCGACTTCATCAGGGTTTTTCATCGCGGCCATACCGACCTTGGTCGTCAGCTCGCCCCATTCCTGGTTCAGTTGGTTGAGCTGCGCCACATAAATCTTGAGCTGTGGATGCTCGGCATTCGACGCACAGAACTTATGCACGATTTTGGTGAAACCACGCAGCAACTTGCCCTGGCTGCCCAGCACCTTGCGCCCCAGCAGGTCGAGGGCCTGGATGCCGTTGGTGCCTTCATAGATCGGCGCAATCCGCGCATCGCGGGCCAGTTGCTCCATGCCCCATTCACGAATATAGCCATGGCCGCCAAAAACCTGCATGCCGTGATTGGTCACCTCAAGGCCGGTGTCGGTCATAAAGGCTTTGCAGATCGGTGTGAGGAACGCCAGCAGGTCTTCGGCCTCCTGGCGCTGCGCGGCGTCGCTGCTCAGGTGCGCGGTGTCGAGCAATTGCGCGGTGAAATAGGTCAGCGCCCGGTTGCCTTCGTTGAAGGCTTTCATGGTGAGCAACATGCGGCGCACGTCAGGGTGCACAATGATCGGGTCGGCGGCTTTCTCCGGGGCCTTGGCACCGGTGAGCGAGCGCATTTGCAGGCGGTCGTTGGCGTATTTGATCGCGCCCTGGAAACTCGCTTCACCGTTGCACAGGCCCTGCATACCGGTGCCCAGGCGTGCGTGGTTCATCATGGTGAACATGCAGTTGAGGCCTTTGTTGGCCTCGCCAATCAAAAAGCCCTTGGCGCCGTCGAAGTTCAGCACGCAGGTGGCTGAAGCCTTGATACCCATTTTGTGTTCGATGGAACCGCAGTGCACCGCGTTGCGTTCGCCGGAATCCGTATGGAACTTGGGCACGATAAACAACGAGATACCTTTGGTGCCCGCCGGCGCGTCCGGCAGCTTGGCCAACACCAGGTGGATGATATTGGCGCTCATGTCGTGCTCGCCGGCCGAGATGAAGATCTTGCTGCCGGTGACCGCGTAGCTGCCGTCCGCCTGGGGCACGGCGCGGGTCTTGATCAGGCCCAGGTCGGTGCCGCAATGGGCTTCGGTCAGGCACATGGTGCCGGTCCATTCACCGGCGGTGAGTTTGCTGAGGAACGTGGCTTTCTGCTCCTCGGTGCCGTGGGCATGGATCGCCGACATCGCGCCGTGAGTCAGGCCCGGGTACATGCCCCAGGAGGTGTTGCTGGAGCCGATCATCTCGCTCAGCACCAGGCCCAGGGAGTGCGGCAAGCCCTGACCACCGTAGGCCGGGTCTGCCGCAACGCCGTGCCAGCCGCCTTCCACGTACTGGGCGAAGGCTTCCTTGAAGCCTTTGGGTGTGGTCACCACGCCATTGTCGAAATGGCAGCCCTCTTCGTCACCGCTGCGGTTGAGCGGCGCGAGCACGTTTTCGCAGAATTTGGCGCCTTCTTCGAGGATCGCACCGACCATGTCCGGGCTGGCGTCGGTCGCGCCGAGGGCGGCGTAGTGGCCGTGGAAGTCAAATACGTTGTCGATCAGAAAGCGCATGTCGCGCAGGGGTGCTTTGTATTCAGGCATGACAGTTTCTCCGGCAGCAGATGGTTTCAACCTACTGCCGGCTGGTGCCTCAAACAATCACTGTAGAACCGCTGAATACACCGCCATCACTCAACCGGCAGCGCTCGCCATGCGCACCGCGCCGCGCCGGGTTTGCCCGGCCGCGACCACACAGTTGCGCCCTGCGCCCTTGGCGGCATACAGCGCCTGGTCGGCGGTCTTGAGCACTTCTTCGGGCGTGCGATGCTCGATCTGGCGTTCGGCCACTCCGATGCTGATGGTCACCGAGACACTCGATGCACCACTGCCGGCGCGGCGTTGACGGCCCTGCTGGTCGTCTTGCGGGCGATCCGAGTTGCGCAGCTTGATGTCGTAGTCGGCGATGATCTCGCGAATTTCCTCCAGGTACGGCATGCACTCATCCAGGGTCTTGCCGGCGAACACCACGGCGAACTCTTCACCGCCATACCGGTAGGCGCGCCCGCCACCGTTGACCTTGGACAATTTGCTGGCCACCAGCCGCAGCACCTGGTCACCCACGTCGTGGCCATGGGTGTCGTTGAAGCGCTTGAAGTGGTCGACGTCGCTCATCGCCAGCACATAGTTGCGCCCCAGCCGCTGCATGCGCTCGTTGAGGGCACGGCGCCCCGGCAGGCCGGTCAGCTCGTCACGAAAGGCCATTTGATAGGCCTCGTGGGCCACACCGGCGGCGATCATCAGCATCACCTGGCTGCACATGATGTTCAAGGTAAACGGCAGGATGAAGGTTTGCGGCAACATCCAGAACATCCCCAGCAATCCCACCAGTTGCGCCGCATGCAACGGGCGCGGCTGATACCAATACTGGGCGGCCAGAGTCAGGAAACCGATCAGGAACATCGGGTATGACAGCTGGATCAGACTCATCCAACGGCCGTGCAAGGCCGGCCAGCGAATCTCCGCCAGCCAGTTGAGCACGGCTTCGGGATAACTTTGCTCCAGCGCCAGCGCCACGCTGCCTACGGCCAGCAATACCGCGCCGCGTGCGACAAAGTCACGGAACAGGTGGGTCTTCTCCTGCCAGAGCGCGTAAATGCTGAACAACAGCGGCAATAACAGGCAACACAAGTGAAACACCACGGCGGCGTCTTCACGTACGCGGCCATTGTCGCGGTAGAAGTCGGTCTGGGTGTCGAGCAGGAAGTAGGCGATATACACCGTGATCATCAGGAACAGTTCACGCTGGCGGCGATACACCGCGCAATACGAGCCGCCGAGCAACAGCACCAGGGTCGGCAGCACATTGAACAGCGATGTAAAGAACACGTTGAGATCTTTGACATACGCAGCCGAGAGCCCAGCCAGCAACAGCAGCAACGAAGGGAAAAAATGACTGAAACGTACAGCGGACACGCGTGACAAGGGTAAAACTCCGACCCGCAAAAAGTGATGGCACTGTGCCTTTACGCAGACAGTTAAGCACAGCCTGCCTGCCATGTATCACATTGCCATCACTTTAACGGCCGAGCGGCCCAATCCCTGAGTGTCACGCTGTGGTTTTTTTATCGCACACCTGAAGACAGCAGCGCTGTCGGCCATCTCGTACTGTCAAGGTTGACAGTATTCAGCCAAGGTTTTGCTGTGTTTACTCGCGTATACCACTCAGTACCATCCAGCCGGTTTTCGGGAGAAACAAGGAGTGCCCTTTACACAACGGGAATGACGATTATGGAAACCTCGGAAAACGACCTGGTGCGCACAAGTTCACTGTTCTTGATTCGTAACGCACAACCCCGATTACAGCCGCTGATCGTGGTGGATGCCATCCCCAACGCCGGCGGCCTGGTCCCCCTGTCTACGGCAGCCAATGACCTGCGCATCCGCATTCCGGTACCGCCGCAACCCGGGCCTCCCGGATCTCGTGCCACGATCAGGGTGTACGCCGAATTACCGCCGCCGGCTGAATACGAGGTGCTGTCCTACCAGCAATTGCCGACGTATCCCACGGCAGCGGTCGACATCACCGTGCCGCGCCGCCTGGTGGGCAGTGAAGGCGACTACCAACTCACCTATATCCTGGACGACGGCAGTAACGTGCTGCGTGCGACCGCCAGTACCCCCTTGCGGGTCCAGAAAACCCCACCGTTTGGTTACTTGACTATCACACCGCCGCGCCCACTGCTGCCGGCAAACCTGGCGACGCCTCTGATTACCGAAGAATACCTGGCCAACAATGACCCGGTCCTGTTTCGGATTCCTGAGCATGCGGAAATCAACAACGAGATCGCCCTGCGTGCCGTTGTCTACTACGGCAACACCGACAGCCACATGGAGGTGGCGTACGCCGTACCGCCCGTGACCGCCCTGCCCGACTTCCCGGCTGTGCGTCTTATACCGGTACCTGCGGCCATTATTCGCGCCCGCGGCAATGGCCCGCAGCAGCTGACCTATCGCTGTCTCGACCGAGAAGGCAACCGCGCTCGGGACTCGTTGATTCTTGAGGTCAGGGTGGCGCTGCGCATCACCCCTTCGAACATTGCCATCCCACGCGTGACTCAGGCGATTGCGCCCGATAACACAGTGACGCTTGGGGATATCACCCAGGGTGGGCAGGGCGGGATGGAGGTGTGGCTGGACAGCGTCGACGGTTTGCAAATCGGCGACGTGGTGGGCGTTACGCTTGGCGCCGCCTCCATGCCGACGTCCTTGATTTACGCCGGGCAACCGTTACCGTTACGCTTTATTGTCACCACGGCGCAAATCCAGGCCGCGCTTGCGGGAGCCGCCAACAATGACACGACGACTGCGGTGGGGTTCAGAATCATCAGCGGCGGGGTTGTCTTCAATGGGCCAGGCAGAACCCTGACCTTTAACCTGTCGACCTTGATGACGCTGGCGCTGCCGATCGTGCAAAACCTGAACAGCGAGGGCAACCTCAACTGCAACTCGCCGCAACCCTTGAACGCACCCTACCCGAACCGTTCTATTGCGGTGTTTATCCCACCTTCAGCCGCTTTGATTCCCGGCCGGACGTTGACACTGACCTGCGCATTGAGCCGGCAGGACAATGGTTCAAACCCGATTGTTCCAGCCGTCACGGTCTCTACAGTGCTGGCGGCCGATGCTCCAACACTGGGCCTTACCTTGAACCTGCCTTACACGACCACCATGAGGGTAATCGGCAGAGGCGTGATGTATTTCAGCTATTCGATGCTCAACAACGCCAACCAGCTGCTTCGATCTGCGCCGGTGGCCATTGGGGTCAGGGGTGTTTTGGCCGGCAACGTTTATTGCGACGGAACGCCGTTCACCCCGACACCTTGAGTGCGTTGGCTGCACACATAAAAAAACCGCCGCACCCCAAAGGGCCCGGCGGTTTTTGAGAGAACCCGGTAAGGCTTAGTAAGCCAGGCCGAAGTCTTCTTCTTTCATGTCCATCAGGTTGTTGGCGCCCGACAGCATGGTGGCTACGTGAGTACGGGTACGTGGCAGGATGCGCTGGAAGTAGAAGCGTGCGGTTTGCAGCTTGGCGGTGTAGAACGCCTCTTCGGTGGTACCGGCAGCCAGTTTCTCGGCAGCCAGGCGCGCCATGTCGGCCCAGAAGTACGCCAGGCAGGCATAACCGGAGTACATCAGGTAATCCACCGAAGCGGCACCGACTTCTTCACGGTCTTTCATCGCGGCCATGCCGACCTTCATGGTCAACTCGCCCCACTCTTTGTTGAGTGCAGCCAACGGTGCAACGAACTCTTTAACCGCCTCAACGCCTTCGTTGGCCTGGCAGAACTTGTGCACGATCTTGGTGAAGCCCTTGAGCGCTTCGCCTTGGGTCATCAGCACTTTACGGCCGAGCAGGTCCAGCGCCTGGATGCCGGTGGTGCCTTCGTACAGCATCGAAATGCGGCTGTCGCGAACGTTCTGTTCCATGCCCCACTCGGCGATAAAGCCGTGGCCGCCGTAGATCTGCACGCCGTGGTTGGCCGACTCAAAACCGACTTCGGTCATGAACGCCTTGGCGATCGGGGTCATGAAAGCCAGCAGGCCATCTGCCTGTTTCTTGGCTTCGTCGTCGGTGCCGTACTTGACGATATCCACTTGCTTGGCGGTGAAGTACACCATCGCACGGTTGCCTTCGGCGAAGGCTTTCATGGTCAGCAGCATGCGGCGCACGTCAGGGTGCACGATGATCGGGTCGGCGGCTTTTTCCGGGGCTTTCGGGCCGGTCAGGGAGCGCATTTGCAGGCGGTCACGCGCATATTTCAGGCCGCCCTGAAGCCGATCTCGGCGTGCGACAGGCCTTGCAGCGCGGTACCCAGGCGAGCGGTGTTCATAAAGGTGAACATGCAGTTCAGGCCTTTGTTCGCCGGGCCGATCAGGAAACCGGTGGCCGCGTCGAAGTTCATCACGCAAGTGGCGTTACCGTGGATGCCCATTTTGTGTTCCAGGGACCCACAGGTCACGGCATTGCGCGCGCCGATCGAGCCGTCTGCGTTCGGCAGGAATTTAGGCACGATAAACAACGAAATACCTTTGGTGCCGGCCGGTGCGTCCGGCAGGCGGGCCAGTACGATGTGGACGATGTTGTCGGCCATGTCGTGTTCACCGGCCGAGATGAAGATCTTGGTGCCGGAGACTTTGTAGGAACCGTCGGCCTGAGGCTCGGCCTTGGTGCGCAGCATGCCCAGGTCGGTGCCGCAGTGCGGCTCGGTCAGGCACATGGTGCCGGTCCATTCGCCCGAGACCAGTTTGGTCAGGTAGGCGTTTTGCTGTTCCGGGGTGCCGTGCTCGGAGATGGTGTTCATCGCACCGTGGGACAGGCCCGGGTACATGCCCCACGACCAGTTGGCGGCGCCAACCATTTCGCTCACGGCCAGACCCAACGATTCCGGCAGGCCCTGGCCGCCGTGCTCCACGTCGTGGGCCAGGCTTGGCCAGCCGCCTTCGACGAACTGTTTGTAGGCTTCTTTGAAACCAGTAGGGGTCTTAACGCCTGACTCGCTCCAGGTGCACCCTTCGATGTCGCCCACGCGGTTCAACGGTGCCAGCACTTGCTCACAGAACTTGGCGCCTTCTTCGAGAATGGCGTCAACCATGTCCGGGGTAGCGTCCTGGCAAGCCGGCAGGCTCTGATAGTGCGCTTCATAACCAAGCAGTTCGTCACGAACGAAGCGAATATCACGCAAGGGGGCCTTGTAGTCAGGCATAGCGATAAACCTCTGCTGATGAATCTGGAATGAACAACCGCGTGGATTTGTTGTGGCGGTCAAACAGGTGTTTGAAACATACGTTTACGACCTGGGGTTGTCAAGCATCCCACCGAAGCCGTTTGTCATGACATGAATCAACCCCAGGCACGGCAAGGCCTGCGACGGGATGCCACGTTACAAAGGAGTTTAGGAGTTCAGCGGGGTGACGCAGGACAAAGGTGGGAGCCGGCTTGTGGTACGCAGCATCGCTGCGATGCAGACGCCGCGGTGTATCAGGAGGATTGAGTCGCTGCCATCGCAGGCAAGCCAGCTCCCACATAAAGTGAGAGCCAGCGCATAGGCAGGTTAAGCGTAGGTGTCGATCAAGGTGCCGAGCATTTCATCCGCAGCCTTGGCGACTTTTACGCCCAGCTCCACTTGAAACTTGCCTTCGGCCATTTCGACCATATTGCTGGCCGAGTTGGAAGGCTGGGCACGGTCGTTGGCGCGAAGACGGTCAACCTGCGCATCTGACGGCTGGGTAGTCGCGGCGCTGGCGATCTTGCCGGCGGCCTCGTCGACACGGTTCTGCCCGGTCTGAATGGTACTCAGGCCCGAATAAAACGCGCTGCTTCCAGAGATGTCCATGGCGTAAGCCTGCCTTTAGAGAATCGTGAACGCTGATTGAAGCAGAGATTGGGGCAAAACACCCGTCAAAAACACTAATGGCATAATGCCTTAGCGATAGCCAAAATCAGTCAAGCGCCTTCAGTCCAGTAGGTCCAATTGCAGGTATTGCGCCACCGCTTCCGCCCCGGCGTGCTTGAGTTTCGGCACGCGGCCCAGGCACGGCGCGGGCAGGCGCTCGGCCAGGGTGGCGAGGTTTTCTTCCAGGCGTGAGGTCTTGGGCTCGATGATATTCGCCACCCAGCCCGCCAGCGGCAAGCCGTCACGGGCAATGGCTTCGGCGGTGAGCAAGGCATGGCTGATACAGCCCAGGCGCACGCCCACCACCAGGATCACCGGCAGCTTGAGCGCCATGGCCAGGTCCGACAGGTTGGCCTGATCAGCCAGCGGCACCCGCCAGCCGCCGGCGCCTTCGATCAGGGTGAAATCCGCCTGCCGGGCCAGGATCTGCTGCATGGGTTTGAGCAGTGATTGCACCGTCAGCGCCACGCCAGCCTCCCGTGCGGCCAAATGCGGGGCAATGGCCGGCTCGAACGCCACCGGGTTGACCTCGGCGTAGCTCAGCGGCAGCGAACACTCAGCCAGCAGTGCCAAGGCGTCGGCATTGCGCAAGCCTTTGGGGGTGACCTGGCAACCCGAGGCCACCGGCTTTCCGGCGGCGGTGCTTTTACCGGCCTGGCGTGCGGCATGCAGCAGGCCGGCGGCGATGGTGGTCTTGCCTACATCGGTGTCGGTGCCGGTGATGAAATAGGCAGCGCTCATAGAGGTTTCTCCAGCACGGCATACACCACTTGGTAGGTCGCCGGCAGGCCTGGGCCTGGCGGAACCGCTCATACGCATGCACCAGTGCAGCAATCCGTGCGCGCCCCGTCAAGCCTCCCGGGCGACCGGGGTTGAGGTTATGCGCGCCCAGCGCCTTCAACTCATGGGTCAGGCTGCGTACGTCCGGGTAATGCAGCACGTGGGGCCGGCGCTCCAGGCTCACCAAGCGCAAGCCGCTGGCCGCACACAGTTGCTGATAGGCCTCGAAGGTGCGAAAGCGGTTAACGTGAACCAGGCCGTCCGCGGCGCGCCAGCTTTCGCGCAACTCCGCAAGCGTACCCACGCACAGGCTTGCAAACGCCAACACCCCACCCGGTTGCAGCACGCGATAAGCCTCGCTGAGCACCACGTCGAAGTTCGCACACCATTGCACGGCCAGGCTGGAGAAAATCAGCCCGCAGCTGGCCTCCTTTAACGGCAGGCGTTCGGCATCACCGGCGATAAAGTGCTCGGCGCCACCCAGGGGTTGTGCGTGATTGAGCATGCCTTCGGCAATGTCCAGCGCCACGCCCTGGCTGGCCGGCAGCCTCTCGCCCAGCACGCGGCTGAAATAACCCGTGCCGCAGCCCATATCCAGCCAGCGCCGAGGGGCAATTGCAGCTGGCAGACGCGCCAGCAGCTCGTGGCCCACCGCCCGCTGCAACTCGGCCACGCTGTCATAACTGGCCGCCGCACGCGAAAACGAAGCCGCCACCTGGCGCTTGTCCGGCAAGGCGCCTGGCAGTGGGGGCTGGGAGAGATCAGTCATCAACACACTCATGCAAAAAAGCCTGGATGGCCCCCGCGACACCGTGCGGGTCCTCCAGAAGAAAAGCGTGACCGGCCTGTTCAATCAGGCCGATTTCCACATCGGGCAGCAGGGTCAGCAGGTCAGCGGCCGCCTCGGCGGGCACCAAACCATCCAGCCCGGCAAACAGATGCAACTGCGGCCCGCGAAAGGCCAGCAAGGCTTCGCGGGTATCCAGTTGGGCCAGCAGCTCAAGGCCGGTCATCAACACACTGGAGGGCGTATTCGGCGCCCCGCTGACCAGCAAACGCGCCAGCCCGCGTGGGTCTTCGGCGCCCTTGGCGCACAGCAGGCCGAAGCGTTTGAGGGTGACTTGGGAGTCGGCATGACACCCGGCGAGAAACGCATCGAAGGTCTCGGCGGGCATCGCGCTGGGCCAGCCGTCATGGGCGACAAAACACGGATTGCTCGCCAGCGTCAGCAGGCCGCAGCAGCGTTCACCGCGCCGCGCCGCCAGCTCCGATGCGAGCATGCCGCCCAGAGACCAACCGCCCAGCCAGGCGTTGTCGGGCAACGTGGCATCGAGTTCGTCGAGCCATTCGGCCAGATCGCTGGAGGCCAGTAACGGCAGCGGCTCGATCTGCACCTGCAGGTGTTCATCCAGGCCCTGCAGGGCGGCGGCCAGAGGCTCCAGCGGCGACACGCCGAGGCCCCATCCGGGCAGCAATATCAATCGATCACGCATGGTCGGGCTCCAGGCGCAAACACGCCTCCAATGCGTTTAACAATAGCTGCACCTGCGCCTCGCTGTGGGCGGCCGTCAAGGTCACGCGCAAACGGGCGCTGCCGGCGGGCACGGTCGGCGGGCGAATCGCAGTCACCATCAGCCCGTGTTCACGCAACCGCTGCGACAGGCGCACGGCCTTGGCGCTGTCGCCGATCAGGATCGGCTGGATCGGCGTAAAGCTGTCCATCAAGTCCAGCCCAAGCTGCTCGGCGCCCTGGCGGAACTGGCGGATCAGGCCATTGAGGTGCTCGCGCCGCCAATGCTCGGTGCGCAGCAACTCCAGGCTCTTGAGGGTGGCGCAGGCCAGCGCCGGCGGCTGGCTGGTGGTGTAGATGTAGGGCCGGGCGAACTGGATCAGGCTTTCGATCAGTTCTTCACTGCCCGCCACAAACGCACCGGCCGTGCCGAAGGCTTTGCCCAGGGTGCCGACCAGCACCGGCACGTCGTCCTGGCTCAGTCCGAAATGCTCGACGATGCCCGCGCCGGTGGCCCCCAACGGGCCGAAACCATGGGCGTCGTCCACCATCAGCCAGGCGCCTTTGGCCCGCGTTTCACGGGCCAGCGCAGGTAGGTCGGCCAGGTCGCCGTCCATGCTGAACACGCCATCGGTGACCACCAGCGTATTGCCGCTGGCTTTCTCCAGGCGCTTGGCCAGGCTGGCCGCGTCGTTGTGCAGGTAGCGGTTGAAACGCGCGCCGGACAGCAGCCCCGCATCCAGCAAGGAGGCGTGGTTGAGACGGTCTTCGAGCACCGTATCACCCTGCCCCACCAATGCCGTGACCGCACCGAGGTTGGCCATGTAGCCGGTGGTAAACAGCAAGGCACGCGGGCGACCGGTGAGGTCGGCCAGGGCTTCTTCCAGTTCATGGTGCGGCGTGGCGTGCCCGACCACCAGGTGCGACGCACCGCCGCCCACGCCCCAGCGGGACGCACCAGCGCGCCAGGCTTCGATCACTTGCGGGTGATTGGCCAGGCCCAGGTAGTCGTTGTTGCAGAACGCCAGGAGCGCCTGGCCATCCACTACCACCTGCGGGCCTTGGGGACTCTCGAGCAGCGGGCGTTGGCGATAAAGGTGTTCGGCACGGCGGGCAGCAAGGCGCGCGGCGAGATCGAAAGACATGCATGCCTCAGTCAAGCGGGGTGAACACGGTTAGACATGTGGGAGCGGGCTTGCTCGCGAAGGCAATTCTTCAGCCAACACTTCAGCTGACTGACCCACCGCGTTCGCGAGCAAGCCCGCTCCCACATTTGAATTACATTCCAATCAGACGACAGCGTTATAGAACTGCTCGCTGCTCTTTTGCTCCACCAGCGCCTGCTCGATCGCGGCCTGATGCACTTCATCGGCGTGTTCTTCGCGGGCTTCCGGCAAAATCCCCAGGCGCGAGAACAGTTGCATGTCCTTGTCGGCCTGCGGGTTGGCAGTGGTCAGCAGTTTGTCGCCGTAGAAAATCGAGTTGGCACCGGCAAAGAACGCCAGGGCCTGCATCTGCTCGTTCATCGCTTCACGGCCGGCCGACAGGCGCACATGCGATTGCGGCATCAGGATGCGCGCCACGGCCAGCATGCGGATGAAATCGAAGGGGTCGATGTCTTCGGCGTTTTCCAGCGGCGTACCGGCGACTTTCACCAGCATGTTGATCGGCACCGACTCCGGGTGCTCCGGCAGGTTGGCCAGCTGGATCAGCAGGTTGGCGCGGTCGTCGAGGGACTCGCCCATGCCGAGGATGCCGCCCGAGCAGATCTTCATCCCCGAATCACGCACGTAGGCCAGGGTTTGCAGGCGCTCGCTGTAGGTGCGGGTGGTGATGATGCTGGCGTAGAACTCCGGCGAGGTATCCAGGTTGTGGTTGTAGTAATCGAGACCAGCCTGGGCCAGGGCCTCGGTCTGGTCCTGGTCGAGACGGCCGAGGGTCATGCAGGTTTCCAGGCCCATGGCCTTCACCCCTTTGACCATCTGCAGCACGTACGGCATGTCTTTGGCCGACGGGTGCTTCCAGGCGGCGCCCATGCAGAAGCGCGTCGAACCGATGGCCTTGGCGCGGGCGGCCTCTTCGAGGACCTTCTGCACTTCCATCAGCTTTTCTTTTTCCAGGCCGGTGTTGTAGTGGCCCGACTGCGGACAATATTTGCAATCTTCCGGGCAGGCGCCGGTTTTGATCGACAGCAAGGTCGACACCTGCACGCGATTGGCGTCGAAGTGCGCACGGTGCACGGTCTGCGCCTGGAACAACAGATCATTGAACGGCTGCACGAACAACGCTTTGACTTCGGCTAGGGACCAATCGTGACGCAAAGTGGCGGTGGTGCTGGCGCTCATGGGCGATTCCTTGATTATGCTTGGGCAAGCGCTGCGGGAACGGCAATACCCACAGGCGCGACACGGATGCTTGGCATATTTAAGGAAGATTCATGCACTGTCAACCTGGATACAAACACCAAGTTTACATCTGGTTAAAAAACACTCAGACGTGTTTAATCTGCGATGAAGCAACGGAATCGGCCGATTGTGTGTGCAACGCCTGCGAAACCGAGCTGCCCTGGCTGATGGAGCACTGCGACGTGTGCGCCCTGCCCTTGCCGATGGCGGGCCTGATATGCGGGCAATGCCAGAAACAGCCACCGGCCTTTAAACAGGTGATCGCGCCCTGGACGTTCAGCTTTCCGGTCGACACCCTGATCAGCCGCTTCAAGCATCAGGCGCGCTGGCCGCTTGGGCATCTGCTGGGCCGCCTGCTGGGGCACCACCTGCGCCATCGCTTCGACAATCACGAACTGACCCGCCCCGACTGCCTGCTGCCGGTGCCCATGGCCCCCAGGCGCCTGCGCGAACGCGGCTATAACCAGGCCCTGATGCTGGCGCGTTGGCTCAGTCACGACCTCGCCATCGAACACGATGAACACCTGTTGTTACGCCCCCATGAAACCGTCGCCCAGCAAGCCCTCGACGCCAAGACCCGCCAACGCAACCTGCTCGGCGCCTTTGCCCTGGCACCCGGCGCCCCGGTGCAGGATCGGCACTTTGCATTGGTCGACGACGTACTCACCACCGGCGCCACCGCCCATAGCCTGGCGCGCCTGTTGATGCGCGCCGGGGCGCGGCAGGTCGACGTCTACTGCCTGGCCCGCACACCCAAACCGGGCGCCTGACTTGACGCGCGCGCGCCGGGGCTGCAACGTCGACGCATCTTATTCAAGCGTATCGCCATGTCTCTGCCGACGTCCCTCAGCCAACACATCATCCGCCGCCCGCAACGCATCGCGTTGCTGGGGCATATTGCGCAACAAGGTTCCATCACCCGCGCCGCCAAAAGCGCCGGCCTGAGTTACAAGGCTGCCTGGGACGCCATTGATGAACTGAACAATCTGGCGCAAAACCCGCTGGTGGAGCGCAGCGTCGGCGGCAAGGGCGGCGGCGGGGCCAAGCTGACGGCCGAGGGCGAGCGCGTGCTGCGCCTTTACCAGCGCCTGCAAGTGTTACAGGCCGAGGTGCTGGGCTCGGATGAAGCCGCCAGCGACTTCAACCTGCTGGGCCGCTTGATGCTGCGCACCAGTGCGCGCAATCAATTGCACGGCCAGGTCCTGGCGATTGAAAGCCATGGCCGCAACGACTTGATCCGCCTGCAACTGGCCGGCGGGCTGACCCTGCAAGCACAGATTACCCACGACAGCACCCAACGCCTGGAACTGGAAACCGGCGTAGAAGTGGTGGCACTGATCAAGGCCGGCTGGCTGGAATTGCTCGCGCCGCAGCAGCTCGCAACACCTGGACACAATTGTATAAGCGGCACGGTCGACGCCATTCTCGACGCCGACGATGGCCCCAGCGAAGTGCGGATCGCCCTGCCCAATGGCCTGGTTTTATGCGCGCTGGCGCAGCCCGAGGCGCTCACGGCTCTGGGCGCGGCCGAGGGCCAGGCGATCCAGGTGCAATTCTCACCGAGCAATGTGCTGCTCGGCACACCGGTTTAGCCGCCGCCCATCTTCTAACTGCAACAATTTCGTCACGCCCGCTCCTTATGGTGTCTGCAAAAACCGCAGGGAGCCTGATATGAGCCTATTAGAAGAAAACCAAGCCACCGACCTCGAACAAATGGTCGGCCTCACCCGTCGTCGCTTTATCGGCGCCGGTGCCCTGTGCGGTGCCGCGATGTTCCTCGGCGGCAACCTGCTGACCCGCAGCGCGCTGGCCGTCAACGCTGCCACGGCCAGCCCGTTGCTGGGCTTTGCCAGCATCGCCGCCGCCACCAGCGACGCCATTACCCTGCCGCCAGGCTATAGCGCCTCGGTGCTGATCAGTTGGGGCCAGCCGTTGAGCAAGAGCGCGCCGGCCTTCGACCCTTCCGGCAACGGCACGGCCATCGCCCAGGAACAGCAGTTCGGTGACAATAACGACGGCATGAGCCTGTTCGCCTTCCCCGGCGATGACAACCGCGCCCTGATGGCGATCAACAACGAATACACCAATTACCGCTACCTCTACGCCCACGGCGGAGCACCGCAATCGGCCGAAGACGTGCGCAAGGCCCTGGCCAGTGAAGGCGTGTCGGTGATCGAAGTGCGGCGCAAGGGCGACACCTGGCAGTTCGTCCAGGACTCGCGCTACAACCGGCGCATCCACGGCAACTCGCCGATCCGCGTCAGCGGCCCCGCGGCCGGCCATGCGTGGATGAAAACCAGCGCCGACAAAACCGGTAAAAAAGTCCTCGGCACCTTCCAGAACTGCGCCAACGGCAAGACGCCGTGGGGCACTTACCTGACGTGCGAAGAGAACTTCACCGACTGCTTCGGCAGCAGCAACCCACAACAAACCTTCGATGCCGGGCAGAAGCGCTACGGCGTGGTAGCGGCCAGCAAGGAGATCAACTGGCACCCGCACGACCCGCGTTTCGACATCGCCAAGAACCCCAATGAACTCAATCGCCATGGCTGGGTAGTGGAAATCGACCCGTTCGACCCGCAATCCACACCCGCCAAGCGCACGGCCCTGGGCCGCTTCAAGCACGAGAACGCGGCCCTGGCCGAAACCCGCGACGGCCGCGCCGTGGTGTACATGGGCGACGACGAGCGCGGCGAGTTCATCTACAAATTCGTCAGTCGCGACAAGATCAATCACAAGAACCCCAAGGCCAACAAAGACCTGCTCGACCACGGCACCTTGTACGTGGCCATCTTCGACGCGGGCGACGGCAACGCCGACCACCCCAAGGGCAAGGGCCACTGGGTCGAGTTGACCCACGGCAAAAACGGCATTGACGCCAGTACCGGCTTCGCCAGCCAGGCCGAAGTGCTGATCCACGCCCGCCTGGCTGCCAGTGTGGTGAAGGCCACGCGCATGGACCGCCCGGAATGGATCGTGGTCAGCCCCAGCGACGGCCAGGTCTACTGCACCCTGACCAACAACGCCAAGCGCGGTGAAGACGGCCAGCCGGTGGGCGGCCCCAACCCCCGTGAGAAAAACATCTACGGCCAGATCCTGCGCTGGAAGGCTGACGCCGATAACCACGGCGCCACCGAGTTCACCTGGGACCTGTTTGTCGTGGCCGGCAACCCCGGCGTGCATGCCGGCACGCCCAAAGGTGGCTCGTCGAATATCAACCCGCAAAACATGTTCAACAGCCCCGATGGCCTGGGTTTCGACAAAGCCGGGCGCCTGTGGATTCTGACCGACGGCGACTACAGCAACGCGGGCGACTTCGCCGGCATGGGCAATAACCAGATGCTGTGCGCCGACCCGAGCACCGGGGAAATCCGGCGCTTCATGGTTGGGCCGGTGGCCTGCGAGGTCACGGGTATCAGCTTCTCGCCGGATCAGAAAACCCTGTTCGTGGGGATTCAGCACCCGGGCGAAACCGGCGGTTCGACCTGGCCGGAGCACCTGCCCAATGGCAAGCCGCGTTCGTCGGTGATGGCGATTCGGCGGGATGATGGCGGGATAGTCGGCGCCTGACAGGCCCTCATCGCAGGCAAGCCAGCTCCCACACTTGAACGTATTCACCTTTCAAACTGTGGGAGCGGGCTTGCCCGCGAAGGCGTCCGCACAGCCACCGCCTATCTATGCTGTTACCATACCCGGCCGGACGCGGCGCCCTGCTGCGCGCAGGAGTTCGCATGGCTCACCCGTTTGAAACACTCACCCCCGACCTGGTACTCGACGCCGTCGAAAGTATCGGTTTTCTCAGCGATGCTCGCGTTCTGGCGCTCAACAGCTACGAAAACCGCGTGTATCAAGTGGGCATCGAAGACTCCGAACCGCTGATCGCCAAGTTCTACCGCCCCCAGCGCTGGACCAACGAAGCGATCCTCGAAGAACACCGCTTCACCTTCGAATTGGCCGAATGCGACGTACCAGTGGTCGCACCGATGATTCATAACGGCGAAAGCCTGTTCGAACACGCAGGTTTCCGCTTCACCCTGTTCCCTCGCCGTGGCGGCCGTGCGCCGGAGCCGGGCAATCTGGATCAACTCTATCGCCTCGGGCAGTTGCTTGGCCGTTTGCACGCGGTGGGGTCCACCCGCCCGTTCGAACACCGCGAAGCCTTGGGGGTGAAGAACTTCGGTCACGACTCCCTCAACACCTTGCTCGAAGGCAATTTCATTCCCAAGAGCCTGCTGCCGGCCTATGAGTCGGTCGCCCGCGACCTGCTCAAGCGCGTGGAAGAGGTGTACAAGGCCACGCCACACAAGAACATCCGCATGCACGGCGATTGCCACCCCGGCAACATGATGTGCCGCGATGAGATGTTCCATATCGTCGACCTGGACGACTGCCGCATGGGCCCGGCCGTGCAGGACCTGTGGATGATGCTCGCCGGTGATCGCCAGGAGTGCCTGGGCCAACTCTCGGAATTGATGGACGGCTACCAGGAATTCCATGATTTCGATCCCCGCGAACTGGCGCTGATCGAACCCCTGCGCGCCTTGCGCCTGATGCACTACAGTGCCTGGCTGGCGCGGCGTTGGGATGACCCGGCGTTCCCCCACAGCTTCCCGTGGTTCGGCAGCGAGCGGTATTGGGGTAATCAGGTGTTGGCGTTGCGTGAGCAGCTGTCGGCGCTCAACGAAGAACCGCTGAAACTTTTCTGACGCACCTCACCCTTGTAGGAACCGGCTTGCCGGCGATCAGGTCCTTGAGATCAATGTTGATCGTTCGCACGCCATCGCCGGCAAGCCGGCTCCTACATGATTTTTCAGCACACATCCCCTGACAAAAATCCTTACAATTGCGCTTTGTTAGCTGCCTAAGCAAGGATTCTGCAATGCACGCCGCCAACCCCCGCAAGGGGTACATCCTGGGCCTGAGTGCCTATGTCATCTGGGGCCTGTTCCCGCTCTACTTCAAAGCCATCGCCAGCGTACCCGCCGCCGAAATCATTGTTCACCGCGTACTCTGGTCGGCACTGTTCGGCGGTTTGCTGTTGATGGTGTGGAAACACCCTGGCTGGTTCCGCGAACTGCGTGACAACCCCAAACGCCTGGCGATCCTGGCCCTCAGCGGCTCGTTGATTGCAGCCAACTGGCTAACCTATGTGTGGTCGGTGAACAGCGGGCGCATGCTGGAAGCGAGCCTGGGTTACTACATCAACCCGCTGGTGAATGTGTTGCTGGGTATGCTGATCCTCGGCGAACGCCTGCGTCGTTTGCAGTGGGTGGCCGTGGGCCTGGCAGCGGTGGGCGTAGCGCAACAGGTGTGGCAGGTGGGCAGCTTGCCGTGGGTGTCGCTGGTGCTGGCGCTGACCTTCGGTTTTTACGGCCTGATCCGCAAGCAGGCGCCGGTCAAAGCATTGCCCGGGCTGGTGGTGGAAACCTGGATGCTGGTGCCGATTGCCGTGGCGTGGTTGCTGTTCAACCCGTCGGCGCACAGTGCACAGCTTGAATTCTGGAGCACGTCCGAAGCCTGGTGGCTGGTGGCGGCAGGCCCGGTGACGCTGATTCCGCTGGTGTGTTTCAACGCTGCCGCCCGGCATTTGCCCTACACCGCGCTGGGCTTTTTGCAGTACGTGGCACCGACTCTGGTGCTGCTGGAAGCGGTGCTGCTGTTCGGCGAACACTTGGCAACGAGCACCCTGATCGCCTTCGCGTTTATCTGGGCCGGCCTGGTGGTTTACAGCCTGGATGCGTGGCTGAGCGTGCGCAAACGCTGATCAAATAACGTACAAACCTCTGCAAGCCACAGCGCGCGTGGCTTGCAGACATCCACCCCAAGGTTATCCACAACCTGATCCCCGCCATTTGTGCACAAGCCCTTGAAACTGCTCGTTTTTTGCTCAAACAGCGCACAAGCCCGGCCCGCGTGGCCTAGGGCCGGGTCTCTACAGGTTATCCACAGGCCCATGCAAGATTTCCATGCATAACCGTGTGGGCAGATTATTCCTCGTGGTGCAGCTCTACCATCAAGTCGTCGGCCAAGGTCTCGAGGGACAGCTGCAAGGTATCCAGGGGTAACGCTGCCGGCACCCGCAACAGTGCCTCAGCGGTAAACAATGGATCACCACTCATGGGCGCCGGGCGCACATCGGTGCTCAGGCTCTCCAGGTTCACGCCCTGCTTGCTCAGCAGCGCCGTGATCTCGCGCACGATGCCCGAGCGATCATTGCCCACCAGCGTCATTACAATCGACTTGGAGGCCGAAGCCTGCCCCCGTGCTGCCCTCGCCCACCAGCACGCGAATACCGTGTGTGGATAAGTCCTCCAACGCGCCGACCAGCGCCTGACGCTGTTCGGTCGGCACACTGACCCGCAGGATCCCGGCAAACTGCCCGGCCATATGCGCCATACGGCTTTCCAGCCAGTTGCCGCCGTGGGCCGCAATGTTCTGCGCGATGCGTTCAACCAGGCCGGGTTTGTCGGCGGCGATAATAGTGAGTACAAGATGGTCCATGGCGAAGCCCTCTGAATTCAATCTACAAGGTGGACTCGCAAGCCCCTTAAAACAAATCGTGTACCATTTTTATATTTATCTGGAACAATCCAATAGTTTTTTGAGAACATCCAAGGCTCTACTGTGACCGTACGACCAAAGTGGGTCGCTAAACGACGTATTTAGTCTAATTTTCACAACCGCAAGTCATCATGTAGTATGCCCAACCGTGCACTACATAATGAAAATCTGAAAAAGCGCATAAGCTCCGCAGAGTGAGGCAAGCAATGACTGAACACGTTCAAGTCGGTGGCCTGCAGGTCGCCAAAGTCCTGTTCGACTTCGTGAATAACGAAGCCATTCCCGGTACCGGCATTACTGCCGACCAGTTCTGGGCCGGCGCCGACAAGGTCATCCACGACCTGGCACCGAAGAACAAAGCCCTACTCGCCAAACGCGACGATTTCCAGGCGCGGATCGACACCTGGCACCAGACCCACGCCGGCCAGGCGCACGACCCGGTGGCCTACAAAGCCTTCCTGCAAGACATCGGATACCTGCTGCCAGAAGCCGCAGACTTCCAGGCCTCGACCCAAAACGTCGATGACGAAATTGCCCGCATGGCCGGCCCGCAGCTGGTAGTGCCGGTGATGAACGCCCGCTTCGCCCTCAACGCCTCGAATGCACGCTGGGGTTCGCTGTACGACGCGCTGTATGGCACCGACGCGATCAGCGAAGCCGACGGCGCCGAGAAGGGCAAGGGCTACAACAAAGTGCGTGGCGACAAGGTCATCGCCTTCGCCCGCGCCTTCCTCGACGAAGCCGCGCCGCTCAGCGCCGGCAGCCACGTCGATTCCACCGGCTACAAGATTGTCGACGGCATGCTGATCGTCAGCCTCAAGGGCGGCAGCAACAGCGGCCTGCGCGACGATGCCCAGTTGATCGGTTTCCAGGGCCCTGCGGCCGAGCCGATTGCGATCTTGCTGAAACACAACGGCCTGCATTTCGAAATCCAGATCGACGCCGCCACCCCGGTCGGCCAGACCGACGCGGCCGGCGTCAAAGACGTGCTGATGGAAGCCGCGCTGACCACCATCATGGACTGCGAAGACTCCGTCGCCGCCGTCGATGCCGATGACAAAGTGGTGATTTACCGCAACTGGCTCGGCCTGATGAAGGGCGACCTGGCCGAAGAAGTGGCCAAGGGCGGCAAGACCTTCACCCGCACCATGAACGCCGACCGCGTCTACACCGGCGTAGATGGCCAGGACGTGACGCTGCACGGTCGTTCGCTGCTGTTTGTGCGCAACGTTGGCCACTTGATGACCATCGACGCGATCCTCGACAAAGACGGCAACGAAGTGCCGGAAGGCATTCTCGACGGCTTGCTTACCAGCCTGGCGGCGATCCACAGCCTCAACGGCAATAGCAGCCGCAAGAACAGCCGCACCGGTTCCGTGTACATCGTGAAACCGAAAATGCACGGCCCCGAAGAAGCGGCGTTCACCAACGAGCTGTTCGGCCGCATCGAAGAGGTGCTGAACCTGCCGCGCAACACCCTCAAAGTCGGGATCATGGACGAGGAGCGCCGCACCACGGTCAACCTCAAAGCTTGCATCAAGGCGGCCAGCGAACGTGTGGTGTTTATCAACACCGGCTTCCTCGACCGTACCGGCGACGAGATCCACACCTCCATGGAAGCTGGCGCGATGGTGCGCAAAGCCGCCATGAAGGCCGAGAAGTGGATCGGTGCCTACGAAAACTGGAACGTCGATATCGGCTTGAGCACCGGCCTGCAAGGCCGTGCGCAGATCGGCAAAGGCATGTGGGCCATGCCCGACCTGATGGCGGCGATGCTCGAACAGAAAATCGCTCACCCACTGGCCGGCGCCAACACCGCCTGGGTGCCTTCGCCAACCGCCGCCGCGCTGCACGCGTTGCACTATCACAAGGTCGACGTCTTCGCCCGCCAGGCCGAACTGGCCAAGCGCGAGCGTGCGTCGGTGGACGATATCCTGACGATTCCTCTGGCCAGCAACACCGATTGGTCCGACGAAGAAATCCGCAATGAGCTGGACAACAACGCCCAGGGCATCCTCGGCTATGTCGTGCGCTGGATCGACCAGGGCGTGGGCTGTTCAAAGGTGCCGGACATCAACGATGTGGGCCTGATGGAAGACCGCGCCACCCTGCGCATCTCCAGCCAGCACATTGCCAACTGGCTGCGCCACGGCATCGTCAATGAAGCCCAGGTGATGGAAAGCCTCAAGCGCATGGCGCCGGTAGTGGACCGTCAAAACGCGGGTGACGCGCTGTACCGCCCACTGGCACCGGATTTCGACAGCAACATCGCGTTCCAGGCGGCGGTGGAGTTGGTGATAGAAGGGACCCAGCAGCCGAATGGCTACACGGAGCCGGTGTTGCATCGCCGGCGTCGGGAGTTCAAGGCTAAAAACGGCCTGTAAATAGAAAGGCCCTGATCGAGAGATCAGGGCCTTTTTACTTTTGTGGTGACTGGGCCGGCGCTTTCGCGAGCAAGCCCAATCACTGCAAAATCAGGAAGCCATCCCCAGTTCACGCTTCACCATCTTCGCCAGCTTCACGCTATCAATCGGCTTGAGCAAAAAGTCCACCACGCTCAAATGCATCGCATCAATCACATCCGGCGCTTCGGCGTCCCCCGACATGATGATGATCGGCAACGCCGCCCGGGTGGAGCCGCGTACTTTTCGGATCAGCTCCAAGCCATTGCTCGGTGCCATGCGCAGGTCGGTGATCAGCAAACCAATGGAACTGCTGGAGCTCAACAACTCCCAGGCTGACTTGCCGCTGTCGGCGGTCATGCAGCGAATACCGTCCAGACCCAGGATCTCCGCCAGCAGTTCACGCGCGTCCTTGTCGTCGTCAACAATCAACACGCGTTGTGGCGGTAAATCAGGTTCCAGCATGACGGCGCTTAGCGCCTCGCGCTCGGCATCACTCAAAATATCGTGGTCGGACATACGGTTCTCAGCAGTTCTCATCAATCTCCCAGCACACTCGTCAGACATCTGCGGAAGGGCGAACAATGTGCACTTCGTCGGAAAGTTTGACTAGTGGGTGTTCTACGGGGTTTGGACGATAGTCATGTAAGGTTTTTCCTTAGTTTTGCGGCGTGTTCATCGACCTAGACTTACGTCCAATGGGCACCCGCCGCTCAGGAGTCGACCATGCAGGACGATAAAGACAACAAAAATGCGGTCACTGTTATGAGTAAAGCTGATGCCTTCGCGCAGGCGGGGAAAACTGCCGTATTGCAGAACATTCACGGCACCCTGCAGTTCCTGCAACGTTTCCCGCCGTTCAACCAGATGGAACACGCGCACCTGGCGTTTCTGGTGGAACAGTGCCAACTACGCTTCTTCGGCCCCGGCGACAGCATCCTCAAGCCGTCGGGCGGGCCGGTCGAGCACTTTTACATCGTCAAGCAGGGCCGTGTGGTGGGAGAGCGGCCGGATTCAACACAAACCACCTTCGAAATCACCACCGGCGAATGCTTCCCCCTGGCGGCGCTATTGGGTGAGCGGGCGACCCGCACCGAGCACAAGGCCGCCGAAGATACCTTCTGCCTGCAACTGAACAAGCCGGCCTTTATCAAGCTGTTCGCGCTGTCCAGCCCGTTTCGCGACTTTGCCCTGCGTGGCGTCAGCAGCCTGCTCGACCAGGTCAACCAGCAAGTGCAGCAAAAAGCCGTGGAAACCCTCGGCACTCAATACTCCCTGAACACTCGCCTGGGTGAATTGGCCATGCGCCACCCGGTCACCTGCAGCCCGCAAACACCGCTGCGCGAGGCGGTGACGCTGATGCACGAGCAGCAGGTCGGCAGCATTGTGATCGTCGACGAGCATAAGGCGCCGCTGGGAATTTTCACCCTGCGCGATCTGCGCCAAGTGGTGGCGGACGGCACCGGCGATTTCAGTCAGGGCATCGACGGCCATATGACCCAGGCGCCGTTCTTTCTGACCCCGGACCACAGCGCCTTTGACGCCGCGATCGCCATGACCGAGCGGCATATCGCCCACGTCTGCCTGGTCAAGGACCAGCGCTTGTGTGGCGTGGTGTCCGAGCGCGACCTGTTTTCCCTGCAACGGGTCGACCTGGTGCACCTGGCCCGCACCATCCGCAATGCACCCCGGGTGGAAAACCTGGTGGCGCTTCGCGGCGAGATCGGCCAGTTGGTGGAGCGCATGCTCGCCCATGGCGCGTCGTCGACCCAGATCACCCACATTATTACGCTGCTCAATGATCACACGGTATGCCGGGTGATCGAGCTGACCCTGGCCGAAAAAGGCGACCCGGGCGTGCCGTTCAGTTGGCTGTGTTTCGGCAGCGAGGGCCGGCGTGAGCAGACGCTGTACACCGACCAGGACAACGGCATCCTGTTCGACGCCAAGGACGCCGTCGAAGCCGCGATGATCCGTGGGCGTCTGTTGCCCCTGGCGCAGCAGATCAACCAGAGCCTGGCGTTGTGCGGCTTCAGCCTGTGCAAGGGCAATATCATGGCCGGCAACCCCGAACTGTGCTTGTCACGGGCCGAGTGGGCGCGGCGTTTCGGGGCGTTTATCCGCGAGGCAACCCCGGAAAACCTGTTGAGCTCCAGCATCTACTTCGACTTGCGCGTGGTGTGGGGCGATGAACGCGGCTGCGAGCAACTGCGCCAGGGGATTCTCGACCAGGTAGCGGATAACCGCCTGTTCCAACGCATGCTGGCCGAGAACGCCTTGCGCCAGCGCCCGCCGGTGGGGCGTTTTCGCGAGTTTGTGCTGACGCGCAAGGGCGGCGAGAAGGCCACCCTCGACCTCAAGGTGCAGGGCCTGACGCCGTTTGTGGATGGTGCGCGGTTGCTGGCGCTGGCCAATGGCATCCACGCCAACAACACCCTGGAGCGCCTGCGCCAGCTAGTGGTCAAGGAAGTCATCGAGCCGCTGGACGGCGCGGCCTATGAAGAGGCTTACCACTTTATCCAGCAGACCCGCATGCAGCAGCACCAGTTGCAGAGCCGCGAAAACCAGGCGTATTCCAACCGCGTCGACCCCGACAGCCTTAACCATCTGGACCGGCGCATCCTGCGTGAATCGCTGCGCCAGGCCCAGCGCCTGCAAAGCAGCCTGACCTTGCGGTACCAGCTGTGAGCCTGTTCGGCTGGCTGCGTGCGGCCAAACCCGGGCTCGACGCCACGCAACAACGGCGTCTGGAGCAACTGCCCAAGCCTGCGACGTTGGGGGACGGGCTGCTGCAAAGCCAGCGCTGGGTGGTGGTGGACCTGGAAACCAGCGGCCTGAACCTCAACCGCGACCAGGTGCTGTCCATCGGCGCGGTGGTGATCGAGGACGGCGCGGTGGATTTTTCCCAGCTGTTCGAACGCACCCTGCACCGCGCCGAAACCAAACTCAGCCCCAGCGTGCTGATCCACGGCCTGGGGCCCAGCGCGATCGCCGCTGGCAGCGACCCGGCCGAGGCGTTGCTGGACTTTATGGCGTTTGTCGGCGACAGCCCGCTGCTGGCGTTTCATGCGCCGTTCGATCAACACATGCTGTGCCGGGCGCTCAAGGACAGCCTGGGTTACCGCCTGACCCATCCGTTTCTTGATGTTGCCGAGATCGCCCCGCTGGTGTGCCCCGAGGCGCATATCCGCGAGGCCGGGCTGGACGACTGGATCAACCACTTCAACCTGCAAGTGGGTGAGCGCCATCACGCCAGCGCCGATGCCCTGGCCACGGCAGAGCTGATGCTGATCCTGTTCAGCCGTGCGCGCCGCCAGCAAATCGATACGCCTCAGGCGTTGCAGGAGCGTTTGAGCCAATGGAAACGGCGTAAACAAGCGCCATCGTTTTAATGCCATCTCCCGACAGACGCCAATTGCGCCCATTCCCGCCCTCTGACACAATCGCGAATAATTCTCGTTAGTTTAAACTTTTATTCGGTGATGCCTTGTCGTCGGTCCAGAACCCACACAGTGAGCTTGTTGGAGCGTTGTATCGCGACCATCGCGGCTGGCTGTTGGCCTGGCTGCGGCGCAATGTGGCCTGCCCGAGCCGCGCCGAAGACCTGAGCCAGGACACCTTCATGCGCCTGCTGGGCCGTGACGAGCTGCGCGAACCTCGCGAGCCACGGGCGTTTCTGGTGGCCATCGCCAAAGGCTTGCTGTTCGACTACTTCCGCCGCGCCGCCCTGGAACAGGCCTACCTCACCGAACTGATGCTGATCCCGGAAAGCGAACACCCCTCGCCGGAAGCACAGCAGCTGATCCTCGAAGACCTCAAGGCCATCGACCGCTTGCTCGGCAAGCTGTCGAGCAAGGCCCGCGCCGCGTTCCTGTATAACCGCCTCGACGGCCTGGGCCACGCGCAAATCGCCCAGCGCCTGGGCGTGTCCGTGCCACGCGTGCGGCAGTACCTGGCGCAGGGCATTCGCCAGTGCTACATCGCCCTGTATGGCGAACCGCAATGACGGTGATCAGTTCCAAGCCGGTGTCGGCCCGTGTGCTGGATGCGGCGATTGCCTGGCAGTTGTCGCTGGATTCGGGCGACGGCGGCGCGGTAGAGCGCGAAGAATTCAGCAAGTGGCTGGCCAGCAACGAAGAGCATGCCCGCGCATGGCGCCAATTGGGCATGCTCGACCAGCGTTTCAGCGTGGCTTCGGGCCCGGCGCGGGCGGCGCTGCTGCAGTCACGCGAAGGCATTCGCCAGCGTGTGCGCAAAATGGGCAGCGGTCTGGCGAGTATCGCGCTGGTGATTGGCCTGGCGTTGTTTGCCGGCGAGCGCTACCTGCCGATCCACTACTGGCTGGCCGACCAGCGCACCGCCACTGGAGAGCAGCGCACGCTGAAGCTGGCGGACGGCACGCTGATCAACCTCAATACCCACAGTGCCATCGATGTGCGTTTTGATGAAAAGCGTCGGCTGATCGTGTTGCAGGAAGGCGAAATCCTCGTCGAGACCGGCCACAACGATGCGCGCCCGTTCTATGTACAAACCCGCGACGGCAGCCTGCGGGCGCTGGGCACGCGGTTTATCGTCAAGCGCGAAGACCACGCCACACGCTTGAGCGTGTTGCAATCGGCGGTGGGCGCCCAGCCCGAGGCGCTGCACCAGGAACAGATCTTCAAGGAAGGCCAGCAAGTGCTGATGCGCAGCGATGGCCTCGGCCCTGTGCTGGCCGTCACCCCGGCCACCGACGCCTGGACACGCGGCATGCTGGTGGTCGACAACGCCCGCCTGGGCGATGTGGTGGCGGAACTCGGCCGTTACCGCACCGGCCACCTGGGTGTGGATAAACAGGTGGCCGACCTGCGTATCACCGGCAGCTTCCCGCTGCATGACACCACGCTGGCGCTCAACGCCCTGTTGCCGACCCTGCCGGTGCAGATCGAGCAGCACACGCCGTGGTGGGTGACGGTTAGCGCCAAGCCTTAGGTTTGGTGGTGCTTGGGCGATTGCTATCGCAGGCAAGCCAGCGCCCACATTTGACCGTGTTCACACATCAAACGGTGGGAGCTGGCTTGCCTGCGAAGCGGCACTCAGGAACACCCCGGAAAAAATATTTTCATCCGGCCCTATCACTTTTTGAATCTCGCTCGGCACATAGGCAATTGCGAATTACTTCCATTCAGGAGCCGCCCTATGTCCCGCACGCTAGACACCTTGTTGCGCCCCAGCCTGTTAGCCGTGGCCATTGCCCTCAGCGCCCCGCTGGCCAGCACCGCGCTGATCGCCGCCGAACAGGCGTCCAGCGTGCGCGCCTACAACCTGCCGGCCGCGCCACTGGCCAGCACCCTGAACCAGATCGCCAGCCAGGCCGGCCTGGCACTGACCCTCAACCCGGCACTGGCATCGGGCAAGACCTCGGCACCGGTCCAGGGCCAGTTCGACCCGCAGGGCGCGCTGCGTGAGGCGTTGCGTGGGACGGGGTTGCAGCTGGAGCAGAGCAGTGCCGGGACGTATTCGCTGGTGGCGGTTCCGGAGGGCGTGATGGCGCTGCCGGTGACCAATATCACCGGCCAAGGCAGTTATGAAAGCGCCTGGGGCCCGGTGGACGGTTATGTAGCAACCCGCACAGCCGCCGGCACCAAGACGGATACACCCATTGCCGAACTCCCTCGTTCAGTCACGGTGATCACCCGCAAACAAATGGAAGACCGCTCAGTTCTTAACCTCAACGATGCGCTGCGCTACACCGCTGGCGTGCAGAGCTCTGGTTATGGCTCAGATTCGCGCAGTGACTGGCTGCTGGTACGCGGTTTTGTCCCAACGCAATTCCTCGATGGCCTGCCACTGCCCAAAGGCAACTACGCGACACCGAAGATCGACACCTGGAACCTTGAGCGTATTGCTGTCCTGCGCGGCCCGGCGTCGTCGGTTTACGGGCAAACCCCTCCAGGCGGCTTGCTGGATATGGTCAGCCGTCGCCCCCAGGCTGAAAGCTCAAACGAAATCGAGGTGCAGGCCGGTAGCAACAACCACAAGCAGATCAACTTCGACAGCACCGGCAAGATCGACGACGAAGGCCAATTCCTGTATCGCGTCAGCGGCGTGGTGCGTGACAGCAACACCCCGGTGGATCACATCCCGGACAAGCGCTACAACGTCGCCCCAAGCCTCACTTGGAATATCAACGACGACACCAAGCTGACGCTGCTGACCCAGTTCACCCGTGACGATACCGGCATCACCGGGCAGTTCCTGCCATTACAAGGCACAAAATTGAGTTCGCCGGCCGGCAAGATCTCCCACCACAAGAACCTGGGCGATCCGGACTGGGAATTCTACGATCGCACTTACTACGCGCTGGGCTACGCCTTTGAAACGCGATTGAACGACACCTGGCAGTTCCATCAAAACCTGCGCTACACCAAGAACGACCTGTCGTTTCAAGGTATCACCGCCGGTGGTGCGTTCTTCCCGAATGGTCCTGAGGTCGCGGTGGACGCCGATGGCAACGTCAGTCGTTCTGCCGGTAAGGTGGATGAAAACATCGGCCAGTTCGCCGTCGACAACAACTTCCAGGCCGACTTCCAGACTGGCGCTGTGAGCCACACGCTGTTACTGGGCCTCGACCATCAGCGCTCCACCAGCGATGCGCGCTGGTTGTGGGGTTCGGCAGGCGTGCCGACCATCAACTTCAACCGTCCGGTGTATGGGCAGGACTTCTCCAACGTCCAGTATTTCACTATGTACGACTATACCCAGAAGACCCAGCAAACCGGTCTGTACGTTCAGGACCAGATGGCCTTGGACAACTGGCGTCTGACGCTCGGCGGGCGTGAAGATTGGGTACATACCGGCACCACTTTCCACAACGCGAATGACGCCACTAACACCCAGCGCGACAAACACTTCAGTGGCAACGCCGCACTCAGCTATGTGTTCGATAACGGCATCACGCCTTACTTGTCCTATGCCGAATCCTTCCAGGCAGGCTCCGGCACCCAAGTGGGTACTACCGGGGCATTCAAGCCGACAGAAGGCAAACAGTATGAGGCGGGAATCAAATATCAGCCGCCGGGCACCAAGGCCCTGTTTACGGCTGCGGTATTCGATCTGACCCAACAGAACTCCACAGTGACCGAGGGCAGCATCACTCGGCAAGTCGGTGAAGTGCGCGTTCGCGGCCTGGAACTGGAAGCCAGCGCCGATGTTACCGAAAGCCTGAAGCTGGTGGGTTCGTATACCTATAACGACAGCGAAATCACCAAGGGCGCAGCCGGTGAAGAAGGCAATCGTATGAATCAGCTGCCACGCAACCAAGCCACAGGCTGGGCCGACTACACCTGGCGCAGCGGCCTGCTGGATGGGTTCGGGGTTGGAGCGGGCGTACGCTACGTCGGCGACACTTACGGCAACGCCACCAACACCGACCTTGGTCATGTAGGTTCCTACACTGTTTACGATGCCTCGGTGCACTACGACCTTGGCCGTGTGAACAGCTCCATGAAGGGTGTAACCGTGGCAGTCGACGCCAAGAACATCTTCAACAAGGACTACCTGTCTACCTGCGACGGGTTCTACTGCTACTACGGTGACCAGCGTAACGTGGTCGCCAGCGTGAACTACAAATTCTAAGACGGTAAAACCGCTTACGAAGGGCCGCCTGAACCGCGGCCCTTTTGCCTTTGGAGCCGTGATGAAAAGCAAAACCATCCGCCGCTGGTCCTTCATCCACACCTGGACCAGCCTGATCTGCACGGTATTCCTGCTGCTGCTCGCCCTGACCGGCTTGCCGCTGGTGTTTCATCACGAGATCGACCACCTGCTGGGCAACGAGCCTGAGCTGGCGCAAATGCCCGCCGATACTCCCCAACTGAATCTTGAGCAACTGGTGGCCAAGGCCCAGGCCCATCGCTCCGGCGAGGCCATGCAATACCTGGCCTGGGACGAAGACGACCAGAACGGCGTGATCGCGATCATGGCCGCCACGGCCGGCACCGAACCCAATTCGTCGCACACCTTCATGCTCGATGCCCGCACCGGGGATGCCGTAGAAATGCCATCGGCGAATGGCGGCTTCACGCTGTTCCTGTTGCGCCTGCATGTGGATATGTTCGCCGGCCTGCCGGGCAAGTTGCTGCTGGCGTTCATGGGCATTCTGTTTGTGGTGGCGATTGTCTCGGGCACGGTGCTGTACCTGCCGTTTATGCGTCGCTTGAAGTTCGCCACCGTGCGCCAAGGCAAATCCACCCGCCTGCGCTGGCTCGACCTGCATAACCTGATCGGTGTGGTCACCCTGACCTGGGCACTGGTGGTGGGCGTGACCGGGGTGATCAGTGCCTGCGCCGACCTGATCATCGCCGCCTGGCGCCAGGACAGCCTCAGCGCGATGATCGAGCCCTACAAAAATGCGCCGCCGCTGACCCAACGCGCACCGGCCACCGAGTTGCTGAGCATCGCCGCCAAGGCCGCACCCGGCATGCAGCCGGACTTTATCGCCTTCCCCGGTACGCGGTTTTCCAGCGAGCACCATTACGCGGTGTTCATGAAGGGCAGCACCCACCTGACCTCGCACCTGCTCACGCCGGTGTTGATCGACGCCCGCACCCTGGCCGTCACCGCCATTGCCGAACGGCCGTGGTACATGGACGCCATGGGCATGTCCCAGCCGTTGCACTTTGGCGATTACGGCGGCATGCCGATGAAAATCCTCTGGGCGGTGCTGGATGTGCTGACCATCATTGTGCTGGGCAGCGGGGTTTATCTGTGGATAGTCCGGCGCAAGGCGGCCAAGGCATGAAGCCGCGTCAGTCGAGTTTCTGGAAGGTATTCGGGATTCCGCTGGGGATTGGCCTGCTCAGCGCGGCCGGCCTGTTTGCCGCGCTGCTCGGGGATGGCGGGTGGGATTCGCTCAGTTGGGTCGGGCTCGGGATACCCGCGGTAATCGGTGTATGGGGGCTGGTCAAGCGGCGCGGCTGAGGACGCCATCGCGGGCAAGCCCGCTCCCCCATTTGACTGTGTTCACACATCCAACTGTGGGAGCTGGCTTGCCTGCGATAAGGTCCTCAAAAACACCGCGATGCCCCCTCGCCAGCCACCGTGCAACCCTCTAGGCTAGCCACAGTCCATTTCGAGGAATGCCCATGTCCGCCCCCAGCATGACCTTGTTCCACAACCCTGCTTCACCCTTTGTGCGCAAAGTGCGCGTGCTGCTGATCGAGACCGGTCAACAGGATCGCGTGGCCCTGCAAAACTGCACGCCGACACCGGTCAACCCGGATACGCACGTGGTGCAAGGCAACCCCGTGGGCAAGATCCCCGCCCTGCGCCTGGCCGACGGCAGCGTATTGCATGACAGCCGCGTGATCCTCGACTACTTCGACCACCAGCACGTCGGCAACCCGCTGATCCCCCGCGACGGCTCCGCCCGCTGGCGGCGCCTGACTTTGGCGTCGATGGCCGACGGCATCATGGACGCCGCCGTGCTGGTGCGTTATGAGTCGGCCCTGCGCCCGGTGGAAAAACACTGGGATCAGTGGCTCGAGGAGCAGCGCAACAAGATCCGTCGCGCCCTCGCCGAGCTGGAACAGGAGGCCATCGTCGAGCTGACCAGCCGCTTTGATGTCGCCTCGATCAGCGTCGCCTGCGCCCTGGGCTACCTCGACTTCCGCCACCCGGATATGCAATGGCGCACCGATAACCCACAGCTTGCGGCCTGGTACGCCGAGGTCAGCCAGCGGCCTTCGATGCTGCAGACCCAGCCTCCGGCATAACTGACAAAGCGAATCCCCTGTGGCGAGCGGGCTTGCCCGCGTTGGGCTGCGCAGCAGCCCCTAGCCCATACACCGCGGTGCTTCAATTAGAACGGTGCTGGCTGGTTTTGGGGCAGCTTCGCAGCCCAACGCGGGCAAGCCCGCTCGCCACAAAAGCCTGCTTTCCACGGGAAACAGCAGGTTGATCCTCGCCACCAGCTGTGCCTTCATTTGTTGATCTTCACGCAAGCCGATCATTGCACCGCCTCCAGGTCAAATTGCAGCGGCTCGGCCGCCTTGCGCTTGCCCACGCCGTACCAATCCAGCTTGCGGGTCAGCACCATCACGGTACCCAGCAGGCCGAACAGCAGCAGCGAGCCCATCAACAGTGCGTAATCCTCGGCACTCAGCAGCCCGTACAACAAGCCATATAACGCCGTCAGCCCCGCCGAGAAACCCAGGCCATGGGCGACGCTGCGCAGCACGTGGCACACGTAGAAACCAATCAACAGCACACAGGCACTCGCGGAGATGAGGTAAGCCAGGGCAAAACCCAGGTGCTCGGACAACGACAACAGCAACAGGTAGAAGAACGCCAGCGCAAAGCCCACCAAGGCATATTGAATCGGGTGCACCGCCAGGTTCTTCAGCACTTCGAAGAGGAAGAAGCCGGCAAAGGTCAGGGCGATAAACAGCAGCGCATATTTGATCGCACGGTCGCTCTTGAGGTACTGGTCCACCGGGTCGATGAAGTTCACGCCGAAGCTGCGATTGTTGAAACCGTCGCAGCCCTGCCCGTCCAGGCAGGTTTGCAGGGCCTGTTCGAGGTTGGTGGAAAAGAACGTGGTCTGCCAGTTGGCGGTAAAGCCGCTATCGGTGACGTCACGTTGCGCCGGCAGAAAGTTGCCGATAAAGCTTGGGTGTGGCCAGTTGGAAGCGAGTGACACCTGGCTGGTCTTGCCCACCGGCACCACTTGCAGTTGTTCGGTGCCTTGCAGGCGCAGGTCGAAGGCGAAGTCCACCACGGCCGGCTTTTTGCTGTCCTGCTCCGGCAGCGCCACATGCACGCCCTCCCCCAGCCAGTCCACTTGAGTACCCGGTGAGAACTCCACGCGTTGGTTACCCAGCTCAAGCATCAGCGCGTTTTCAATGCCCCGAATATCGCTGATGCCCACCGCCAGAAACGCCGGTTCAAAGCGGTAATCGGCAAAGTTTTCGCTGATCCCCAGCTGCGCAGGCAACTCGAAACGCCCGCTGATGCGGTTGTCGGCATGGAACAGCCGCGCCTGGTAAATGCCGCGTGCACGCAGTTCGGTTTGCACCTTGCCGTCGAGTTCAAAACGGTCCGGCAGGAAATACAGACGACCGCGCTCTTCACGGGTTTCCTCGTAGCGTTTGTTGAGCTTTTCATTGAGTTTCCACTCGCGCACGGTCTTGCGGTACGGCACCACCATCACCGGGCCGGTAAGTCGCTGGGCAAAGCTTGAACTGCGGGCGATGTCCGTCAGCACCTGGTCGCGAGTGAATTGGCGGTCGGCGATGATGCCGTTGATCATCAGCAACGGAATCAGCAACAGCAGGATCAGCAGCGCAATCGCGCCAAGTTTGAAAAGCAGGCTGCGGTTCATGGGTCTCTCCCTGTTTTGATGGGGAGAGTCTGCGCAGCGCGTGTGGGGGATTTATGTGGGCAATGTGGAGACTGTGTGGAGATGCAGCACCACTTGCACCCCGCCCGGTACGTTGCCGATCTGCAACGCGCCGCCGTGCAGCTTCATCACTTCCTCGACAAAGTTGAGGCCCAGGCCGGTGCTTTTGCGCCCGCTGGCCGGGCGCGGCAGCGAGTAGAAGCGCTCGCTCAGGCGCGGCAAGGCATAGTCGGGAATCGGCGCGGCCTGGTTGAACAGGCTGACCTGCACATCGCTGTGCCGGGTGTGTGCGCTGAAGGTGAGTACGCCGCCGGGCGGGGTGAAATCCAGGGCATTGTCCAGCAGGTTGCCCAACGCCTGGCGCAACAGGAAGGGTTCGCCGAACACGTTCACCTCGCGGCCAATCGCCTGCTCGACCTGCAAGCCGGCCCCTTCGATGCGCGCACATTGGGCCTTGAGTACCTCCTCGACCAAGGCCGCCAACGGGATACTCGCCTGCTCTTCGAGGCCCTGGCGCTGTTCCACCTGCGCCAGGTTCAGCAGACGTTCGATCAGCTGTTGCAGGCGCGCACTTTCGCTGTCGATATTGCCCACAAAGCGCTGCTGCTGCTCGCGGCTCATCTCCCCCTGAAGCAGCTCCGCCGCGCCGCGAATCGCCGCCAGCGGGCTTTTCAATTCATGGGTCAGGGTGTGCACGTAATGCTCGACGTAAGCCTTGCCCTCCAACTGCGTGCGCATGTGCTCCACGGCGGTGGACAACTGCTTGAGTTCACCGCCGCGGTAATGCGGCAGCTCAGCGCGGCGGCCCTCGCTGACGGCTTCGGCATAAGCGGTCAATCGCCTCAGCGCAACGCTCAGCCACCACGACAGCAGCGCGCCGAGCAACAGGCCGAGGATCACCAGACCGGCGCCGTACCACAGCAGGCGGCGTTCAGTGCGGTCGACATAAGGCTGCAACGAGCTGTTGGGCTTGGCCACCGTGACCACGCCGATGATCTGGCCGTTTTCGCGGATCGGCGCGCCCACGTGCATCACCGACGAGGTCGGGTCATCCAGCTCGCTGCGGGTGGAACGCGCGCCGTATTCGCCGCGCAGGGTCAGGTACACGTCGTTCCACTTGGAGTAGTCCTGGCCCACCGCCTCGCCCGTGGAGTCGAGCAACACCCTGCCCTGGGCGTCGGTGACGTAGATACGGTGGTTGACCTGGTTTTTCGGCAAGCCCCAGATGGTCGCCCCCGGCTGGCGATTGCCGTAGGCCTTGAGCAGTTCGGGCCAGTGGCTCTGGCCAAGGGTGTGGTTTTTTACATCATCGCGCAGGATTTCGGCCAGCAGGTTGGCGGTGTCCACCAGGGTTTCTTCGGTGGACTGGCGCACGCCGGGGCGGATTTCCTTCATCACGGTGTTGAGCACAAAGTAGCCGGTCAGGCCGATAAACAGCGCGTACACCAGGAAAATCCGCAGCCCCAGGCGCATCAGCTGTTGCTCGGGCTGTAGCTGTAGCCGAGGCCACGATGGGTCTGGATCGGCTCGGCATCCGCCGCCACGCTGCGCAATTTGCTACGCAGGCTTTTGATATGGCTGTCGATATTGCGCTCGTAACCGGCGTCAGCGGGCACACCGACCGCGTCCAGCAATTGCTCGCGGCTGAATACCCGCTCGGGCTGCTCGAGCAGGCTTTGCAGCAAGCGGAATTCATGGCGCGTGAGGCTCAGGGCTTGGCCACGATAACTGATCTGCATACGCTCCAGGTCCACCTGGAACACCGCCGGGGCCGTTCCCGGCCCTACCCGTTTAAGGATCGCCCGTACCCGCGCCGCCACTTCGCGTGGGCTGAACGGTTTGACCACATAGTCGTCGGCGCCGATCTCCAGGCCCACCACGCGGTCGATTTCAGCATCCCGGGCACTCAGGAACATCACCGGTACTTCGCTGAAACGGCGCAGTTGCTTGCAGGTTTCAAAACCGCTGATATCCGGCAGGCCGATGTCGAGGATGATCAGATCGGCCGGGGTCTGGCGCTGATGGGCCAGCGCCTCCTGGCCGAGGCTCAGCCAGGTGGTGGTAAAGCCCTCGCCTTGCAAGGCGAATATCAGCGTGTCGGCTATTGCCGCTTCGTCTTCGACAATCAGGATATGCGGCATGGGGGTCCGTCAGCAGTCCGGTTTGTCGGCAGTGTAACGGCGAGCAGGGTTTACCGCCGCGCCAAATTCGCGCAGGGCCTTGGCGCCGATCAGCAGCGGGTAGTTGAAGCTGCTACGGTCGGTAAGGTTGACCTCGACGGTGCGCTTGACGTCGCCCAGGCACATTTCCAGGTCGATCACCGGGCGCTTGGCCACGCTGGCTTCGTCCTTGTCGTCGTCCTCGTCGGCGCGGCTCTTGATTTTGCTGATGCGCGACACTTTGTGCTCGTAGACCTTGTTGGTCGCGTCCTTGCCGCCGAGGCGGAAGCGCACCCAGTCGTCGCCGTCACGGGTGAAGGTTTCGATATCACGGGCCGAGAGCGAGGCGGTCAGCGCGCCGGTGTCCATCTTGGCCTTGAAGGTTTCGCCGATCTCCGGCAACTGGATGTATTCGTAGCGACCGTAAAGGGTCGGTTCGGCGGCCATGACCGGCAGGGCCGCCAGGGCGAGGGAGGCAAGGAGCAGTTTCACGAAGTGATTTCCTCGGAAAGAAGTAGGCGGATTCTAGACCGCAAAAGCCATGGTTAGTTAGTTCTCAACCCTATCAGGCACATTGTGAAACATTCGTCCGGCGATTTGCGATTTGGCCTCTGGACGCGCCTTGCTTATCATGGCCCGCCCACAAGATTCCAAGAGTTACTTATGCGCCGCCTGCTCACCGGCTGTTTCGTCTCACTGCTGTTGTTGCTCAACACCCTGGTCTTGATCGGGCCATTGATGGTGTTTGCCCTGCTCAAGCTGGTGGCGCCCGGCCGCTATCGGGACTACGCGTCCTGGGCGGTGATGTGGATCGCCGAGACCTGGGCTGAAATCGACAAGCTGATTTTCTCGCTGTGCATTCCGACGCAATGGGACATTCGCGGCGGCGGTGACCTGCGCGGCGACACCTCCTATCTCGTGATCAGCAACCACCAATCCTGGGTCGATATCCCGGCGCTGATCCAGGCGCTCAACCGGCGCACGCCGTTCTTCAAATTCTTCCTGAAAAAAGAGCTGATCTGGGTGCCCTTCCTCGGCCTGGCGTGGTGGGCGCTGGATTACCCGTTCATGAAGCGTTACACCAAGGCGTTCCTGGCCAAGCACCCGGAGCTGGCGGGCCAGGATTTGAAGATCACCAAGGAGGCTTGCGAGTTGTTCAAGCGCCAGCCGGTCACGGTGGTCAATTACCTGGAAGGCACTCGGTTCAACGCAGCCAAGCACAAGCAGCAGGGCTCGCCCTTTGCGCGCTTGCTCAAGCCCAAGGCCGGTGGCGTGGCGTTTGTACTGGCGGCGATGGGTGAACAGCTGGATGCGGTGCTCGACGTAACCGTGGTCTATCCGCAACAGAAAATCCCGGGGTTCTGGGATTTGATCAGCGGCGCGGTGCCCAAGGTGATCATTGATATCCGCACCCGCGAGCTGGACCCGGCTTTGTGGCAAGGGGATTACGAGAACGATCCGGCCTTTCGCCAGACCGTCCAGAACTGGGTCAACCAGCTCTGGAAGGAGAAGGATGCGCGCATCGAACAATTGCGCGCCGAGCGGCCTTAACTGCCGGTGCCCCAGGCCTGAGCCAGCTTGCCCAGCACCGAGCTGCTGGCGCCCTGGCCACCCAGGTATTGCAGGATCACCGGGGCAAACTGGCCGACCATGCCACTGTCCATGCCCAGCGCGCTGAACGCCGTGTTCAGGTCATTGGTGTTCTTCACATTCCCCAGCAGGCCGTCCAGGCCGCTGGTTTTGCTGCCGCCGGTCTGGCCGAGCATCCCGCTCAAGGCCCCGAGGCTGCCCAACGCATTATTGCCCGACAGCTGGTCCAGGCCGGGCACGCTTTTGCCCAATTGCGAATAGTCGTTACCGCTCAGTTGGTTCTTGGCCAACCCGAGCATGGCGCCGGTGCCGCCGACGGCTTGCTCGGGGGTGACGTTCAGTTGCGAGGTCAATGCGCTCAGCAGCCCGGCCGTCTCGGACGACGGTGCTGCGGCTGCGGCCTTGTTGTTGCCCCCTTGCATGCCGGAGATGGCATTGGCCGCGTCGCCAAGGCTGAACCCAGCGGCAAACACCGGGGTGGCGGCCAGGCTCATCAGGCAGGAAAGGGCGAAACCGCGTGAAATCTTCATCGAAACAACCTCTGGGTGTAGGTGTGAAAGCAGGCGTTTGACTGACCGTCCGGAAAGAATGTTCCCACACCCGGATGAGTTCGGATTTTTCTGCATCCGAATCACCTCGCCCCGCGTATATCCAACATGCGCCGCCCGGAGTTGGATGGAATGAATGCCCAAGCTGAACTACCCTCTGCCTACCGTGCGCAGTCCCGTCGCCCTCGTATGAGAGCCTGGAGAAGCCCTATTTCCATCAACGATGCTGACCCGTTGCGGCCTTTGCTGGCCCAGTGCGCGCTGGGCAATCGCCAGGCGTTCGAAACCCTCTACCGCAGCGTGTCCCCGCGGCTGCTCGGTGTGGCGTTTCGCTTCATGGGCCGTGCGGATCTGGCTGAAGAGGTGCTGCAGGAGGCCTTTGTGCGCATCTGGTACAACGCTTCGCGCTACGAACCGCACCTGGCAGCGCCAATGACCTGGATGGTCAACATCACCCGTAACCTGGCCATCGACCAACTGCGCAAACGCCGCGAACAGCCCCTGGCCGACGGCCAGCAGGAGTCCCTGCTTGACGATAGCCCCAGCGCCCACGAACAACTCGACAGCGAGCGCGCAGCCCACGCCCTGAACCGTTGCCTGGAGACCCTCGACGGCATGCAGCGCCAGTCGATCAGCGTGGCTTACTTTCAAGGCCTGACGTGCACGGAATTGGCCGAGCATTTGGCGGCGCCACTGGGCACGGTCAAATCCTGGATTCGGCGCGGCATGGAACGCCTGCGCAGGTGCCTTGAATCATGAACTACCAAACCACCACCCTGCGCCGTGCCCTCGCTGCCGATTACGCCATCGGCCTGATGCCCCCCACCGCCCGGCGCCGCTTCGATGCCCTGTTGCTGGACGACGCCGCGCTGCGCGTGGAGCTTGGTCATTGGCAGGATGCGCTCGCCAGCCTCACCGGCACCCTGCCCGAACGCCCGGTGCCCGATCACGTATGGGCCGGCATCAAGGCGCGGATCGAGCCGCAGGTGCTGCATGTGCCGGCGACGAAACCGTTCTGGATGAATTTTCGCCTGCTGGCCGCCGCGTGCGCGGTAGTGGTCGCGGTACTGGTGGGCGTGCTGTATCAACGCGAGATCGGCGCCGAGTACAACGCCACACTGGTGGCCGCCAACCAGCAACCGGCGCTGCAGATCCGGGCGTTTGGCGATCACCTGCAAATCGAGCCGCTGACGCTGGCCGCTGTAGAGCCGACACGCGATCTGGAGTTGTGGGTCATCCCACCTGGCGGCAAACCAATCTCCCTGGGCCTGCTGCCCGCCGCCGGCAAGGGCCGGATCCAGCTGAGCGAAGCGCAGCGGGCACTGCTCAGCGCTCCACTGACCCTGGCCGTGAGTCTGGAACCACGCGGCGGTTCACCCACCGGCCAACCCACCGGGCCAGTGCTGTACCAAGGGGCGCTGGCAGCTCGCTGAGCCATCGGCATGCAGCTATCGAAATGACAGGCCGCTTGTTTATCGCAACTCTTTCTAACGCACTGTTACTTCTAACAGTAGTCGAGGACCGGAAATCACCCGCAGCATGAAACCTCTCAGGCAGCACAGGAGGTGAGCCATGAACAGCGCAATGCTTGCAGGTGTGTTCGCAATCACGGCAATGATGAACCACGCCCAGGCAGCAACCTCAACCTGCCCTCCAGCCCAGAGCATCAAACAAACGGCGCTGGCCAACGGAGGCTACCACTACGAAGCGTCATTGCCCGATGGACGCACCTGGGCCGGTGACAACCCGCTGGCTCCAGCGTCGTATCTTACGGACGCCACGTTTCACGATGCCCGGTACGATGCATCGAACAAAGCCGTAACCTGCACCTACAAAGGGCCGATGAATAACGACGCGAGTTTTTCGGTAACGCTCAAACCCGTCTCGGGTTGGAACCTTATCCCGACTGCCCACTGGAGAGGCACCTATTGCGAAGACGCGGATATTGCCAAGTGTGCATTTACCCACCAATAAAAAGGGCGACTCGAAGTCGCCCTTTCCGTTACGCCCACGTTAACCCAGGATCAGCATTGGCAATAAACGCCGCTGCCTTTATTCGAACTCACTCTTTAACCCTGTTATTTCTCACAGTAGACGGGCATCAGAAACCTCCCCAACCTTGATCACAAACCACGCGGCGCTCAAAAGAGGACAGGAAAATGCCTATCTACAAATTTACCGCCAACGCGACCGATAGCGATGACGCCTCACAGACAGGGGAAATTACCGCAGACGATCCGGCAGAAGCGGCACGACTGGTCAAAGACAAGTACAGCTATAGAGTCAAAGTGACCCTGGTAGGGTTCGCACCCGACCCGCGTTCGCCGGGAAGAGGCATTATGGTCGAACAACTGGTATTGGTTGACGGCTGATAGACCTCTCAATAAGGGCGACCCCGGGCCGCCCTTATTGTTTGGAACGTTACTCAGGCCGCGCTGAACAACTTATGCGGATCAATCACAAACTTCTTCGGTACACCCGCATCAAACTCGCCATAACCACGTGGCGCATCATCCAGGCTGATCACCTGCACGCCGACAATTTCAGCGATGTTGATGCGGTCCCACATGATCGCCTGCATCAGTTGGCGGTTGTACTTCATCACCGGGGTTTGCCCGGTGTGGAAGCTGTGGGATTTCGCCCAGCCCAAACCAAAGCGAATGCTCAGGCTGCCCATTTTCGCCGCCGCGTCGACCGCGCCCGGGTCTTCGGTCACGTACAGGCCGGGGATGCCGATCTTGCCCGCCACGCGCACCACGCCCATCAGCGAGTTGAGGACGGTGGCCGGGGCCTCCGCCTTGGCGCCTTCATGGCCGTGACCACGGGCTTCAAAGCCTACGGCGTCGACGGCGCAGTCGACTTCCGGCTCGCCGAGTAACGCGGCGATCTGTTCGTGCAATGGGGTGTCCTTGGACAGGTCGGCAATTTCAAAACCCTGGGCCTTGGCGTGGGCCAGTCGCACTGGGTTGACGTCGCCGATGATCACCACCGCCGCGCCGAGCAGGCGTGCGGAAGCCGCAGCGGCCAGACCGACCGGGCCGGCACCCGCGATGTACACGGTGCTGCCTGGGCCGACGCCGGCGGTAACGGCACCGTGATAGCCGGTGGGGAGGATGTCGGAGAGGCAGGTCAGGTCGCGGATTTTCTCCATGGCCTTGTCGCGGTCCGGCAGTTTCAGCAGGTTGAAGTCGGCGTACGGCACCAGCACGTACTCGGCCTGGCCGCCAGTCCAGTCGCCCATGTCGACGTAGCCGTAGGCGCCACCGGCACGGGCCGGGTTGACGGTGAGGCACACGCCGGTGTGTTGCTCTTTGCAGGAGCGGCAGCGGCCGCACGCCACGTTGAACGGCACCGAGACCAGATCGCCGATTTTCAGGTTTTCGACGTCGCTGCCCTTCTCGATGACTTCGCCGGTGATTTCATGCCCCAGCACCAGGCCGGTCTGGGCAGTAGTGCGGCCGCGCACCATGTGTTGGTCGGAGCCGCAGATGTTGGTGGAGACCACGCGCAGGATGACGCCGTGCTCAATCTTCCTGCCACGGGGGTCCTGCATTTTGGGATAGTCGATTTTCTGTACTTCGACCTTGCCGTTGCCGAGATACACGACACCACGATTACCAGACATGCTTTCACCTCGCTGTTGTTTTTATGGAACCGCGTCGCCCAGGCAGGCGGCGCGTAAAGTGCTCGGGTACAGATGCTGTTTTTGCGTTGTTGCTGATGGCCTCATCGCAGGCAAGCCAGCTCCCACATTTGGAATGTATTACCCTGTGGGAGCTGGCTTGCCTGCGATGGCGATCTAAAGAACGACCGTGCGATTGGCGTTCAAAAACACCCGCCGCTCAATGTGATACCCCACCGCCCGGGCCAATGTCAGCCCTTCGATATCCCGCCCCTTGGCGATCAAGTCCTCGGGATAGTGGCTGTGATCCACCACCTCCACACCCTGGGCGATAATCGGGCCTTCGTCCAGGTCGTTGTTGATGTAATGCGCGGTCGCCCCCACCAGTTTCACGCCCTTGTTGTAGGCCTGGTGATACGGCTTGGCACCCTTGAACCCCGGCAACAGCGAGTGATGGATATTGATCGCCTTGCCATCCAGTTTGCGACACAGCTCCGGCGACAGCACTTGCATGTAGCGCGCAAGGATCACCAGTTCGGCGCCGGTGTCTTCCACCACTTGCCACACCTGACGCTCCTGGGACGGTTTGTCGTTGGGGTCCAGGGGGAAATGGTAGTAGGGAATCTGGTGCCAGTCGGCCAACGGTTTCAAATCGGGGTGGTTGGACACCACCGCCACCACGTCCATCGACAATTGGCCGATGCGCTGGCGGTACAGCAGGTCGTTGAGGCAGTGATCGGCCTTGGAGACCATGATCACCACTTTTGGCCGGTAGTTCGGCGCCGTCAGCTCGAAGATCATGCCAAAGGCTTCGCCGCGAGTGGCCAGCCCATCGCGGAACGCCTGCTCATCAAAACCGTCGGGCTGGCGGAATTCCACGCGAATAAAAAACCGGCCCGAGAGGCGGTCATCGAACGAGTGGTGCTCGGTGACATAGCAGCCCTGCTCGAACAGGTAGCGGGTGACCGCGTCCACCGTGCCGAGCACGCTGGGGCAGTCGGCAGTCAAAATCCATGTATCGGGTGCGCGGCTCATAATCGAATCCTCATGCCTTTGTGGCGAGGGGCTTGCCCCCGTTGGGCTGCGAAGCAGCCCTGAAATCAGCCAAGCGGTTCTTTCATTGGGACCGCTGCGCGATCCAACGGGGGCAAGCCCCCTCGCCACAACAGCCCCCTCATCACAAATGCCGGGTCAGGCTTGGACGCTCAGGCCAAATTCGGCCGAGGCATCCTGCAGCCACAACCACCAGTAATCCGAGAAGCTGCGGCGAATCACCAGCTCCCAGGTGTCTTCAGCCGTGTGGCGGATCACCAGTTGCGACTTGGCGAACACCGTGCCCACCGCCTTGCCCACCGGGAAGGTGTTGGGGTGCACGTCGTAGCTGGTGGATTTCATCAGCACATCGCGCACGTTCGGGCCGCTGAGTTCGAGGATCTGCTGGCCGCCACTGACGTTGACGATCTGGATATGCAGGTCGCCCAGGGCGGCCCGCAGGTTTTGTTCGGCGGCGAATTCTTCCCCGCTTGGCACGATCAGCAGCCACTCATCCGGGCCGAGCCATTGCAGGCTGGTTTCGCCTTTGACGATCACCTGCAAGGCGCCGGGCAACTCGATGCCGAGGGCCTTGTGCACGCCGGCGGCGAACGCTGCATCGTGGCCATCGCCACGAAGGGTCAGGTGGCCCAGGAGTTTCTTTTCGCGCACGGTCACGCCGGCGTTTTTGCGGCCCTTGCCGACCAGGCTGGCGAGGTCGGCATGGTGCAGCGACGACTCGGCCTTGGCGCCGGTGGTGGGGCGTTGTTGGTACACATTGGCTGCTGTCATAAAGCACCTTTCCTAATTCTGTTGTGCGGCTACTGGCGTCTTCGCGAGCAAGCCCGCTCCCACATTTGGAATGCATTCCCCTGTGGGAGCGGGCTTGCTCGCGAAGGCCGCGACTCGGTCTATCAGATGTTCTGCCGCTCACCTTTCGGGTCAAAGAACACCGAAGACACAATCTGCGCTTCGATCACGCTGCCATCCGCCTGCGGTGAAAACACTCGCTCGCCGATGCGCTTCAAGCCGCCCTTCACCACCGCCATCGCAAACGAATAGCCCAGCGAGTTATGCGCATAGCTTGAGGTGACGTGGCCGACCATCTTCATCGGAATCGTTTGCTTGGCGTCAAACACCAGCTGCGCGCCTTCCGGCAGCCACACTGTCGGATCAATCGGCTTGAGCCCCACAAGCTGCTTGCGCTCCTCACGCACGCAGTCTTCACGGTTCATCCCGCGCCAGCCGATCCACGAGAACGGTTTGGTGCGGCCTACGCACCAGCCCATGTTCAGGTCGTCCGGGGTCATCGAGCCGTCGGTGTCCTGGCCGACGATAATGAAGCCCTTCTCGGCCCGCAGTACGTGCATGGTTTCGGTGCCGTACGGTGTCAGGTTGTACTTTTTGCCGGCCTCGACGATTTGCTCCAGCACGCCCATGGCGTAGTCGGCCTGCACGTTGACTTCATACGACAGCTCACCGGTAAACGAAATACGGAACACCCGCGCCGGTACACCGCCGACCAGGCCTTCCTTCCAGGTCATGAACGGGAAGCCGTCCTTGTCCAGGTCGATGTCGGTAACTTCCGCCAGCAGCTTGCGGCTGTTGGGGCCGGACAGGGTCATGGTCGCCCAGTGGTCGGTGACCGAGGTGAAGTACACCTTGAGGTCCGGCCATTCGGTCTGTTGGTAGATTTCCAGCCACTGCAATACGCGGGCGGCGCCGCCGGTGGTGGTGGTCATCAGGAAGTGGTTATCAGCGAGGCAGGCGGTTACGCCGTCGTCGAAGACCATGCCGTCTTCCTTGCACATCAGGCCGTAGCGCGCCTTGCCCACGTCGAGTTTGGTCCAGGCGTTGCTGTAGATGCGGTTGAGGAACTCGCGGGCATCCGGGCCTTGAATGTCGATTTTGCCGAGGGTGGAGGCATCCAGCAGGCCAACGCTATCGCGCACGGCCAGGCATTCGCGTTTTACCGCGGCGTGCAGGTCTTCACCGTTGCGTGGGAAATACCATGGGCGTTTCCACTGGCCGACGTCTTCAAACTCGGCGCCATTTTTCACGTGCCAGGCTTGCAGGGCGGTGTAGCGCACCGGCTCGAAGATGTGCCCACAGTGACGGCCCGCCACTGCGCCGAAAGTGACCGGCGTGTAGTTGGGGCGGAACATGGTGGTGCCCATCTGCGGGATGGTCACGTTCAGCGAACGGGCGGCGATGGCCAGGCCGTTGACGTTACCCAGTTTGCCCTGGTCGGTGCCGAAGCCCAGCGCGGTGTAGCGTTTGACGTGCTCGACCGACTCGAAACCTTCACGGGTCGCCAGTTCGATGGCGGCGGCGGTCACGTCGTTTTGCAGGTCGACAAATTGCTTCGGTGCGCGTGCAGTGGCTTTTTCGTGGGGCACCTGGAACAGCGCCAGCGTCGGCTCCTCCAGGCGGCTCAAGGCTTTCGGCAAGGTGCCTTCCACCGGTGCAAAACCGCCTTCGCTGGCGGCGCGCACGCCACCTTCAAAACCATCCGCCAGGGAATCGCCAAGGCCGTAGACGCCGTTGATACCGCCCACGCACACGCGTTTTTGCGGTGCTTCGCCCGGTACAAAACCGAGGATATCTTCACGCCAGGTCGGCTTGCCGCCCAAGTGCGAGGCCAGGTGAACCACCGGGCTGTAGCCACCGGAACTGGCGACCAGGTCGCACTCCAGCCACTCGCCTGGGCTGGTGACTTTATGGGCTTTGACGTCGATGGCGGCCACGCGGGCGCCAGTGACGTGCTTGCTGCCGCGGGCTTCGATCACGGCGCTGCCGGTGAGGATGCGGATACCTTTGGCGCGGGCTTCTTCCACCAGCGCGCCACGTGGGTTGTGGCGGGCGTCAGCCACGGCCACCACTTGCAGGCCCGCGTCGAACCAGTCCAGAGCCACGCGGTAGGCGTGATCATTGTTGGTCGACAGCACCAGTTTTTTGCCTGGCGCCACGCCATAACGGCGTACGTAAGTGGAGACTGCTCCCGCCAGCATGTTGCCCGGCACATCGTTATTGCCGTACACCAGCGGGCGCTCGCAGGCACCGGTGGCCAATACTACGCGCTTGGCACGTACGCGGTGGATACGCTGACGCACCACCCCAATCGGCGCACGGTCGCCGAGGTGATCGGTAAGGCGCTCGTGAATGGTCAGGAAGTTATGGTCGTGATAGCCGTTGACGGTGGCGCGGGGCAGCAGCACCACGTCCGGCAGGGCTTTCAATTCGGCAATTACACTGGCGACCCACTCGGTCGCGGGCTTGCCGTCGAGGCTTTCGCGTGAATCGAGCAAGGAGCCGCCGAACTCTTCCTGCTCGTCGGCGAGGATCACACGGGCACCGCTGCGCGCCGCCGCCAGTGCAGCGGCCAAACCGGCAGGGCCTGCGCCCACCACCAGCACGTCGCAGTGACGGTTGAAGTTGTCGTAGGTGTCCGGGTCGTTCTCGGTCGGCGAGCGACCAAGCCCGGCAGCCTTGCGGATGTACTTCTCGTACGTCATCCAGAACGACTGCGGGTACATGAAGGTTTTGTAGTAGAAACCCGGCGGCATCAGCTTGCCGCCAACCTTGCCCAGAATGCCCATCACGTCATTGTTGACGTTCGGCCAGCCGTTGGTGCTGGTGGCGACCAAACCCTGGTACAGCGCCTGTTGCGTGGCGCGCACGTTGGGAATCTGGGTGGCTTCGGTGGCGCCGATCTGCAGCACCGCGTTCGGCTCTTCAGCACCTGCGGCAAAGATGCCGCGTGGGCGCGAATATTTGAAGCTGCGGCCGATGATGTCGACACCGTTGGCCAGCAAGGCGGCGGCCAGAGTGTCGCCCTCAAAGCCTTTGTAACTCTGGCCGTTGAAGGTAAACGTCAGGACCTTGTTACGGTCGATGCGACCACCGTTGGACAGGCGATTGATCTGGCTCATACCTTCTCTCCAGAAGCCTTGGCGGTGAATTGCGGCTTGCTGCCAATCTTGTAGGTTTCAAGAATTTCGTAGGTCAGGGTGTCACGGGTCGCGTTGAAATACTGGCGGCAACCGGCGGCGTGAATCCACAGTTCGTGGTGCAGGCCACGCGGGTTGTCGCGAAAGAACATGTAGTCGCCCCACTCTTCATCGGTGCAGGCATTCGGGTCCAGCGGGCGCGGGATGTGCGCTTGGCCGGAGGCGTGGAATTCCTCTTCGGAGCGCAGTTCGCCACAGTGAGGACAGAAGATATGCAACATAAGGAGTTTCTCCTGTTAGTGGGCGACGGCCGCAGCGCCGTGTTCGTCGATGAGCGCACCGTTGTGGAAACGGTCGATGGAGAATGGCGCGGCCAATGGGTGCATTTCGCCCTTGGCCAGGCTTGCGGCAAACACGTTGCCTGAGCCCGGCGTGGCCTTGAAGCCACCGGTGCCCCAACCGCAGTTGAAGAACATGTTCGGCACCGGAGTCTTGGAGATGATCGGGCACGCATCCGGCGTGGTGTCGACGATGCCGCCCCATTGGCGATTCATGCGCACGCGCGACAGCACCGGGAACATCTCGACGATGGCCTGGATGGTGTGTTCGATCACCGGGTACGAGCCGCGCTGGCCGTAGCCGTTGTAGCCGTCGATACCGGCGCCGATCACCAGGTCGCCCTTGTCGGACTGGCTGATGTAACCGTGCACGGCGTTGGACATGATCACGCTGTCGATAATCGGCTTGATCGGCTCCGACACCAACGCTTGCAGCGGGTGGGATTCGATCGGCAGGCGAAAGCCCGCCAGCGAGGCCATATGGCCCGAGTTACCGGCCGTGACCACACCGACGCGCTTGGCGCCGATAAAGCCCTTGTTGGTTTCCACGCCGATGCACACGCCGTTTTCCTTGCGAAAGCCGATCACTTCGGTCTGCTGGATCAGGTCCACGCCGAGGGCGTCGGCGGCGCGGGCAAAGCCCCAGGCCACGGCATCGTGACGGGCCACGCCGCCGCGCCGTTGCACGGTGGCGCCGAGTACCGGGTAACGGGTGTTTTTCGAGCAGTCGAGGTAGGGAATTTCGTCGGCCACTTGCTTGGCATTCAGCAGTTCGCCGTCCACACCGTTGAGGCGGTTGGCGCTGACGCGACGCTCGGAATCACGGATGTCCTGCAAGGTGTGGCACAAGTTGTAGACGCCGCGCTGGGAGAACATCACGTTGTAGTTCAAATCCTGGGACAAACCCTCCCAGAGTTTCATCGCATGTTCGTACAGGTGCGCCGACTCGTCCCACAGGTAGTTGGAACGCACGATAGTGGTATTGCGCGCAGTGTTACCGCCGCCCAGCCAGCCTTTCTCGACCACGGCGACGTTGGTGATGCCGTGCTCTTTGGCCAGGTAATAGGCGGTCGCCAGACCATGCCCGCCGCCGCCGACGATAACCACGTCGTAGACCTTTTTAGGGGTCGGCGTGCGCCACATCTTCTGCCAGTTTTCGTGGTGGCTGAGTGAGTGCTTGAAGAGGCCGAAGCCCGAGTAGCGTTGCATAGTCATTACTCCAAAACCGCGCTCAGCGATAAACCGGGAAATCAGCGCACAGGGCAGACACGTGCTTGGCCACGTTGGCCTCGACATCGGCGTCGCCGAGGTTGTCGAGGATGTCGCAGATCCAGCCGGCCAGCTCAATGCACTGCCCCACTTTGAAACCTCGCGTGGTCACCGCCGGGGTGCCGATGCGCAGGCCCGAGGTCACGAACGGCGACTGCGGGTCATTCGGCACCGCGTTTTTGTTGACGGTGATGTGGGCGCGGCCGAGGGCGGCGTCCGCCTCTTTGCCGGTGAGGCCCTGACGGATCAGGCTGACCAGGAACAGGTGGTTATCAGTGCCGCCGGACACCACATCGTAGCCGCGGTTGATAAACACCTCGGCCATGGCCTGGGCATTGTCGATCACTTGCTGTTGATAAGCCTTGAAGCCCGGTTCCAGCGCTTCCTTGAAGCACACGGCCTTGCCGGCGATCACATGCATCAGCGGGCCACCCTGGGCGCCGGGGAACACAGCGGAATTGAGCTTTTTCTCAATCTCTTCGTTGGCCTTGGCCAGAATCAAACCACCCCGCGGACCGCGCAGAGTCTTGTGGGTGGTGGTGGTGACCACATCCGCATACGGCAGCGGGTTCGGGTACAGGCCAGCGGCGACCAGGCCGGCAACGTGGGCCATGTCGACGAACAGCAGCGCACCGACCTTGTCGGCGATCTGACGGAAACGTGGGAAATCCAGAGTCTTGGAGTAGGCCGAAAAACCGGCGACCACCATCTTTGGCTTGTGCTCCACCGCCAGGCGCTCGACTTCGTCGTAGTCGATCAGGCCGGTGTCGGTGTTGATGCCGTACTGCACGGCGTTGTACAGCTTGCCCGAGGACGAGACTTTGGCGCCGTGGGTCAAATGGCCGCCGTGGGCCAGGCTCATGCCCAGGATGGTGTCGCCGGCGTTCAGCAGCGCCAGGTACACCGCGCTGTTGGCGGAGGAGCCGGAGTGCGGCTGCACGTTGGCGTAATCGGCGCCGAACAACTGCTTGGCGCGCTCGATGGCCAGCACTTCAACCTTGTCCACATGCTCGCAGCCACCGTAGTAGCGCTTGCCTGGGTAGCCTTCGGCGTACTTGTTGGTGAGGCCGCTGCCCTGGGCTTGCATCACGCGTTTGCTGGTGTAGTTCTCTGACGCGATCAGCTCGATATGATCTTCCTGACGCTGCTCTTCGGCATTCATCGCCGCCAGCAATGCGTCGTCATATCCCTGGATCTGGTCTTTTTTGCTGAACATCGCGTCTCTCCCAGCCTTTCGTATTGTTGAGGCCCGTGCAGGGCCCTTTGATGCGATGGTAGGGCTGGCGCCGGCAGGTCAAATGCCTACGGACGCCACGCAAAGGTGCGTTTACGACATTCCATGAGCGACACGAAACAAATGTGGGAGCGGGCTTGCTCGCGAAGGCGGTGGGCCAGCCAACACATGTGCAAGCTGACCCACCGCATTCGCGAGCAAGCCCGCTCCCACAGGGGGTTAGGCGATGATCTGGCGCACGAGTAGCAGCAACAGGAAATGCACGGGATAGAGGGTGTAGGCCCAGCGGCGCATGGCCGGTGGCGAGACGTTTTGCCCATGTCGCAACAAGACCAATCCTGCCAATGGCGCGATCAGGCATGCGGCTAATCCCAATATCGCCACGAGCGTGCCGCTGCTGAGCAAAATCTGCCATTGATTCGCAGCGACACACACCAAACCCGGCAACACGCTGAAATACCATGGGCGGCTGAACACCAACAGCATTGCCAGCGGCATTAACACACCAAAAAAACCGAACATCAGATGCGTGGAAAATACAGCCCCTGCTACCAGGGCGATCACCGCCAATCCTCGATCAAAAAGCGCCTTTTGCTGCCATCCTCTGGCAACCAGCAAGCCCAGCGCCAAGGTCGGTAACACGTTCAACGTATCGGCATCGTCGATAAACATCCGATAGGGCACTTCGCTGATCACACTGAACAGCAGCAACCAGCCCAGGTAGCGCCATTGGCCGGTCACCGGTGCATGGGCGACCCGGTGCAAATTGGCCGCAATCGCCAGGCAAAACCACGGGAACGCCAGGCGCCCCGGCACGTACAGGCCGTCCAGGCTCACACCGACATAACGCAAGTGGTCCAGCACCATGCTCAGCAGCGCCAGCCACTTGAGCAAATCCAGGGCGCCATCGCGGACGCGTCCGACAGGAATCGTTTCAGTACCGTGCATAATTCCCCAGTGACTTTGCATTTACAGTGCGTGCGCACGCCCGGCAATCTTGGTTACAGTGCGCACCAACATCGACCACAGGAATGGGCCATGACCGACAAGAGCCAACAATTCGCCAGCGACAATTATTCCGGCATCTGCCCGGAAGCCTGGGCCGCCATGGAACAAGCCAACCAGGGCCATCAACGCGCCTACGGCGATGATGAATGGACCCACCGCGCCGCCGACGGTTTCCGCAACCTGTTCGAAACCGACTGCGAAGTGTTCTTCGCCTTCAACGGTACGGCCGCCAACTCCCTGGCGCTGTCCTCGCTGTGCCAGAGCTACCATAGCGTGATTTGCTCGGAAACCGCCCACGTCGAAACCGACGAATGCGGCGCGCCGGAGTTTTTCTCCAACGGCTCCAAGCTGCTCGTCGCCCGCACCGAAAACGGCAAGCTGACCCCGGACTCGATCCGCGAGATCGCCCTCAAGCGTCAGGATATCCACTACCCCAAGCCACGCGTGGTGACCCTGACCCAAGCCACTGAAGTCGGCAGCGTGTACACCCCGGAAGAAATCCGCGCCATCAGCGTGACCTGCAAGGAACTGGGGCTGAACCTGCACATGGACGGCGCACGCTTCTCCAACGCCTGCGCGTTCCTCGGCTGCTCGCCGGCCGACCTGACCTGGAAAGCCGGGGTGGATGTGCTGTGTTTTGGCGGCACTAAAAACGGCATGGCGGTGGGTGAGGCGATCCTGTTCTTCAACCACAAGCTGGCTGAAGACTTCGACTACCGCTGCAAACAGGCCGGCCAATTGGCCTCGAAAATGCGCTTCCTGTCCGCGCCGTGGGTGGGCCTGCTGGAAAACGACGCCTGGCTCAAACACGCACGCCACGCCAACAGCTGCGCACAATTGCTGAGCAGCCTGGTGGCGGATATTCCTGGCGTGGAATTGATGTTCCCGGTACAAGCCAACGGCGTGTTCCTGCAACTCTCGGAAGCCGCCATCGAAGCGTTGACGGCCAAGGGCTGGCGCTTCTACACCTTCATCGGCAAAGGCGGCGCACGCTTCATGTGTGCGTGGGACACCGAGGAAGAGCGCGTGCGCGAATTGGCGGCGGATATTCGCGAAGTGATGGGCGCCTGACAGCTACCCAGCCATCACTGATGTTCACCGAGCAAATTGTGGGAGCGGGCTTGCTCGCGAAAGCGGCGTGTCAGTCACTGACGATGTTGACTGATACATCGCTTTCGCGAGCAAGCCCGCTCCCACATTGGGCCCTGCCCGCTTGAGAGAGTGCTCGATCAGAACTCGATGCGCACGTCGCCCTTCGGCACGCTGCAGCACGACAGGATGTAGCCTTCGGCTTCGTCTTCCTCGGTGATCCCGCCGTTGTGGTCCATCTCGACCTCCCCGCCCAGCTTCATCACCTTGCACGTACCGCAAATGCCCATGCCGCAGGCTTTCGGGATCAACAGGCCAAGTTTGGCGGCGGCGGCGTGCACGGTTTCGCCCGGTGCCACGCGGATACTTTTCCCCGAGGCAATAAATTCCACCTGGTGCAGATCCGCCAGGTCGATTTCCGGCGCGTCGGCAGCTTGCTCGGCTTGCTCCACCGCATCCGCACGCGCTTCCGGCGGCGTGGCGCCAAAGGACTCCTCGTGGTAGCGCGCCATGTCGAAACCGGCCGCTTCCAGCAGGCGCTTTACCGCGTTCATGTACGGCGTGGGGCCGCAGCAGAACACTTCGCGCTCCAGGAAGTCCGGCACCATCAGTTCCAGCATCTTGTGGTTCAGGTAACCGCGATAACCGGCCCAGGGTTCGCCCAGGCCATGCTTCTCGCAAATCAGGTGCAGGCTGAAGTTGTCGATCCGCGACGCCATGTGCTCCAGCTCGCGGTGATAGATGATGTCTTTGGGCGAGCGGGCGCTGTGGATAAATGTCATGTCGACATTCGCGTTGGTGTCGTAATACCAACGCGCCATGGACATCACCGGCGTGATACCCACGCCGCCACTGAGGTACAGCACCTTCGGGTTGCTGAAATCGATGGCATTGAACAGCCCGACCGGCCCGTGCACCGCCAGCTCCTGGCCTTCGTGAAGGGTATCGTGCAGCCAGTTGGACACCTTCCCGCCCGGCACACGCTTGATCGTCACCGAAAAGCTGTACGGCACCGACGGCGAACTGGAAATGGTGTAGGAACGCATGATCGGCTGACCGTCGATTTCCAGCTCCAGGGTGACGAACTGCCCCGGCTTGAAAAAGAACAGGATCGGCTGGTCGGCCATGAAGCAGAAGGTGCGCACATCCCAGGTTTCCTGGATGACTTTGACGCAACGGACGATGTGCCGACCATTGGCCCAGGTCTGGGTGGTTACCGGATTCAGGAAGCTGTTGGACATGCTGTTCTCCGCAGCCGTATATCGGCCTGATGGTGGCGATTCTGCGTAACGCGAGAACCGCCCATTTACCTATCTGCGACATTCACATACTTATCGCGACCAGCCCCCATACCACGGGGGTTGCGCGTCGGGATCAGAGTGGGCCATGTCGCTCATGGATAAGGTTCGGCGCATCGGCGGCCCCACACTCGCTCCCAACAACGACGCTTTCTTTACGCCTTGCTGCAAAACCTGATTAGCCACTTATCGCGGCCACACAGAATGGCCATGAGGACACACACGATGGACGTCACCGCAACCTTAAGCTTGGGCGATCCGCTGGAACCCGCACGCAAGGCCACCGCGCAAATGCTGCAAGAGCGCGAGCGCACGTTTTCGCTGCCGCAGCCGTTCTACTCTGACGAGCGGCTGTTTGATATCGACATGCAGGAGATCTTCCAGAAAGAGTGGTTGATCGCCGGCATGACTTGCGAGATTCCCACCAAGGGCAACTACCTGACCCTGCAAGTGGGCAAGAACCCGATCATCGTGATCCGTGGCGCCGAAGGCGTGGTGCATGCGTTCCACAACGTGTGCCGCCACCGCGGTTCACGCCTGTGCACCAGCGACAAGGGCAAGGTTGCCAAACTGGTGTGCCACTACCACCAGTGGACCTACGAGCTGGACGGGCGCCTGCTGTTCGCCGGCACCGAGATGGGTGCCGACTTCGACATGAAGCAGTACGGCCTCAAGCCTGTGAACGTGAAGACCGCCGGCGGCTATATCTTTATCAGCCTGGCGGAGAACCCGCCGGCCATCGATGATTTCCTGTCGACGCTGAACCACTACATGGAACCCTACGACATGGAAAACACCAAGGTGGCGATCCAGACCACCTTGTTCGAAAAAGCCAACTGGAAACTGGTGCTGGAAAACAACCGCGAGTGCTACCACTGCAACGCGTCGCACCCGGAGCTGTTGAAAACCCTGCTGGAATGGGACGACGTGACCGACCCACGCGCCGACCAGGCGTTCAAGGACCACGTAGCCGCCTCGGCCGCCGCCTGGGACGCGGAGAAGATTCCCTACGCTCACGCCAGCTTCGGCCTGCGCAACCGTATCGTGCGCATGCCGCTGCTCAAGGGCACCGTGTCGATGACCATGGACGGCAAACAAGGCTGCGCCAAACTGATGGGCCGCATCAAGAACCCGGACCTGGGCTCGATGCGCATCCTGCACCTGCCGCACTCGTGGAACCACTGCATGGGCGACCACATCATTGTGTTCACCGTGTGGCCGATCAGCGCGCAGGAAACCATGGTCACCACCAAGTGGATCGTGCACAAGGACGCGGTAGAGGGTGTGGACTACGATGTAGAGCGCATGCGCAAAGTGTGGGACGCCACCAATGACCAGGACCGTCGCCTGGCCGAAGAGAACCAGCGCGGTATCAACTCCACGGCTTACCAGCCTGGCCCGTATTCCAAGACGTATGAGTTCGGTGTGGTGAACTTTGTGGATTGGTACAGCGAGCGGATGTTGAACAACCTGGGCGCGGCACCGGCGCCTTACCTCAAGGGTGTGCCGGTTCAAGGCTGAAGTGCCGAATGATCGAAAAAAGGGTGCATGCACCCTTTTTTTGCGCCTGGCGGATCAGATCTCCAAGGCTTCGAGAAACTGCCGGGCACCTGCGTGGGGCGTGCCTTGCAGGGCAACGGGGCGGTCCGCGATCAACCAGATGTTTTCACGAATGTTGGCGGCGCCCAACTTGTCCTTGATTTGCTGACGGATGCCTTCGTAACTGGTTTCCAGCAAATTCGCGTCGAAAGAACTCACGCTGATATTGCCCAGCAACTCCCGAACCTTGAACTTCTGATTGAACAGATCGTGGCCCACCGGCTCCGCTGTCTTGAAGTAAACACTGCACACCGAAACCGCCGTATCGTCGTGGGCCACACTGATCTGCAGATTGATCACCGACTCGCACGGCGTATCGAAACTTGAGCGGACATCTTTTGTAAATTGAACATGGCTCTTGGCATTAAACAGCAGAGACCCCGGGCTGGTGATGGGCTGTTCCATCAACAGTTCGATATCCGCTTCGAGCTGATGCCGAAGGTCCCGATCCAGTGCTTTGAAAAACGTCTGCTCCAGTATGCCCATCACACTCACCGAGCGAATCAGCGGCGGCACGGGATAACTGACCGTATGGGAGTTGCTGATTTTCCAGAACACCTTGCCGAGGGAAGTGCGATAAAAGTCCAGCCAGGCCGCCGGATCAATAAATCGCGAGCCAAACTTCTTGTCGGCCGCCAGTTGGCATAACAGGTTGGAATCGAGCATATCGTCCAGCACGGTGGGGCTCGCGACCGAGGGCGCCGCCGATATCAGGTTGCCCGAAACTACATACACTTCTGGGGCAAGCAAACTCATCGCTCATACTCCTTGAGCCAGTAAACAAAAGGGAACACCCGACGCCAGGCGCCGGGCTCCCATTCGGTTCAGTTAAATATCCAGACCATCAATAAAGTCTTCGGCGTTCTTGCCGAGCTTGTTGATTACCGCCTGGCGCACGGTGGCGTAGACATTTTCGTTGAGGACGGTTTGCTGCGCCGCCCGATACATCCAGGCATCCGTCTTGCTCCAGCTCCAGAACAGGAAACTGCCCTTTTGCACGGTGGTGCTGGCGTTGACGGTGGTCAGCACCATGACCACGTTGCCGTCCTTGTCCTGCATGACCGGCAGGATCTGGAAGGTGCCGATATTGTTGCGCGTGGTGCTGGTATCGAACAACTTCAGCGCATCCTTGTTAGCCGGGTTGTTCTTCAGCGCCTCGAAGGTTTTTTCGGTGATCTTGTACAGCGCGCTCTGGGAGCTGACCACCGCACTCACAATCTCCAGCACCACCTGGTCCATGGTGACGTTGGTATTGCTCGGCTTGTAGTCCTGATAGAACGACGACACCCGCCCCCAACCCAGGTTGGCCAGACCATCGGTGTAGAACTTGAACCACTCTTCACGCTGCGTATCGGGGTTGTACTTTTTATCCGCCGCCAGTTGCATCAACAGTGTGCTGTTTTGCACATCGTCACGCGCCTGTGGCGTCAGGCCGGTGACAAACGAGGTGACGCTGCCTCTGACCACTGCTGCGCCATCATCGTCACCGCTGGCGGCACGCCGTACGGCAGACTTTTTGCGGACGGCAGAAGCCGAAGGCTTCGGAACATCCAGCGCTTGAACCCAAGCCAACAGTTTTCCATGTTCGGTAATAGACCCCATGAGGGAACTCCTTGTTTTTCATAGGTGAGATACAACAACAGTGTTGCGCGGGCGAGCCTCGCCCGAAGGCAATCTTCAGGCGGTTACGGGCTCAAAGGGTTTGAACGACCTACAACATCCGCCACTTGAGAAAGGGCGAACTCGGTGCTTCAGGCGGGGGGGTAAACAGACCGGCGTGGGGGAAGTGGCGCATCATCCATAACTCCTTGGATATGACGAGATCGCACCAGCATCCTTGCAATGCGTGTTATGGAGTCACAGTGAAGTTGTGGAAAACAGCACTGTCAAACCCGGCATTTAGATCCAAATGAACTTGGGGCTATTCCCTATCGCAATAATGGTCACTGCACATTTTTTGTACAACTCTCTGAAAGCCTTGCGCTGCGTCGCTTGTGGCCCAGCACCAACATCTTATCCACAGAACCAACCACAGAGTTTGTGGGCAACTGCATGACGCACTGTGGAAAACCTCATGCTCCGTGGAAAAAACCCATACCCGGGGCGATTGATCATATTTTGATCATATCTACGCAAGCCTTTGTTTATAGGGCCTGCAGCCGCTAGCGAACATGTTATCCACATATCCACCAACAGACTTTGGGGGCAACTTTAGGTTGTTTGTGGAAAACCGCCTCAACACCTTGAAAATCAAGGTTCTCGTGGGGATTTTCATCGCCACAAGGTGCGATTGATCAAATTTCAACCAACACACTGAAAGCCTTTGTTTATAAGGCCTGTAGCCGATAGCGAACATCTTATCCACAGAAGCGCCAACAGACTTTGGGGGCAAGTCTGCTCCGAAAAATGCTCTTGCCCATGGAAAAACCCAGGAAAAACCGTCAGTTAGGCTGGTTGTTTTTCGTACAGAGGGCTGCAGGGCTTGATTTAACGGGGCTGTGGACAACCGCGAACAGGTTATCCACAGACGGGTCAACAGGGATTGTGGGTAAGCCCGCAAACACTGCAGATCCAATGTGGGAGCAGGCCCGCTCCCACACTTTGAATCAGCGTACTACGCCCTCTTCTATCAGCAGCTTGAGAATGGCCTCGGCGCCCGCCTCCGGGCTGAGCCCCTTAAGCACCTGCCCGCCGCCACCGCTGGCCTTGGCCGTTGCGGCCTTCATGCGGTCAGCGCCGCTCTTGGCCTTGATCACCTTGAGGCGCTTGGGGCGTGGCTTGGCCGGTTGCAGCAGCGCGTCGGTGAATAATGCGTCCGGCTCAATTTGCACTTCATGGGCCGCCAACTCCCCGCGCTGTGCAGGCCCGTAGGCGCTTTGCCGGGGTTTGGGCGCGGCGTTATCCACCGTTGCCAGAAACGGCAGGCGCACCTTCAAGCGGCGCCGCTGCCCGCGAGGCAGGGCCTGCAGCACGTGCGCCACGCCGCCCTCGATAGACTCCACTTGCGCCAGGCCCACAATCAACGGCCAGCCCAATTGCTCGGCCAGCAGGAACGGCAACATGCCCGAGCCTTCGCCGGTTTCCGCCTGGCTGCCGGTAAGCACCACCTGGGCACCCGCCTCGCGCAAGTAGTCACTGAGCACCGGCAAGGCATCAGCGCCGGCCGGCTGTTCCAGCACCTGCAATTGCGGCAAGCCCATGCCCAGGTAGCTGCGCAACGTCGGTTCGTTAATGTCGCCGGCGTGCAGCACCTGCAACTTATCCCCAGCCATTTGCAGGCCCAGTTCCACGGCGCGGGCATCCTGCTCCGCACGGCGCGGGCGCCCGGAAGTCGGGTGGGCGCCGATGGAGACCAGGCTGATTACAGTCGTCGTCATGGCCATATCCTTAAGCAGCATCGCGCTTGGCGCCGTTGCGGTAAACCTGCACCGCATCGATCAAGGCTTGCAGAATCGCGGCGCTGTCGCCGATTACCGACAAGTCAGCACGCTTGATCATGTCGCAGCCCGGGTCGAGGTTGATCGCCACCACCTTGTCGCAGGCACCGATGCCTTGCAGATGCTGGATCGCCCCGGAAATCCCCACGGCCACGTAAACCCGTGCAGTCACCCAGGTGCCGCTGGCGCCGACCTGGCGATCGCGCGCCATAAAGCCATCGTCCACCGCCACCCGCGAGGCGCCTTCGGTGGCGCCCAGGGCGGCGGCGGTCTGGTGGAACAGGGCCCAGTCCTTCACGCCATTGCCGCCGGAGAAAATAAACTCCGCCTCGGCCATGGGAATGGCCGCCGGGTCCACCGCCACTGCACCAAGATCCTCGATACGCGGCAGGCTACGAGCCAGGGCTGTGGATAACTCCACGGGCAATACTTCGTGACGTGTATCGCTGACCGGCTCGGCACATTCAGCGGCGGCCAGAATCAGGCGTGGCAGCGGCCGCGCCAAATCCTCCTGGCCCGCACCGGCACGGCCGATGCACTCCTCTCCCTTGATCTGCCACACCCGGGTGGCTGGGCGCTCTTTAAGGCTCGCGGCAAAACGTCGACCCAGCTCGCCCCCCCGCTGCGGCTATCGGGCAGCAACCAGTGACGCGGGTTGAACTGGTTATCCACAGCGCGCAGGCCCTGAACGCGTTGCTCCGGTGCATAACCTTCGAACTCATGGCCTTCCAGCACCAGCAGACGGTCGACCCCAGCCGTGGCAAACGCGCTTTCCTTATGCTCACCAAACACCACCGCCAGCACTGCGCCGTCGCTGCCCGCCAGTTGCCGTGCCAAGCCGAGCAAATCGCGGTCGTGGCTGCTCAGGCGGCCGCCGACCATGTCCGGCACCACGTTGATATAGAACGCTGGCGCCGGCACCTGATGCAGCGGCAACTGCACTTGCACCGCCGCCGTGCGCTTGGCCGCGCCGCCCTGCTGGGCGCCGCTGCGGTCGATACGCTTGATGCCGTTGGGGCCGATAAAACCGACGCCGTGCACGTTTTTGCGCAGGATGCCATTCGGTCCCATCCAGCTGTGGACTGCCGGCTGCATCGCCGCATGCAGCGGATGCAAGCGGTTACGGGCGATCCATTCGGCCCGTGGGTCGCGGCGGATAATCTCGCTCATTAATGCACCTCCGCAGGTTCACGCTTGATGGGCGCTTTCACTGGCGTGGCGTCTTCGAGCAACGCGTCGGCCACAAGCTCAGCGATGTCCTTGATCAGCGGGCGCGGTTCGACCACGCCTTCGAGCATCGCGGTGCACTGCGGGCAACCCACGGCCACCAACTCGGCACCGGTTTCGCGGATGTCTTCCATGCGCATGTCCGGGATACGTTGCTTGCCGGGGATGTCGGTAATCGGCGCGCCGCCACCGCCACCACAGCAGCGCGAACGAAAGCCCGAGCGTTGCATCTCCTTGACCTCGATCCCCAACGCCCGCAGCACTTGGCGCGGCGCTTCGTATTCGCCGTTGTAACGGCCTAAATAGCACGGGTCGTGATAGGTCACGCTGTTGCCTTTGTGCTGGCCCAGGTTCAGTGCGCCGTCGCCAATCAGCTCCGCCATAAAGGTGCTGTGATGCTGCACCACATACTCACCGTTGAACGCCCCGTACTCGTTTTTCAGCACATGGAAACTGTGGGGGTCGCACGTAACGATGCGCTTGAAGCTGTACTTGGCCAGGGTCTGGATATTGCGCGTGGCCAACAGCTGGAAGGTGGCTTCATCGCCCAGACGGCGGGCAACGTCGCCGCTGTCGCGCTCTTCCAGGCCGAGCACGGCGAAGTCGACCTTGGCGGCTTTGAGCACTTTGACGAACGCACGCAGGGTGCGCTGGTTGCGCATGTCGAAGGCACCATCGCCGACCCAGAACAGCACTTCGCAGCTGCCTTTTTCACTGAGCAACGGCAGGTTCAAATCCGCCGCCCAGTTCAGCCGACCACCCGGAGCAAAGCCGCCTGGATTGTCGGTGGCGATCAGGTTTTCCAGGACTTCGGCGCCCTTGTTCGGCGTCGCGCCTTTTTCCAGGGTGAGGTGACGGCGCATATCGACGATGGCGTCCACGTGCTCGATCATCATCGGGCACTCTTCCACGCAGGCGCGGCAGGTGGTGCAGGACCACAGGGTTTCGGCGTCAACCAGGCCGTTGACGATCGGCTGGTGCGGGTTGCCACTGTGTTCGCCCACCGGTTTGCCGGGATACGGGCTGCCGGCAAACTTGGCATCGGTGCCGCCGGCCAGGCCGACCACCATGTCCTGGATCAGCTTTTTCGGGTTCAGCGGCTGGCCGGCGGCGAACGCCGGGCACGCGGCTTCGCACTTGCCGCACTGCACGCAGGCGTCGAAACCGAGCAGTTGGTTCCAGGTGAAATCCTTGGGTTTTTCAACGCCCAATGGTGCGGTTTTATCGCTGAGGTCCAGCGGCTTCAGGCCCGTGGAACGGCCACCGCCGAAGCGTTCGGCGCGACGGTGCCAGGCCAGGTGCAAAGCACCGGCGAACGCGTGTTTCATCGGGCCGCCCCAGGTCATGCCGAAGAACATCTCGGACACGCCCCACAACACGCCCACACTCAACAATGCCGCGAGCAGCCAGCCGCCGAAGTCAGCCGGCAGAATCCCGGCTACCGGCAAGGTCACCACAAAGAAGCTCACCGAGAAGGCCATCAGGCTTTTCGGCAGGCGCATCCACGGGCCTTTCGACAGGCGTGACGGCGGGTTGCGCCGACGCAGATACACGAAGGTGGCGCCGACAAACATCAGCACCGAAGCCAGTAGCAGCGCATAGCCGAGGACACGGTTATGCAGGCCGAAACCGTGCACCAGAATTGCCAGCAGCGCCGACAGCACAAAGCCCAGGGCCGTGGCGACGTGGGTGTTGGCGATATATTTGTCGCGGGCGACCACGTGGTGCAGGTCGACCATGTAACGCTTGGGCATGGCCAGCAGGCCGCCCAGCAGGTCGACCTTGGAGGCGCGGCCGCGGCGCCACATGTTTACCCGGCGCAGGGCGCCGAGGACAGCGAGGCCCAGGGCGGCAAACAATAGAATAGGCAGCAAGGTGTTCAACATGGTGAAGCTCCCACAGACCACACAGGTCTTGTATGGGAACCGGTTCAATGTGGGACCTGGCTTGTGTGGGAGCTGGCTTGCCTGCGATGGCATCAGCGCGGTCTTTCTCTAGACCGAGTTGCCTGCATCGCGGGCAAGCCCGACTCCCACAGAAAAGCTAGCTACCACACTGATCAGTTCCCACATTCAGACCGAGTCCACATTGGTTCGGTGTCGGGTCAGAAATCCTTGCACAGGCGCAGGGCGTCATAGATCGCAGCGTGGGTATTACGCTGCGCCACACAGTCACCGATGCGGAACAGCAAGTACCCGTCACCCGGCTCGCTCAAGCACGGCTGCGGCTTGATCGCGAACAAGGCTTCGATGTCCATCTGGCCCTTGTTGCGCGATGCGCCCTTCAGTGCGTAATAGATTTCTTCATCCGGACGCACGCCGTTCTCGACCACCACCTGGTCCACCACCCGCTCCTCTTTGGCGCCGGTGTATTCGTTCTCCAGCACCGCTACCAGCTTGTCGCCTTCGCGGTAGACCTTTTCCAGCATCATGTCGCCGGTCATGATCACTTCCTTGGGGTACATGCTGCGGTAGTAAGTCGGGAACGACGTACCGCCCACGGCCACACCCGGCTTGATATCGTCGGTGACGATCTCGACCTGGCTGCCCTTGTCCGCCAAAAAGTCCGCCACCGACATGCCGGTGAACTCGCAGATGGTGTCGTACACCAGTACGTTTTTGCCCGGCGCGACTTTGCCGTCGAGCACGTCCCAACTGCTGACCACCAAGCCCTCTGCCGCGCCCCAGTGTTCGTTCTGCTCCAGGAACGGGTGCCCACCCACCGCCAGCACCACCACATCGGGGCGCAGGTCGAGGATTGCATCGGCATTCGCCGCCACACCCAGGCGCAGGTCGACGTTCAGCCGCGCCAGCTCCAGCTGGAACCAGCGAGTGATCCCGGCAATCTGGTCGCGTTGCGGGGCTTTGGAGGCGGTGGTGATTTGCCCACCGATAAACTCTTTTTCTCGAACAGGGTCACGTCATGGCCCCGCTCGGCGGCCACGCGTGCGGCTTCCATCCCGGCAGGCCCGGCACCCACCACCACGACTTTGCGCTTGGGCCCGGTGGATTTCTCGATGATGTGCGGCACGCCCATGTATTCACGCGAGGTCGCGGCGTTCTGGATGCACAGCACGTCCAGCCCCTGGTACTGGCGGTCGATGCAGTAGTTGGCGCCGACGCACTGCTTGATCTGGTCGATCTGGCCCATCTTGATCTTGGCGATCAGGTGCGGGTCGGCGATGTGCGCACGGGTCATGCCGACCATGTCCACATAGCCGCCTTCCAGAATGCGCGTGGCCTGGTTCGGGTCCTTGATGTTCTGCGCGTGCAGCACCGGGGCCTTGACCACTTCCTTGATGCCGGCGGCCAGGTGCAAAAACGGCTCCGGTGGGTAACTCATGTTCGGGATTACGTTGGCCAGGGTGTTGTGGGTGTCGCAACCCGAGCCGACCACGCCGATAAAATCGAGCATGCCGGTGTCGTCGTAGTACTTGGCGATCTGTTTCATGTCCTCGTGGGACAGGCCGTCCGGGTGGAACTCGTCACCGCACAAACGGATGCCGACGCAAAAGTCAGGCCCCACTTCAGCCCGCACGGCCTTCAGCACTTCCAGGCCGAAGCGCATGCGGTTCTCGAAGCTGCCGCCCCATTCATCCGTGCGTTTGTTGACGCGAGGGCTCCAGAACTGGTCGATCATGTGCTGGTGCACCGCCGACAGTTCCACGCCGTCCAGGCCACCGGCCTTGGCGCGGGCCGCAGCGGTTGCGTAGTTGCCGATCACCCGCCAGATTTCTTCCGGCTCGATGGTTTTGCAGGTCGCACGGTGCACCGGCTCGCGGATGCCCGAGGGCGACAGCAGGGTCGGCCAATGCTCGCCGTCCCAACGCGAGCGGCGGCCCATGTGGGTAATCTGGATCATGATCTTGGCGCCATGCTTGTGCATCGCATCGGCCAGGTTCTGGAAGTGCGGGATGATCCGGTCATCCGCCAGGTTCACCGATTTCCACCAGCCTTGCGGGCTGTCGATGGCCACGCTGGAAGACCCGCCGCAGATCGCCAGGCCGATCCCGCCCTTGGCTTTCTCTTCGTAGTACTTCACATAGCGGTCGGTGGTCATGCCGCCGTCGGTGGCATACACCTCGGCGTGGGCGGTACTGAGCACGCGGTTGCGAATGGTCAGTTTGCCGATCTGGATCGGCGCGAACATTGCTTCGAAAGCCATGGCAGGGTTCCTCGACTTACAACGGCTTGACGGTGAACAGGCCGTCGTCATGGCCCTCTTCGGAGCCGCCGTAGACTTGCTCGGCTACGGTGCGGAGCTTGCTGCCGCGCGCCTCGAGAATCTGGTCCATGGCACCGGCAAACCAGCCGGTGAACATGTAGTCCACTTTGCGCCCGACCTTGCCGTACACATAGACGAAGGCCGAATGCTCGAGCTTGACGCTGGCGGTGCCTTTGTCGAGGTCGATGTCCTGGATCTTGAACAGGCCCCAGCCACGTTGCGACAGGCGCTTCATGTAGTGCTCGAACACCGCCACGCCTTCCAGGCCGTGGCATTCGGCTTCTTTTTCACACCAGTGCCAGGCGGATTTGTAGCCGGCTTTGTAGAGGATCTCGGCATAGGCTTCGGCGCCCAGCACTTCTTCGATACCGATGTGGTTGTTGACGAAAAAGTGGCGCGGCACATACAGCATCGGCAGGGCGTCGGAGGTCCAGACACCGGTTTCGCTGTCGACTTCGATTGGCAATTGCGGGGCGATCTTGGCCATGGAAACTTAACTCCAGAAAAATTCGTTGTGATGATGTTCCGCAGTCGTGCGGTGGCTTACTCGCCCCAGACGTCCTTCAAGACGTTGACCCAGTTTTCGCCCATGATCTTGCGCACCACGCGCTCGGGATGGCCGCGCTTGAGCAGGGTCTCGGTGAGGTTGGGAAACTCGCCCACGGTGCGGATGCCCAGCGGGTTGATGATCTTGCCGAAGCTGGTCAGGCGGCGGGCGTAGCCCTTGTCATGGGTCAGCATTTCGAAGAAATCCTGGCCATGGCCCTGGGTGAAGTCGGTGCCAATGCCGATGGCGTCTTCGCCAACGATGTTCATGGTGTATTCGATGGCTTCGGCGTAGTCGTCGATGGTCGAATCGATGCCCTTGGCCAGGAACGGCGCGAACATGGTCACACCGACAAAACCGCCGTGGTCAGCGATGAACTTCAGTTCTTCATCGGACTTGTTGCGCGGGTGCTCTTTGAGCCCGGACGGCAGGCAGTGGGAGTAGCACACCGGCTTCTTCGATTCGAGGATGACTTCTTCGCTGGTTTTGGAGCCTACGTGGGACAGGTCGCACATGATCCCGACGCGGTTCATCTCGGCCACGACTTCGCGGCCGAAGCCCGACAGGCCGCCGTCGCGCTCGTAGCAACCGGTGCCGACCAGGTTCTGGGTGTTGTAGCACATCTGCACCACGCCCACGCCGAGCTGCTTGAAGATCTCGACGTAGCCCAGTTGGTCTTCAAACGCGTGGGCGTTCTGGAAGCCGAAGATGATGCCGGTCTTGCCCTGCTCCTTGGCCTTGCGGATGTCGGCGGTGGTTTTCACCGGGATCACCAGGTCGCTGTTCTCGCGGATCAGGGTCTGGCTGGCGACAATGTTATTGATCGTGGCCTGGAACCCTTCCCATACCGACACGGTGCAGTTGGCGGCGGTCAGGCCACCTTTACGCATGTCCTCGAACAGGTCGCGGTTCCACTTGGCAATAATCAGCCCGTCGATAACGATGCTGTCGGCGTGCAATTCGGCTGGGCTCATCAGGCGTCCCCTTATTGGCGATTCATGCGCCGAATCGTCTGCCGGCGCTTTGGGGCCAGCATATGCCCAGGGGCAACCCGAGCCGGGTGCAAAAACGACAGGGGAATTGCCGAAAGCGTCAATCCACGACAAAGGCGGTGATCACAGGTCCGACGGGCGACTGTTCTTTGTCGTACGCTTGAGCCAGAATTCCGCATCACCTGATATGAGACGGCGCAATGAAATCGATTTTCCTGGCTTTGGCACTCATCGCAACCGGCGTCCACGCGGCCGAAGACACCGACAGCACGCCGTGCGATGGCATCGAAAACGACAAGCAAACCCTGGAATGCGCCACCTATAACAAAACCACCGCCGAGCAATTGCTCAAGGACAACTATCAGGGCTTGCTGGAACGCATGGGGTCGACCTATGGCAGCAACAAGTCGCAACTAGCTGACATTACCGCTCGTCTGAAGGATGCCCAGCAGAAGTGGGAAAAATTGCGTGACGCCGATTGCGCAGTGGACACCTTCCCGGCGGTGAATGGCAGCAAGGCCTACGCGATTGCGCAGAATGACTGCCTGGCGCGGATGAGTGATGAGCGGTCAGAGTTTTTGGAGTCGATCGGGCAGGAATAAGCCGGCTTAATCGTTAAAAATCATCGAAAAGGACGTCACATGTATTACCCACGCGAAGCGGAAAGGGATTTCCTCTACACGCGCGCAGCGCTGTTGTTTTTGGCCACGTTGATACTCTCGCTGATGCTGAGCTTGTCCGTGAGCCGGGGTGCACCTATTGCACTGATAAAGGCGGCGCCCGTAGAAACCATCGGACAAATCACCCAACTGGAAAAGCTCAGCGCCTGGGCCTCAAGTACCAACGTGTATTACGCGTTCGAGCATGAGGGCCAACGCATCGAAGGTATGGTGAACAACAGCAGCTACGTCGAAGACCCTGGCTACGAAGTGGGCAACCCGGTCCCCGTGGTGTACTCGAAATGGTTTCCGACGGTGCATAACATCACAGCGAACTTTAAGTCGAGTTCGCCTAACTTCTACGTCATGAGCGTAAGCGTCGGCTTGATGCTTGTGTTCTTGATACTGATGCTCTGGACGGCGAACCAGATCTATCGGCATAAAGACGAAGACCGGCATTACTGATCCCCGCGACTGCGCCCTCTCCCTCTCAATAGGTTATTGAATGACCATCTGCGGCATCGAAATCAAAGGCAGCGAAGCCATTATCGCCGTTGCCTCGCTCGACAACCCGGCGCTGACCCACGTCGCCCTGGCCACCAAGAAAATCGCCCTTGAAGACGACGACGAGGCAGCCAATGTCAAAGCCTTCGCGGCGCAGGTGAAGGCGTTCGTGCAGGAAAACGCCATCACCCGTATCGCGATCAAGAAACGCAGCAAGAAAGGCGAGTTCGCCGGTGGCCCGACCACCTTCAAGATTGAAGGGGTGTTTCAGTTGCTGGATGGGGTTGAGGTGATGCTGTTGTCGCCGCAGACCATCAATGCGCAGAACAAGAAGCACACCTTTGATCTGCCGGCGACGCTGAACAAGTATCAGCATGAAGCCTACAAAGCGGCGTGTTCGGCGCTGGTAAAGAAGTAAACAACACTCTCATTCAATGTGGGAGCGGGCTTGCTCGCGAATGCGCGGCATCAGTCAGCACATGTGTTGACTGACACACCGCATTCGCGAGCAAGCCCGCTCCCACATTTGATTTGTGGTGCGTTTAGCCCGGTGTACGGCGTTTGTGCAACAGCCAATCGCCGAAGGTTTTGTCCTCCAGGGCATAACCGCCCCGGCTCGACTTCCACACCAGTTCCTTGTCGCGCAGCGCATCGATGCAGGCCTGGATGGTTTGGGTGCCGGGCACCACTTCGCTGCCCATGTCCTCCAGTGCCTTGCTGACCGCCGTGAGGGTGCTGTCGGTAAACGGCGCGAAAGGTTCGTTGTGCTGCGAGCGCTCCACCATCACTTCCAGCACGGCACGCTGGGGAATGGTGAGGTTGTTCCAGGCACTTTCGAATTCGGTCCACACGCCGGCACGCAGCAACTCGGCACGGCTGTGCAGCAACTGGCCCAGGTTACTTGCCTCGCCCAGTTCCAGGGCCACTTCACCGATGATGGTGCGCAGCATCTCGGGCCGACGCCCGACCAACTCAAACGCTTCATCAATATCGGCAGCGTTGAATTGATTGGTGTTGGCCAAGTGCGCGTTGAGGTGCAGGGTGTAAGCCTGGGTGAACTCTTTGCCGAGCAAGGGGAACGGCGTGATGCTGGAGCCGAAGAATGGTTGGCTCTTGCCGAGCACCAAATGCGCCAGCTTGTCGCGATTGGAACCGGTGAACACCAGATGCAAACCACTGCCGTCCTCGTCACGCCCTTGGTTGAGCTGATCCCGGGCGGCCTTCAGCGCGAACATTGCGTTGATACCTGAATCGCTGGTCAGGGCGTGCTGTGCTTCGTCAATCACCAGGACAACAGGTTTGTCGGCCGCGCGGTGGAGCAACTCCAGGGCCTGGGTCAACGTTGCGCCAACAGGCAATTGAGGCTTGCTGAAGTCCCAGGACAGGGTACGCAGAAAGCTTAATTTTTCGATTCCAATGTTTTTGGCCAGCTTGCGAATGCCCTTTTCATAGGGAACCAACGCTGCGGCAATAGCGCTGGCGATCAACTCTGCCGGATCTTTCTCTTTGTCCGCCCACAGGTCGACATATACGGTAAGCCAGCCACGGAGCTGACACTCCGGGATCAGATCTTCACGCAAAAAAGTACTTTTGCCTGTGCGACGCGGCGCCGCGAGAAACAGGCCGGAAGTGAAATCCTGAATACCGGCCCCCACCAGGCCGTCGGCAATGCTGCTTGCCAGAGTAGGGCGGCGGAATACAAAACCGCTGGGCTTGGACATGGTTTTATACTCGATTATGGATACGACTATAAATTATAGTACTGAGTATAATTTACTATAATTGCTCGTCACACAACCTCCCGTCGCCGATCTTCGCGCGGACATTTCGCAAACCGCGCCCGATAACTCCTGGTGAAATACGACGGCGATTCAAACCCGCACGCGATACTCACTTCCAGCACACTCATATCGCTCTGGCGCAGCAACTGCCTGGCTTTCTCCAGGCGCAGGCCGAGGTAGAAGTTGCTCGGGGTGTCGTTCAGGTGCAGGCGAAACAGCCGCTCCAGTTGGCGCCGCGTGACCTTGATCGCTTCGGCCAGAGCCAGGGTGCTCAAGGGCGGCTCAGTGTGCTGCTCCATTTCGCCGATCACTTGCACCAGTTTTTTGTTGTTGATGCCGTAGCGCGTGGCGATCTGCATGCGCTGGTGGTCTTTGCGCGGGCGGATGCGGCCCAGCACGAATTGTTCGGACACCTGGATCGCCAGGTCCGGGCCGTGGGCCTGGGCGATCAGGTCGAGCATCAGGTCGATGGAGGCGGTGCCGCCGGCGCAGGTGATGCGGCGGCGGTCGATTTCAAACAGTTCCTGGGTCACGCTCAGGTGCGGATACGACTCCTTGAAGGCGTCGATGGCTTCCCAGTGCAGGGTCAGGCGGTGGCCGTCGAGCAGGCCCGCCTCGGCCAGCACGCAGGCGCCGGTGTCGATTGCGCCGAGGGTCACGCCGTCGTGGTCGAGACGGCGCAGCCAGTGTTCCAGGGCGGGTGTGGCGAACTGCAGCGGTTCGAAGCCTGCGACCACCAATAACGTCGCGCCCTTTTTCAACGGTTCCAGCGCCGCATCGGCATTGACCGACATGCCATTGCTCGCCAGCACCGCGCCGCCATCGGCGCTCAGCACGTGCCAGCGGTATAGCTCGCCACGAAAGCGGTTGGCCACCCGCAGCGGCTCAAGGGCAGAGATAAAGCCGATGGCCGAGAAACCCGGCATCAGCAGAAAGTAGAAATCCTGGGACATGGTGGCGCTCTCGTCGGACGGGCAGCGTGGCACTGTGATACTCCCGTTCTCGGGTGGATTCAAGGGGGCAGGTCGCTGCAGTGCAAGAGCTGGTCGCCGCCGTGCGTTTTGTCGGCCCCCAAGCTGCGTAATTTGATCCCACGGCGCACAAAGACGCCGGACCCCACAATAACGACCTGCCGAGGGACCCACCATGAATCGACTGATCAGCCGCTGTGTGCTCGCACTCAGCGCCAGCGCCATCTTGAGCACGAACGTACTGGCTGCCGACGCGGCCTCCTGCCAGAACGTGCGCATGGGCGTGGTGAACTGGACCGACGTGATCGCCACCAGCGCCATGACCCAAGTGTTGCTCGACGGCCTCGGCTACAAGACCAAACAGACCAGCGCTTCCCAGCAAATCATCTTCGCCGGCATCCGCGACCAGCGTCTGGACTTGTTCCTCGGTTACTGGAACCCGCTGATGACCCAGACCATCACCCCGTTTGTCGACGCCAAACAAGTCAAAGTCCTCGACAAGCCTAGCCTGGAAGACGCCCGCGCCACCCTGGCCGTGCCGACCTACCTGGCCGACAAGGGCCTGAAAACCTTCGCGGATATCGCCAGGTTCGAAAAAGAGCTGGGCGGCAAGATCTACGGGATCGAGCCGGGCTCGGGCGCCAACACGCAGATCAAGGCGATGATCGCCAAGAACCAGTTCGGCCTGGGCAAGTTCCAACTGGTGGAGTCCAGTGAGGCCGGCATGCTCGCCGCCGTCGACCGCGCCGTGCGCCGCAAGGAAGCCGTGGTGTTCTTCGGCTGGGCGCCGCACCCGATGAACGTCAACGTCGCCATGACTTACCTCACCGGCAGCGACGGCGCACTGGGCCCGAACGAGGGCATGGCCACCGTGTGGAGCGTCACCTCGCCGACCTACGCCGAGCAGTGCCCCAACGTGCACAAGTTGCTCACCAACCTGACCTTCACCGCCGCCGACGAGAGCCGGATGATGCAGCCGTTGCTGGATCACAAAGACGCCCTCGAATCGGCCAGGCAGTGGCTCAAGGATCACCCGCAGGACCAGGCTCGCTGGCTCGAAGGTGTGACCACTTTCGACGGCAAACCGGCTGCGGCCAACCTGCAATTGACCAGCAAGTAAACCCAGTTCAATCACCGTTTCGCGGCCACTTTCGACCGCGAACGGCATCACCACGCCTGTAAGGAACCGCCTCATGAACCACGACGTCATCATCACCTGCGCACTCACCGGTGCTGGCGACACGACCAGCAGAAGCCCGCACGTGCCGGTCACCCCCAAACAAATCGCCGCAGCCGCCGTGGAAGCCGCCAAGGCCGGCGCCACCGTGGTGCACTGCCATGTGCGCGACCCAGAGACCGGCAAGTTCAGCCGCGACGTCGCCCTGTACCGTGAAGTGATGGAGCGCATTCGCGAGGCGGATATCGACATCATCGTCAACCTCACCGCCGGCATGGGCGGCGACCTGGAGATCGGCGGCGGCGAGCACCCGATGGAGTTCGGCCCCAACACCGACCTGGTCGGCCCGCTGACCCGCCTCGCCCACGTGGAAGAGCTGCTGCCGGAAATCTGCACCCTGGACTGCGGCACCCTGAACTTCGGTGATGGCGACACCATTTACGTGTCCACCCCGGCGCAGTTGCGTGCCGGCGCCAAGCGTATCCAGGAGCTGGGGGTTAAAGCCGAGCTGGAAATTTTCGACACCGGCCACCTGTGGTTCGCCAAGCAGATGATCAAGGAAGGCTTGCTCGACAACCCACTGTTCCAACTGTGCCTGGGCATCCCATGGGGCGCGCCGGCTGACACCACCACCATGAAAGCCATGGTCGACAACCTGCCCGCCGACGCGGTGTGGGCCGGCTTCGGCATCGGCCGCATGCAAATGCCGATGGCGGCGCAAGCGGTGCTGCTGGGCGGCAACGTGCGGGTCGGGCTGGAAGACAACCTGTGGCTGGACAAAGGCGTGCTCGCCACCAATGGCCAGTTGGTGGAGCGCGCGAGTGAAATCCTCAGTCGCCTGGGTGCCCGGGTCATGACCCCCGCCGAAGGCCGCGTGAAGATGGGCCTGACCAAGCGCGGCTAAACCCCTGCCGAAATCGAATTAAAAATGTGGGAGCGGGCTTGCTCGCGAATGCGGTGAATCAGTCACCGAATGCGTCAACTGACCCACCGCATTCGCGAGCAAGCCCGCTCCCACAAGAGCTAACCGAACTCTTTAGGAATTTGCCATGAGCTTTATCACCGAAATCAAAACCTTCGCCGCCCTCGGCAGCGGCGTGATCGGCAGCGGCTGGGTGTCCCGCGCCCTGGCCCATGGCCTGGATGTGGTCGCCTGGGACCCGGCGCCCGGCGCCGAAGCCGCCCTGCGCAAACGCGTGGCCAACGCCTGGGGCGCCCTGCAACAGCAAGGCTTGGCGCCAGGCGCATCGCAAGACCGCCTGCGCTTTGTAGCCACGATTGAAGAGTGCGTAAAGGACGCCGACTTCATCCAGGAAAGCGCCCCGGAACGCCTGGAGCTGAAGCTGCAATTGCACAGCCAGATAAGCGCAGCGGCCAAGCCGAATGCGTTGATTGGATCGAGCACCTCGGGGCTGTTGCCGAGCGAGTTCTACGAAGGTTCTACCCACCCGGAGCGCTGCGTGGTGGGCCACCCGTTCAACCCGGTTTACCTGCTGCCGCTGGTGGAAGTAGTCGGTGGCAAAAACACCGCGCCGCAAGCGATTCAGGCCGCGATCAAAGTGTATGAATCCCTCGGCATGCGCCCGCTGCATGTGCGCAAGGAGGTCCCCGGCTTTATCGCTGACCGCCTGCTCGAAGCCCTCTGGCGGGAGGCGCTGCACCTGGTGAATGACGGCGTGGCGACCACCGGCGAAATCGACGACGCGATCCGTTTTGGCGCAGGCTTGCGCTGGTCGTTCATGGGCACCTTCCTCACTTATACCCTCGCGGGCGGTGATGCCGGGATGCGGCACTTTATGGCGCAGTTCGGCCCGGCGCTGCAGTTGCCGTGGACCTACCTGCCGGCGCCTGAGTTGACCGATAAATTGATCGACGATGTGGTCGACGGCACCAGTGACCAATTGGGCGCACATAGCATTTCGGCGCTGGAGCGCTATCGTGATGATTGCCTGCTGGCAGTGCTGGAGGCGGTGAAAACCACCAAAGCCAAACACGGTATGACCTTCGCCGAATAACGGCTGTTGATCTCTGTGGGAGCTGGCTTGCCTGCGATAGCGGTGGTGAATCTTGCATCGCCATCGCAGACAAGCCAGCTCCCACAATTGACCGAGTAATAATCCGGAATCCAGACATGCCTGCACTGACGACCTACACCACCCAAGTCCAACCGGACTGGGTGGACTACAACGGCCATCTGCGCGACGCGTTCTACCTGCTGATCTTCAGCTACGCCACCGACGCGCTGATGGACACGCTGGGCCTTACCAGTGAAAACCGCGAAGCCAGCGGGCACTCACTGTTCACCCTGGAGCTGCACCTCAACTACCTGCACGAAGTGAAACTCGGCGCCCAGGTGCAGGTGCGCACCCAGTTGATCGCCCACGATGCCAAGCGCCTGCACCTCTATCACAGCCTGCATCTGGCGGGAGAGGAGAAGGAACTGGCGGGCAACGAACAGATGCTGTTGCACGTCGACCTCGCCGGGCCGCACTCGACGCCGTTCACCGAGGCAATGCTGGAAAAACTCGCCGCCATCAGCGCTGAGCAGGCCGACCTGCCCCGCCCCGCCCTCCTCGGCCGAGTGATTGGATTACCGTCCAAAAAGTAACAAGGCATCACCACGCAAAACGCTGCTGCTGCCGATTTCCGTACTTACCCGAAGGTCAGCGACATTCGCAGGCAAGCCAGCTCCCACAGGGGAATGCTTTCCAAATGTGGGAGCTGGCTTGCCTGCGATAGGGCCGATAAAACCACCACAAATCCCAGCAAAAAAAGCCCCGATCCAGCCGTGACGGGATCGGGGCAGAGCGCTTTGTGTGAGCCGTACATCCCGAGGGTGACCAAACCTTCAAGCTGCGTGCCTGGCATTCAGTGTGCCTATTACTTCTGTGTGTAAATGACCCGAAAACGACATGCTCATAGCCATCTGAGCCATTCATGCATTCTGCCCTTGCCGACCGGCCAGGGGCCTACCAGAATCGAAGTCAGTCCCCGCTCCCTAGACCAGGATAAACGTCATGATGCACGCGGATTTGATTGACCAGGATGACCTGCTGAGCCAACTGCGCTCGCTAGGTTTCGAGGTGTCCAGCGGTGCCACCGCCGAGCAAGCCTGCGAGTGCGCGGTACGCGGTTTGAGTGCAGCGCGGGCCAAGGCGCTCAAAGGCATGGTGGAACAGATGTACACCGGCAGTGCGACGATTTTGCCGGCGGTGCGGCAGGCGATCGATAAGCAGTTGTTGCCGGCTTTGGTGCAGTTCAAGCAGAACTCTGGCGCCTGATAGATCGCTTTCGCAGGCAAGCCAGCTCCCACATTCACAAATCAAAATGTGGGAGCTGGCTTGCCTGCGATGAAGCCAACTCGGTCTAGAGCCTTACACTCGCAAACGTCGACTCATTCCTGGCCTGGCTCAGCGCCGACATTGGCCCCGACAACGGCGACAACACCAACGCCTGCGGAATCGGCATCATCGCCACCTGTTGGGTGGTGTTGGAGCCTACGCGCTCATCGCGTGGCGGAATGCCGAAATATTCGCGGTAGCACTTGGAGAAGTGCGGCGTGGACACAAACCCGCACACCGACGCTACTTCGATGATCGACATCGGCGTTTGCTTGAGCAGCTGCCGCGCACGGATCAGGCGCAGCTTCAGGTAATAACGCGACGGCGAGCAGTGCAGGTATTTCTGGAACAGCCGCTCCAGCTGGCGCCGCGACACGGCGACGTACACCGCCAGCTCATCCAGGTCGATCGGCTCTTCGAGGTTGGCTTCCATCAGCGCGACGATTTCCTGCAGCTTCGGCTGGTTGGTGCCGAGCATGTGCTTGAGCGGCACGCGCTGGTGATCCTGTTCGTTGCGGATGCGCTCGTACACAAACATCTCGGAGATCGCCGCCGACAGTTCACGGCCGTGATCGCGGCTGATCAGGTGCAGCATCATGTCCAGCGGCGCGGTGCCGCCGGAGCTGGTGAAACGGTTGCGGTCGAGGGTGAACAAACGGGTGCTCATCGAGACACGCGGGAAGGCTTCCTGCATCGATGCCAGGCATTCCCAGTGCACGCTGCAATCAAACCCGTCGAGCAAACCGGCGCAGGCCAGCGCCCAACTGCCGGTGCACACCGCGCCGAGGCGGCGGGACTGGCGCGCCTGGCTTTGCAGCCACGACACATGTTCACGGGTAACGGTGCGCTGAATACCCACGCCGCCGCACACGATCACCGTGTCCAGGGCCGGGGCTTTGTGCATGGAGGCATCGGGGGTGATTTGCAGACCGTCGCTGGCCCACACCTGGTTGCCATCGACGCTCAAGGTGGTCCAGCGATACAGCTCGCGGCCGGACAACTGATTGGCCATGCGCAGCGGTTCCACTGCCGAAGCCAGGGAAATCAGCGTGAAATTGTCCAGCAGCAGAAAGCCGATGGATTGAGGCGCACGGTTCTGGGGTTGGGCCCCTGAGTTGAACGACGTCATCGCGGTATCTCCTCACACAAAGCGGGTGATGGCCTCAGGCGAGGCTCTTGTTATTGCGCTCGTCTCTGATACAGAGCGAGGCTTTGAATTGATAGAGCAAATGCCATGCCTAAATTTGAATGGCCATTCAATAACTCCTGAAAACGACCTGATGACGCGTCTATATAAGCCCGCGCAGGAAGTGCGGGATATGCCCCGAAAAAGGCCTGGGAGTGAGCCCGCTTACGGGGTGTGAGCAGATCGGTAGCACTTGTGGGAAGGCGCTTTGAGGGCGTGGGAAAAGTCTGTCACCACACGCACGGGTGACGGGTGGTCGAGGGGCAAATCGTTTGCGAGCTACTTATCTGTTTGCGACGCGCTAAAAGGTGGCGCTTTTGGGTTCGGGTGTTCACTTTATGAGCAATGTTGCCCATCAACCTGATGTGGCGAGCGGGCTTGCCCGCGTTGGAGTGCGCAGCGCTCCCAGGTTTTTGGGGCCGCTACGCGACCCAACGCGGGCAAGCCCGCTCGCCACATCAAGCCCGCTCGCCACATAAGCGCTCGCCACAGTAGAGCGATCAGGTCAGCACTCTACGGCGCTGACGGCCAACCCACCCCGCGAAGTCTCTTTGTACTTGTCATGCATATCCGCGCCGGTATCGCGCATGGTGCGGATCACCCGGTCCAGCGAGATAAAGTGCTGACCATCCCCCCGCAGTGCCATCTGCGCCGCGTTGATCGCTTTCACCGCGGCAATCGCGTTGCGCTCGATGCATGGCACTTGCACCAACCCGCCTACCGGGTCGCAGGTGAGGCCGAGGTTGTGTTCCAGGCCGATTTCGGCAGCGTTGCACAGCTGCTCAGGCGTGGCCCCGAGAATCTCCGCCAGCCCCGCCGCCGCCATGGCACAGGCCGAACCCACCTCGCCCTGGCAACCGACTTCGGCACCGGAAATCGAGGCGTTCTTCTTGCACAGAATCCCCACCGCCGCCGCACCCAGCAGGTAGTCGACCACGTTGGCTTCGGTGACTTCTTCGCTGAACTTCATGAAGTAGTGCAGCACCGCCGGGATGATCCCCGCCGCGCCATTGGTAGGCGCAGTGACCATGCGCCCACCCGCCGCGTTTTCTTCGTTTACCGCCAGGGCGAACAGGTTGACCCATTCCATCGCGCTCAAGGTCGAGCCGATCACATTCGGTTTGCCAAGCTCCTGCAAACTGCGGTGCAGCTTGGCGGCGCGGCGCCGCACGTTCAGGCCGCCAGGCAGGATGCCTTCGTGTTTGAGGCCCTGCTCCACGCAATCTTGCATGGCACGCCAGAGCTTCATCAGGCCGCTGCGGATGTCCTCTTCGGAACGCCAGACTTTTTCATTCGCCAGCATCAGCTCGGCGACACGCAGGTTGTGGGTCTTGCACAGCTGCAACAGCTCTACCGCGCTGGAAAAATCATACGGCAACTGAGTGCGGTCCATGTCCGCCACGCCGCTCTGCGCCTGGGCCTCATCCACTACAAAACCGCCGCCGACTGAATAGTAAGTGTCGCGATGCAACTCGCCGTCATCGCCGAACACCACCAGGGTCATGGCGTTGGGGTGGAACGGCAGGTTTTCGTCGAGCAGGCGCATGTCACGGGCCCAGACAAAGGGCACCGGCAAATGGCCGTCGAGCAATAGCGTGTCGGTCTCGCGCAGGGTGTGGATACGCAGGCCGATTTGCGACGGATCAATCGCGTCCGGCCACTCGCCCATCAGGCCCATGATGGTCGCGGTGTCGCTGCCGTGACCGATGCCGGTGGCCGACAATGAGCCGTAGAGCTGAACTTCGACGCGCCTGACCTGTTCCAACAGTTCACGTTCACGTAATGCCTGGACGAATAACGCTGCGGCGCGCATGGGGCCGACGGTGTGAGAACTAGAAGGCCCGATGCCGATCTTGAACAGGTCGAAAACACTGATAGCCATTGCGGTAGAACTCCTCGATAAGCACGGCCAGGCTTGAACGAGGTGCTACGCTCAGATCGCCCAGATGGCGGCATCATCAAGCTTTTATCCGCCCTCACGGCGTCTCACACCGACGCACCCATGCTCACCAGCGTCGCCCGCGTGCGATCCGCTGTTTTGGCCGTTTTTAGCGGTGCAGATGGGCAAAAACTGCAGTTTTGCCTTTGGAAAAATCTGTAAGCGACGTCACCGACACTGGATACGACCATCCCTGTACTGGATACGACGCCCCCTGTAGGCGTCAGATTTTCACTGGTACATGATCAGTCTCGACTCGTTTGCAAGGCACCGTGCCAGAGCATCAACGCACGCCCCAACCGCAACACTTATAAAGCGCGGCGAATGCCGCCAGAAAAAAGACACAGGAGTCTACCCAGATGAAAGGTTCACCCTCGTTGTTGTTGGCCGCCATGCTGAGTCTGCCAGTCCTGGCACACGCTGCAGAACCGGAACAGTGCAAGACCGTCAACTTCTCCGATGTCGGCTGGACCGACATCACCGTCACCACCGCGACCACCAGCGAAGTCCTCAAGGGCCTGGGCTACAAGCCGCGCACCACGATGATTTCGGTACCAGTGACCTACAAGTCCCTGGCCGACGGCAAGAACATGGATATCTTCCTCGGCAACTGGATGCCGACCATGGAAAACGACATCAAGCAGTACCGTGATGCCGGCACCGTGGAAACCGTGCGCGCCAACCTGGAAAACGCCAAGTACACCCTGGCCGTCCCGGAAGCGCTGTACAACAAGGGCCTGAAAGACTTCGCCGATATCGCGAAATTCAAGGATGAGCTGGGCGGCAAAATCTACGGCATCGAGCCGGGTAACGACGGCAACCGCACCATCCAGACGCTGATCGACAAAGACGCTTTCGGCCTGAAAACCGCCGGATTCAAAGTGGTCGAGTCGAGCGAAGCCGGGATGCTCTCGCAAGTGGAACGCGCCTCCAAGCGCGACCAGGCCATTGTGTTCCTCGGCTGGGAACCGCACCCGATGAACACCCGCTTCAAGATGAAGTACCTGACCGGCGGTGACGACTCGTTCGGCCCCAACTACGGCCAGGCCACTATCTACACCAACGTTCGCAAGGGCTATACCCAGGAGTGCAGCAACGTGGGCCAGTTGCTGAAAAACCTGTCGTTCACCCTGAACATGGAAAGCACCCTGATGGGCAACGTCCTGGACGACAAGATGAAGCCCGATGCCGCGGCGAAAGCCTGGCTGAAGAAGAACCCGCAAGTGCTCGACACCTGGCTTGCCGGTGTCACCACCGTCGATGGCAAACCCGGTCTGGAGGCCGTCAAGGAATACCTCGCCAAGTAAGAGCTGACCCCGGGCCGGTGCGCTGGCCCGGGATGTTTTCCCTTCGCATGTGGACATTCACTACCATGCTGACTGAACAGAAAATCCCACTAGGCCAGTACATCGCTGCCTTCGTCGAATGGTTGACCCAACACGGCGCCAACTACTTCGACGCAATCGCATCGACCCTGGAAACGATGATCCACGGCGTGACGTTTGCGCTGACCTGGTTCAATCCGCTGGCATTGATCGGTCTGATTGCGCTGCTGGCTCACTTTATTCAACGTAAATGGGGCCTGACCGTTTTTGTCATCGCCTCCTTCCTGCTGATCCTGAACCTGGGGTACTGGCAGGAAACCATGGAAACCCTCGCGCAGGTGTTGTTCGCCACCCTGGTCTGCGTGGTCATCGGTGTGCCGCTGGGCATTGTTGCCGCGCACAAGCCGATGTTCTACACCCTGATGCGGCCGGTGCTCGATCTGATGCAGACCGTACCGACCTTCGTCTACCTCATCCCTACCCTGACCCTCTTCGGGCTGGGTGTGGTGCCCGGGCTGATTTCCACGGTGGTGTTCGCGATTGCCGCGCCGATCCGCCTGACCTACCTGGGCATCCGTGATGTACCGCAAGAGTTGATGGACGCCGGCAAAGCCTTTGGCTGCTCGCGCCGTCAGTTGCTCTCGCGCATTGAACTGCCCCACGCCATGCCGAGCATTGCCGCCGGCATTACCCAATGCATCATGCTGTCGTTGTCGATGGTGGTGATCGCGGCCCTGGTGGGCGCTGACGGCCTCGGCAAGCCGGTGGTCAACGCGCTGAACACCGCCGATATCGCCCTGGGCTTCGAAGCCGGCCTGGCGATCGTATTACTGGCCATCATGCTCGACCGCATCTGCAAACAACCCGACGCCAAAGTAGGGGGTGATGCATGAGCATTATCCGATTCGACAATGTCGATGTGATCTTCTCCAAAGACCCGCGCGAAGCACTCAAACTGCTCGACCAGGGCATGCACCGCAACGAGATCCTGAAAAAGACCGGGCAGATTGTCGGCGTTGAAAAAGCCAGCCTGGATGTTGAGAAAGGCGAGATCTGCGTGTTGATGGGCCTGTCCGGTTCCGGCAAATCCAGCCTGCTGCGCTGCATCAACGGCCTCAACACTGTCAGCCGTGGCCAGCTGTTTGTGGAGCACGAAGGGCGCCAGATCGACATCGCCTCCTGCACCCCTGCCGAGCTGAAAATGATGCGCACCAAGCGCATTGCCATGGTGTTCCAGAAATTCGCCCTGATGCCTTGGCTGACGGTGCGCGAAAACATCAGTTTCGGCCTGGAAATGCAGGGCCGCCCGGAGAAAGACCGACGCAAGCTGGTGGATGAAAAACTCGAGCTGGTGGGCCTGACCCAGTGGCGCAACAAGAAGCCGGACGAACTGTCCGGCGGCATGCAGCAACGCGTCGGCCTGGCGCGTGCGTTGGCGATGGACGCCGACATCCTGCTGATGGACGAACCCTTCTCCGCCCTCGACCCGCTGATCCGCCAGGGCCTTCAGGACGAGTTGCTGGAGCTGCAACGCAAGCTGAGCAAAACCATTGTGTTCGTGAGCCACGACCTGGACGAAGCACTCAAACTCGGCAGCCGTATCGCAATCATGAAAGACGGCAAGATCATCCAGTACAGCGTGCCGGAAGAGATCGTGCTGAACCCGGCGGATGACTATGTGCGCACCTTCGTCGCCCATACCAACCCGCTGAACGTACTGTGCGGCCGCAGCCTGATGCGCACCCTGGACAACTGCACGCGTGTGAATGGTTCGGTGTGCCTGGACCCGGGTGGCGACTCGTGGCTGGACCTGGCCGAAGGCAACACCATCCAGGGCGCCCGCCAGAATGGCGCGGTGATGAACCTGCAGAACTGGGCACCGGGGCAATCGGTGGAAGGTCTGGGCCGGGTACCGACGCTGGTGGATTCGAATATCGGCATGCGCGATGCGCTGCAGATTCGTTATCACACCGGGAACAAGCTGGTGTTGCATGACAACAACCAGGTGGTGGGGATTCTGGGGGACAGTGAGCTTTACCATGCCCTCTTAGGCAAAAACCTGGGTTAAGGCACTACACAGATCCAACTGGAGAAACTGGGTCAATGTGGGAGCTGGCTTGCCTGCGATAGCGGTGGTGAACTCACTAAAGCTATCGCAGGCAAGCCAGCTCCCACATTTGATCGCTGTTTCTACAGTGGACAAGCGGCGCCAGTGAGGGCGCCGCTGCGCTCACCTATCAGCTATAGACACGGCCAAGGAGCTGCCGATGGCTTTCAAACTGATCGAGCACGTCCCGGGTGATCTGCTCCTGGGTGAAGCCCATCAGGTCGTACTCCTGAGGCCCGTTGTGCAGGTACACCTCGGCGCGGTAGTAGCGCGTGCGCTCTTCCTCAGGCAAGTCGCTCGGTGCCGACGAATAAGCATCCAGGCTCACTTCGTAGACAAACGGGTTGCCCTCTTCCATCTCGATCCGCACGCCGATACAGCGCTTGGATTTACCGAGCAGCGTCTGCACTTCCAGTCCCTGATCACGCAATGCAGTGGCGGCTTCTTCAAGCGCCGGCGTTACATGCTTGTCCATAAAACGCTGCACGGTGCCCTGGCTCGGTTGCAGGTCGAGCGCGGTCAGGCGCTCGCTGAAACCACGGCGACCACGCTCGGCCAATTGCGCCTGCTCAAGCTCGATCGCCACATCCTGGCGCATCGCCTTGTGCAAACCGAACATAAAGAAAACAAGCACCACCGAGAACGGCAGCCCCGCCAGCACCACCATGGTTTGCATGGCTTCGAAGTTACCGGCAAACAGCAGGCCGATGGTCACCAGGGTGATCACCGCCGACCAGAAGATCCGCAGCCAGTGCGGCGCATCTTCATCCACGTTGCCGCCCTTGCAGGAAAGATTCGCCATCATCACCGCGCCGGAATCCGCCGGGGTCAGGAACAGCACGAAGCCCACAAAGATCGACACACCGATGACGATTTTCGACGCCGGGTAATGCTCAAGCAATTGGTAGATCGCCATGGAAGGCTGTTCCAACGCCGTCTTGCCCAACTCCACCGCACCGTGGTTGAGCACCAGGTCCAGGGCCGAGTTACCGAAGATCGACAGCCACGCCAGGGTAAAGCCCAGCGGGATCAGCAACACGCCGGCTACCAGTTCACGCACCGTGCGACCACGGGAAATACGCGCGATGAACATGCCCACGAATGGCGCCCAGGAAATCCACCAGGCCCAGTAGAACAGCGTCCACAGGCCCATCCAGCGCTCGGTCTTGTCGGCGTCGCCTTCATACACGTACAGGTCGAAGGTTTTCAGGATGATGCCGTTGAGGTAGTCACCGGTGTTCTGCACCAGGCCGTTGAGCAGGTGCAAGGTCGGGCCAAACAACAGCACAAAGATCAGCAAGCCACTGAACAGCACAATGTTGAGGTTGGACAGGCGGCGAATGCCGTTCTCCACCCCCGACACGGCGGCGATGGTCGCCACGGTGCTCATCACGATGATCACGATCAGCAAGTTGGTGTTGCTGTGCTGCATGCCGAACAGGTTTTCCAGCCCGGACGACACTTGCATCGAACCAATCCCCAGGTTGGTCACCAGGCCCAGCAGGGTCACGAACATGCCGAAGCCGTCCACCGCATGCCCGGCCGCGCCCTTCACCCAACGCTCGCCCACCAGCGGGTACAACGCCGAACGCAAGGCCAGCGGCTGGTTATGCCGGTACGCGAAGTACGCCACGGCCAGGCCAACCAACGCGTAGATCGCCCAGCCGTGCAGGCCCCAGTGCAGGAAGGTCAGTTGCAGCGCCTGGCGTGCCGCGCCATTGCTGGCGGCTGCGCCTTCGGGTGGGTTGAAGTAGTGGTCCAGAGGCTCGGAAGCACCGAAGTACAGCAGCGAAATGCCGATACCCGACGAGAACAGCATGCCGGCCCAGGCGCCGTAGCTGAAGTCCGGGGTGTCGTCCTTGCTGCCCAGTTTCAACTTGCCGTAGGACGAAAACGCCAGGCCCACCACGAACACCAGGTAAGCAGCGATGACCACCATGTAGTACCAGCCGAAGCTTTTGGAAAGCCAGGCTTGTGCAACACCGAGCATGCGCCCGGCCTCCTGCGGGGCGATGATCAGAATGGCGGTCAACAACAGAATCAGCGCGGTGGAGGTGTAAAACACCCAACCGTTAACCCGTACCTTTTCCGGCGGGGTCTTTATAAGAGAGGCAGAACTCATGGCGCAGATGCTCCGGGCAGTGCGAGAGAGAAACACAAGGCAACGGTTATCCCGGGACATCGATTTTTCGGCAGTCGACGGACGGGTGTTATAAAGACACCCCGAAAATTCCTGAACCCGCCGAAACGGTGGCCAGGCCCTGATACGGCCTGTTTCAAGGGTTTTTGCAGGTGTCAGATGTCACCGCCCACACGTAGGAAATACCTGTAGGCAGCGACCATTTGTCGCAGAGCTTATTCTTTGTTGATTGAACGCTCAATCAAAACAAAATAGACTGGCCACCAAGTCGACGAACGTTCATCGCCCGTCGCAGGCCTAAGGAGAGGTGCTACATGCCCAAGGTCGGTATGCAACCCATACGCCGCCAGCAGTTGATCGAAGCCACGCTAACGGCCATCGATCAGGTCGGAATGGGGGATGCCAGCATTGCGCTGATCGCTCGTTTGGCTGGCGTTTCGAACGGCATCATCAGTCACTACTTTCAGGACAAGAACGGCCTGATCGCCGCAACGATGCGGTACTTGATGAATGTGCTGATCGAGAACGTCCACGAACGCCGGCTGGCGCTTACGGACGACAGCCCACGGGCACATCTTCAGGTGATCATCGAGGGCAACTTCGACGCCAGCCAGGTCAACGGACCGGCAATGAAAACCTGGCTGGCCTTCTGGGCCACCAGCATGCATCACCCGTCATTGCACAGGTTGCAGCGGATCAACGATCAACGTCTGTATTCCAACCTGTGCTGCCAGTTCCGCCGAGTGCTACCGCTGCCGCACGCACGCAAAGCAGCCCGAGGCCTGGCGGCCCTGATCGACGGTTTATGGTTGCGCGGCGCTCTGTCGGGAGACGCTTTCGACACGAAGCAGGCGCAACGGATCGCTTACGAATACATGGATTTCCAATTGGCCAAGCAGGTGAGTTAGAGCCCTTATAAATGCTCAACCCCTGAACGTCTGCCGCTCAGTGTTGCCACACCCTTATGGCTCACTTTCGGCGGGTAACGCCAACCACTTATGCACTTGCGAGGACTTTATGGCCCGTTTCGACCTGCAAAAACTCTACATTGACGGCGGCTACAGCGACGCTGGCAGCGATGCCACCTTCGAAGCCATCAACCCGGCTAACGGTGAAGTTCTCGCCCAAGTGCAACGCGCTACCAAGGAAGACGTTGAACGTGCCGTGGTCAGCGCTGAAAAAGGCCAGAAAATCTGGGCCGCGATGACCGCCATGGAGCGTTCGCGCATCCTGCGTCGTGCCGTCGACATCCTGCGCGAACGCAACGATGAACTGGCCGCCCTGGAAACCCTGGACACCGGTAAAGCATTCTCCGAAACCCAATACGTCGACATCGTCACCGGCGCCGACGTGCTGGAATACTACGCAGGCCTGGTGCCGGCCATCGAAGGCGAGCAGATCCCGTTGCGCGACACTTCGTTCGTCTACACCCGCCGCGAGCCGCTGGGCGTGGTGGCCGGTATCGGCGCGTGGAACTACCCGATCCAGATCGCCCTGTGGAAATCCGCTCCGGCCCTGGCTGCCGGTAACGCGATGATCTTCAAGCCGAGCGAAGTGACCTCGCTGACCACCCTGAAACTGGCCGAGATCTACACCGAAGCCGGCGTTCCAGCAGGTGTGTTCAACGTACTGACCGGCAGCGGTCGTGAGGTCGGCACCTGGCTGACCGAGCACCCGCGCATCGAGAAAGTCTCGTTCACCGGCGGCACCGACACCGGCAAAAAAGTCATGGCCAGCGCTTCCAGCTCGTCGCTCAAAGAAGTGACCATGGAACTGGGCGGCAAGTCGCCGCTGATCGTGTTCGAAGACGCCGACCTGGATCGCGCCGCCGACATCGCGATGATGGCCAACTTCTACAGCTCCGGCCAGGTCTGCACCAACGGCACTCGCGTGTTCGTGCCCAAGCACCTGCAAGCGGCTTTCGAAGCCAAGATCGTTGAGCGTGTTGCGCGCATTCGCGTCGGCAACCCGCAGGATGAGAACACCAACTTCGGCCCGCTGGTCAGCTTCGCCCACATGGAAAGCGTGCTCGGCTACATCGCCCAAGGCAAAGAACAAGGCGCCCGCGTGCTGTGCGGCGGCGACCGTCTGACCGATGGCGAATTCGCCAAAGGCGCCTACGTGGCTCCGACCGTGTTCACCGATTGCACCGACGAGATGACCATCGTCCGTGAAGAAATCTTCGGCCCGGTGATGAGCATCCTCACTTACGAGACCGAGGAAGAAGTGATCCGCCGCGCCAACGACACCGACTTCGGCCTGGCTGCCGGCCTTGTGACCAAAGACCTGAACCGCGCCCACCGCGTGATTCATCAGTTGGAAGCGGGTATCTGCTGGATCAACGCCTGGGGCGAGTCCGACGCCAAGATGCCAGTTGGCGGCTACAAGCAATCCGGTGTGGGCCGTGAGAACGGCATCAGCTCGCTGAACAACTTCACCCGCATCAAATCGGTACAGGTTGAGCTGGGCGATTACGCCTCAGTGTTCTAAGAACCCGGGCCTTGTATTGCCTGTGAGGCCGCCATCGGGGGCGAGCCCCCTCCCACATTTTGAATTGTGAATGCCTTCAAATGTGGGAGGGGGCTTGCCCCCGATGAGGCCCGACCTGACCACACTTCAAAGAGGGTGCATTTATGTCCCAAGAATACGATTACATCATTGTGGGTGCCGGCTCCGCCGGTAACACCCTGGCGACCCGTCTGACCGAAGACGAAGGCGTCACCGTTTTGCTGCTGGAAGCCGGTGGCCCGGACTACCGCCTCGACTTCCGTACCCAAATGCCGGCCGCCCTGGCGTTCCCGCTGCAAGGCCGCCGCTACAACTGGGCCTACGAAACCGACCCTGAGCCACACATGGACGGCCGCCGGATGGAATGCGGTCGCGGCAAGGGCCTGGGCGGTTCCTCGCTGATCAACGGCATGTGCTACATCCGTGGCAACGCCATGGACTACGACAACTGGTCGAAACTACCGGGTCTGGAAAACTGGACCTACCTCGACTGCCTGCCGTATTTCCGCAAGGCCGAAACCCGTGACATCGGCCCGAACGATTGGCACGGCGGCGATGGCCCGGTCAGCGTGACCACGCCAAAAGCCGGCAACAACCCGCTGTTCCACGCCATGGTTGAAGCCGGCGTACAGGCCGGTTACCCGCGCACCGAAGACTTGAACGGCTACCAGCAGGAAGGCTTTGGCCCGATGGACCGTACCGTCACGCCGAACGGCCGTCGCGCCAGCACCGCACGCGGTTATCTGGACACCGCTAAAAAGCGTTCGACCCTGACCATCGTCACCCACGCCCTTACCGACAAAGTGTTGTTCGAAGGCAAGCGTGCGGTTGGCGTGCGTTACCTGATCGGCGCCGCCGAAGAGCGCGTTGAAGCCCGCGCCCGTAAGGAAGTCCTGGTGTGCAGCGGCGCCATCGCATCGCCGCAGCTGCTGCAACGCTCCGGTGTGGGCCCGGCCAAACTGCTGGAAAGCCTCGACATCCCGGTGGTCCACGACCTGCCGGGCGTCGGCGAAAACCTGCAGGACCACCTCGAGCTGTACCTGCAATACGCCTGCACCCAACCGGTGTCGCTGTACCCGTCGCTGCTCTGGTACAACCAGCCGGCGATCGGTGCCGAGTGGCTGTTCAACGGTACCGGTATCGGCGCCAGCAACCAGTTCGAAGCCGGCGGTTTTATCCGTTCGCGCCCGGAATTCGAATGGCCGAACATCCAGTACCACTTCCTGCCAGTGGCGATTAACTACAACGGCAGCAATGGTGTGAAAGAGCACGGTTTCCAGGCACACATGGGCTCCATGCGTTCGCCAAGCCGTGGCCGCGTGCAACTGAAGTCGAAGAACCCACGGGACTACCCGAGCATCCTCTTCAACTACATGGCCACCGAGCAGGACTGGCAGGAATTTCGCGACGGCATCCGCCTGACCCGTGAAATCATGCAGCAGCCGGCGCTGGATCAATACCGTGGCCGCGAAATCAGCCCAGGTATTGAAGTGCAAACCGATGAGCAACTCGACAAGTTTATCCGCGAACACGCCGAAACCGCGTTCCACCCGTCGTGCTCCTGCAAAATGGGCACCGACGAGATGGCCGTCGTGGATGGCGAAGGCCGCGTGCATGGCATGCAGGGTCTGCGTGTGGTGGATGCGTCGATCATGCCGATCATCACCACCGGCAACCTGAACGCGCCGACGATCATGATCGCCGAGAAAATCGCCGACAAGATCCGTGGCCGCCAGCCGCTGCCACGCAGCACCGCCGACTACTACGTGGCAGGCGATGCGCCGGTGCGTGGCAAGCCGATGCGTGAAGTGGGCCCGACCGCGCAATAACTGAAACACTTTGTGGCGAGCGGGCTTGCCCGCGTTGGACTGCGTAGCGGCCCCAAAAATCTTGGGAGCGCTTCGCTCTCCGACGCGGGCAAGCCCGCTCGCCACAAAAGCGCGTTCGCCACAGACAGCAAGCCCCTTCAATACAAATGGTTGCCTCTCCTTGATCAGCTCCAAGCCCGGGCCTACTCTGTTTGCCTGCCCGCGCTGAGCCGCCCACAAGGAAGGCCCCATGTTCGACTACCACGCCACACTCAAGAAACAGTTCAGTGCCCTGCGCACCACCGCCGATTTCTTCTCCCTGCGTTACCTGCGCGAATCCGGCCAGTACCTGTCGGTGCGCAAAAACGTCGCCGAACCGCCACACCTGAACCACGACGAAGGCGCGATGCTCACCGTGCGTGTCAACGGCGTGGAAGCCTACGCCGCGACCCACGATATTTCCCTGCGCGGCCTGCAAGCCGCACTCGAGCGTGCCGAACAGCAAGCGCGCCTGATCAAGCCCCATGCCTTGCTCGACCTGCGCGATCAACAGGTGTCCAGCGACGTCGCCGACTACCTGTCCCCCAACCTTGAGCAAACCTTTCCGTCCTTGAGCGACTGCTACCAATTGCTCGGCGACGAATCAGCCGCCGTGCCCCAGGACGAGCGCCTGGTGAACTGGGAAGTCAGCCTCGGCCTGACACACGTGGAACAGATCTACCTCAACAGTGCCGGCGCCGAATTGCGCCAGGCCCAGCGCTTTGTGTTCCCCGGCGTGAATGTCACGGCCTACGACGGCAACGACAGCCAATCGCGTACCCTGGGCGGCAGCAACTTCGGCCAGCAAGGCGGGTTTGACGTGATCAACCGCTTCGGCCTGGTCGGCGCCGCGCCGCGCATCGCTGACGAAGCCCTGCAACTGCTGCTCGCACCGAACACCCCCCAGGGCACACGTGACCTGCTGCTGATGCCCGATCAGATGATCCTGCAGATCCACGAATCCATCGGCCACCCGCTGGAGCTGGATCGCATCCTGGGCGATGAGCGCAATTACGCCGGCACCAGCTTCGTCAAGGCCGAGGACTTCGGCCACCTGCAATATGGCTCCAAACTGCTCAATGTGACGTTCGACCCGGACATCCCCGAACAACTCGCCAGCTACAGCCATGACGACGATGGCACCCACGCCAGCAAGCAGTTCCTGATCCGCGAGGGGCTGCTGCTCAAGCCTTTGGGCGGTGCGTTGTCGCAATTTCGCTCGGGCATGAGCGGGGTGGCCAACAGCCGCGCCAGCAGTTGGAACCGCCCACCGATCGACCGCATGGCCAACCTGAATATCGAGGCCGGCGACCAGAGCCTGGCGCAACTGATTGGCGGTATCGAAAACGGCATCCTGATGTCGACCAACCGTTCGTGGTCCATTGACGATGCGCGTAATAAATTCCAGTTCGGCTGCGAATGGGGCCAACTGATTGAAAACGGTGAGCTGAAGGGCGTGGTGAAAAACCCCAACTACCGGGCGATTTCCGCGCAGTTCTGGCGCAACCTCAGCGCGGTGGGCGACGCCAGCACCTTCAAGGTACTGGGCACGCCGAACTGCGGCAAAGGCGAACCCAACCAGGTGATCCGCGTAGGCCATGCATCGCCGGCCTGCGTATTCAGCAACGTTGACGTATTTGGGGGAGATGCCTGATGCAGAATTTCAAGGCATTGGTGGAGTGGCTCAAGCAGGCCATCACCGACAAGGAACAATTTCACCTCGGCTACGCGGACGAGTCCTCCGAATTCGTACGCTTGAACCACGCCAAGGTGCGCCAGGCCGGCCAGGTGCAGCAGGCCAGCCTCACCCTGAAGCTGATCAACGACGGGCGCCATGCCGACCTCGGCATCACCCTCGCCGGTGAGCCCGAGCTGGACCGCCAGCGCCTCGCCGACGGCTTGCAGCAACTGCGCGAAACCTTGCCGCTGCTGCCCCATGACCCGTACCTGTTGCTTAACCACAACGCCTGGCAAAGCCACAACGAACAGGCTCGACCGCTGCCCGAACTGGCCCAGGTACTCGAGGAAATCAGCCAGGCGGCAGAGGGTGTCGACCTGGTCGGTTTCTATGCCGCAGGCCCTATCAGCCGTGGCTTTGCCAGCTCGAACGGGGCGTTCGGCTGGCATCAGGCCAACAGCTTCAACTTCGATTTCAGCCTGTTCCACGCCAATGGCGAGGCGGTGAAAGCCAGCTACGCCGGTGATGAATGGAACAGCGTCGAGTTCGCCCGCCGCTTCCAGCTGGCCCGCGAACAGTTGGAATTCCTCGGCCGCCCATTGCACACACTGGCGCCCGGGGAATACCGCGCCTACCTGGCACCGGCCGCGCTGGAAGAGATCATCAGCATCATCACCTGGGGTGGGTTTTCCGCCCAGGCCATCGCCAGCAAAGGCAGCGCCTTGCAGCGGCTGTACGCCGGTGAGCAGCACCTCAGCCCGCTGGTGACGGTGAAAGAACAGATCAGCGGTTCCCTGAGCCAGGCGTTCTCCAGCGAAGGCTACCCGCGCAACGATGTGACGCTGATCAATGCCGGCACTGCCTGCGGCCAACTGGTGAATTCGCGCAGCGCCGCCGAATATGGCCTAAGCGCCAACGGCGCCAGCAGCGACGAGTCCCCCAGCGCCTTGCAGATGGCGGCGGGCGAGCTGGCCCAGGCCGATATCCTCAAGCAACTGGGCACCGGGCTCTACATCAGTAACCTGTGGTACCTGAACTACTCCGACCTGCCCGCAGCGCGGCTGACCGGCATGACGCGCTTCGCCACGTTCTGGGTGGAAGACGGCGTGATCAAGGCACCGGTCAGCACCATGCGCTTCGATGACAGCGTCTACCAACTGCTGGGTTCGCAGCTGGAAGCACTGACCGCTGATCGGGAACTGCTGCTGTCGGCCAGCACGTACGGCCAGCGCAACACCGCGTCCAATCTGCTGCCGGGCGCCCTGGTAAAACGCCTTACCCTCACCTTATAAGCACCGCTACTCCCGTGTGGGAGCTGGCTTGCCTGCGATGGCATCACTGCGGTGTAACTGATACACCGAGGTGTCTGCATCGCAGGCAAGCCAGCTCCCACATTGTCTTGTGTTGTTTTCAGACGCCTCGCCTCGCCCCTTCCTACCGCTAAATCTCATATCAAACGGCTCTCCCCACGGCCTGTTGTCGCCCGCAAAAAACCTCGCTATAAGGGTTAGTGGCATCCCGCCACCCTACCAACCAGAGCACGACCTTGCCCGGGAAGGGCAAGCTGGAGCGTTGACATGAACCATGGAAGTTTTGTCATAGAGAAGCTGTTCAAGCACTACAACGTTCATGTTGAGCAACTGGGTACAGACCCGCAAAAAAAAACCGTGCTGATGGTCAATGGCGCGCTGTCCACCACACGCTCCTTTGCCCGCACCAGCAAATGCCTGGCCGAGCACTTCAATGTGCTGCTGTTCGATTTGCCGTTCTCCGGCTATTCACGCGAACACAATACCGACCTCGACCTGGTGACCAAGGACGACGAAGTGCAGATCCTGCGGGCGCTGGTGGAGCGCTTTCAGGTCAACCATCTGGTATCGGCCTCCTGGGGCGGCATCTCCACGTTGCTGACCCTGGCGCACAACCCGCCGTCCATCGAAAGCTCGGTGGTGATGGCCCTGGCACCCAACCTCAACCAGGCCATGCTCGATTATGTGGAGCGCGTGCGCGTGCTGATCGAGGCCGATGACAAATCCGCCGTCGGCCATCTGCTCAACGAGACCGTCGGCAAATACTTGTCGCCGCGCCTCAAGCGCAATAACCATCGCCACCTGTCGAACATGGCCACCACCGAGTACCGCCAGGCGCGCTTTCATATCCACCGAGGTACTGGCCCTGGGCGATGGCAACTACCTGCCGGCGCTCACCCGGATTGAAACCCCGGTGCACTTCCTCAACGGTACGCTGGACGAATACACCCCCGCCGCCGATGCCCAGCTGTTCAAACAATACGTAGGCCGCAGCAGCTTTGCCGTGGCCGAACACACCGGTCATCTGCTGGACCTGGAGTCCCGCGAGGCGGCCCTGGCGGTGCACCGTGCGTTGTTGGATTTCCTGGTGGGCGAGCACGCAACGGTGTCGGAATTAGACGAACAGCCTGTGGGAAAAGGAGCGACGAATGGCGCATAATCGCCGACACATAGCCTGCTAACAAAAAGGTAACCCATGCCCAATCGTGCCCCCCTCGATGCCAAGACCGCCCGCTGGCTGCCCTGGGTGGTCGCGATTGCCTTCTTTATGCAGTCGCTGGATGGGACGATTCTCAACACGGCACTGCCGGCCATGGCCCGAGACCTGGCGGAAAACCCACTGCGCATGCAAGGGGTGGTGATCGCCTACATGCTCACCGTGGCCTTGCTGATCCCGGCGTCGGGCTGGGTCGCTGACCGCTTCGGCACCAAAAAAATCTTCTTCGGCGCGATCATGCTGTTCAGCATCGGCTCCTTGCTGTGTGCCTTGTCCAGCAGCCTCACGATGCTGGTCGGCGCACGGGTGATCCAGGGCCTGGGCGGTGCGCTGATGCTGCCGGTCGGCCGGCTCGTGGTACTGCGCGCCTACCCCCGCTCCGAACTGGTGCGGATCATGGGTTTTATCACCATCCCCGGGCTGCTCGGCCCGTTGCTCGGCCCGACCATGGGCGGCTGGATGGTGCAATACCTGACCTGGCACTGGATCTTCCTGATCAACCTGCCCGTGGGCATGATCGGCTGCTACGCCGTGTGGAAACTGATTCCCGACCTGCGCGGCAGCGAGCGGACGCGGTTTGACAGTGTGGGGTTTGTGCTGTTCGGCGCGGCGATGGTGCTGATCACCATCGCCATGGAGGGCCTGGGCGAACTGCACCTGCCGCACCTGCGGGTGATGTTGCTGCTGTTCGGTGGGCTGGCGTGCCTGGCGGCGTACTGGCTGCGTGCCGGGCATATCGATAACCCGCTGTTTTCGCCGGTGCTGTTCAAGACCCGCACCTTTGCGGTGGGCATCCTCGGCAACCTGTTTGCGCGCCTGGGCAGTGGCGCGCTGCCGTTTCTGGTGCCGCTGCTGCTGCAGGTGGCGCTGGGTTATTCACCCTCGGAAGCCGGCATGAGCATGCTGCCCCTGGCGGCGGCGGCGATGTTTGCCAAGTCCATTGCACGGCCACTGATCGAACGCCTGGGCTACCGCATTGTGCTGACCGGCAACACCCTGGCGCTGGGCATCATGCTGGCCAGTATGGGCTTGGTCAGCGAGCACACGCCCTACCCGCTGCTGCTGTGCATGCTGGCGATCCTGGGGGCGATCAACTCGCTGCAATTTACCGCGATGAACACCGTCACCCTGATTGACCTCGACGACGCCCAGGCCAGCAGCGGCAACAGTCTGCTCTCGGTGGTGGCGCAATTGTCCCTGAGCCTGGGGGTGGCCTGCGCCGGTGCACTGCTGGGCGGGTTCACCGCTGAGGCGGGCAATGACGGGGTGGACAGCGTGCTCGGCGCCTTCCAGCTGACCTTCCTCACCGTGGGCATCATGGCGATGCTGGCGGCGGCGATCTTCCTGCAATTGTCGCCAAAAGACGGCAAACGCGTGGTCAGTCGTGAGCACGACATTGAGCATTGAAGCAGCTGCAAGCCCCAAGTTATTAGCCTCAGGCTTGCGGCTTGAAGCTGATAACTTGAGGCGGCCCCTCTACTCCTCGTCGAGAACATACAAAGAAACCCTAGGGGGCCTGCTACACTGCGCGACATTTTGTTTTGCAGAGCCAGTCCCGTGACTACCATCGCCACCGCTTTTAATACTTTGCCGCTCTCCGCCGCCATGCTGGCTAACCTCGACTCGCTGGGTTATGTCGAGATGACGCAGATCCAGGCGCAAAGCTTGCCGGTGATCCTCAAGGGGCTGGACCTGATTGCCCAGGCCAAGACCGGCAGCGGCAAGACCGCCGCCTTCGGCATCGGCCTGCTGAACCCGATCAACCCGCGCTATTTCGGCTGCCAGGCCCTGGTCATGTGCCCGACCCGCGAGCTGGCCGACCAGGTGGCCAAGGAAATCCGCCGCCTGGCCCGCGCCGAAGACAACATCAAGGTGCTGACCCTGTGCGGCGGCGTGTCCCTGGGCCCGCAGATCGCCTCGCTGGAGCATGGCGCCCACGTCATCGTCGGCACCCCGGGCCGCATCCAGCAGCACCTGCGCAAAGGTTCGCTGGTGCTGGACGGCTTGAACACGCTGATCCTCGATGAAGCCGACCGCATGCTCGACATGGGTTTCTACGACGCCATCGAAGACATCATCAGCAAGACCCCGGCCCGTCGCCAGACCCTGCTGTTCTCGGCCACCTACCCGGTGAGCATCAAGCAGCTGGCGTCCAAGTTCATGCGTGCGCCGCAGCAAGTGAAGGCCGAAGCCTTCCACTCCGACGACCAGATCGAGCAGCGTTTCTACGAGATTTCCCCGGAAGAGCGCATGGACGCGGTGACCAAGGTCCTGGCGCACTTCCGTCCGGCTTCCTGCGTGGCCTTCTGCTTTACCAAGCAGCAAGTGCAGGAAACCGTGGATCACCTGACTGCCAAGGGCATTTCCGCGGTTGGCCTGCATGGCGACCTGGAACAACGCGACCGTGACCAGGTGCTGGCGATGTTCGCCAACCGTAGCACCTCCGTACTGGTGGCCACCGACGTCGCCGCCCGTGGCCTGGACATTGACTCGCTGGACATGGTGATCAACGTCGAACTGGCCCGCGATTCGGAAATCCACATCCACCGTGTAGGCCGTACCGGCCGTGCCGGTGAGACCGGTATCGCGATCAGCCTGGTGGCACCGTCCGAAGCGCATCGCGCCCAGGCCATCGAGCAACTGCAGAAGTCGCCGCTGAACTGGGACCAACTGGACAACCTCAAGCCGCAAAGCGGTGGCCCGTTGTTGCCGCAGATGAGCACCCTGTGCATCGCCGCCGGCCGTAAAGACAAGGTTCGCCCGGGCGACATCCTCGGCGCGTTGACCGGTGAAGCCGGCATCCCGGGTGCCCAGGTCGGCAAGATCGCGATCTTCGACTTCCAGGCCTTCGTGGCCGTGGAACGCGGCATCGCCAAGCAGGCGTTGCAGCGTTTGAACGACGGCAAGATCAAAGGCCGTTCGTTGCGCGTGCGGATCCTGTAAAGATCTCAAGCTATACAGAGATCAAAAAATGTGGGAGCGGGCTTGCTCGCGAATACGGAGTGTCAGTCACCGAATCTGTCGACTGATACACCGCATTCGCGAGCAAGCCCGCTCCCACATTTAACTGTATTCCAATTCAGAATTTGTATGAGGACACCGTTTTGCGCTCGACCGAAGTTGTGATCATTGGCGCCGGCGCCGCAGGCTTGATGTGCGCGCTGACCGCCGCTGGGCGGGGGCGCAAGGTGATGTTGATCGACCATGCGAACAAGGCCGGCAAAAAGATCCTGATGTCGGGCGGTGGCCGCTGCAATTTCACCAATATGTACACCGAGCCGGCCAACTTCCTCTCGCACAATGCGCACTTCTGCAAGTCGGCCCTGGCGCGCTATACCCAATGGGATTTTATCGGGCTGGTGGCCAAGCACGGCGTGCCGTACCACGAGAAGAAACTCGGCCAGCTGTTCTGCGATAACAAATCCAGCGACATCCTCGGCATGCTGCTGGACGAGTGCATCCAGACCGGCGTAAGCCTGCACCTGGACACCTCGATCGAGGAAATCGCCAAAGTCGACGGCGGCTATCAGTTGCAGACTACCCTGGGTGAACTGCGCTGCGAATCGCTGGTGATTGCCACCGGTGGCCTGTCAATTCCTACGCTCGGCGCTACCGGTTTTGGTTACCAGGTGGCCAAGCAGTTCGGCCATGAACTGCTGCCGACCCGCGCCGGGCTGGTGCCGTTCACCATCACCGACCAGCTCAAGGAAGTGTGTGGCGAGCTGTCCGGCACCTCGGTCGATTGCCTGGTCAGCTGCAACAACCAGAGCTTTCGCGAAAACATCCTGTTTACCCACCGTGGCCTCAGCGGCCCGGCGATTTTGCAGATTTCCTCATACTGGGAACCCGGCGACACGCTTGAAATCAACCTGCTGCCCGACCACGACGCGCACACCTGGCTGCAACAGCAACAGGTCGAACGCCCTAACAGCGAGTTGAAAACCCTGCTGGGCGAGATCTTCACCAAGAAGATGGCCAATCTGCTGGCGGAGACCTGGTTCGCGTCCAAGCCGATGAAGCAGTACACCCACGCCGAAGTGGCCGATATCGCGCAAAAACTGGCGAGCTGGCAACTGGTGCCGGCGGGCACCGAGGGTTACCGCACGGCGGAGGTGACATTGGGCGGGGTGGACACGCGGGAAGTGTCGTCCAAGACCATGGAATCGCTGAAAAGCCCTGGTTTGTACTTTATCGGCGAAGTGCTGGATGTGACCGGTCACCTCGGCGGGTTCAATTTCCAGTGGGCGTGGGCTTCCGGCTACGCGGCCGCGCAATACGCCTGATACAAACCTCAAACTTGAAGTGTAATTCCCTGTGGGAGCTGGCTTGCCTGCGATAGCGGTAGTGAATCCAACATCGCTATCGCAGGCAAGCCAGCTCCCACACTAGTTTTGTGGTGGTCTGTAGACAGTGGCGGGAATAAATTTCGCTGCTGGATGTGATCGCCACGCTTGCCGTGACGTCCTTGATAGCTCAATTTAACGGCATCGTCCCGGAAGACTCCAGACTTCATGTCATCGACCTCGTTCAAGCAGTCCATGCGGCGCCTGTGGGCGCTGGATAAATTCAGTTACAGCGTACGGGTATTCATCGCCCTCACCGGCAGCATGGCGCTGTGCTGGTATCAGGATGAAATGACGCTGCTGATCCCGTTGTTCCTGGGGATTATCGCCAGCGCCCTGGCCGAGACCGATGACAGCTGGCAAGGCCGCCTGAATGCCCTGGCGGTGACACTGGTGTGTTTCAGCATCGCCGCGCTGTCGGTGGAGCTGCTGTTCCCTTACCCCTGGATCTTTGCGATCGCCCTGGCCCTGGCCAGTTTCTGCCTGACCATGCTCGGGGCGCTGGGCGAGCGCTATGGCGCGATTGCCTCGGCGACACTGATCCTCTCGGTGTACACCATGATCGGCGTGGACCAGCGCGGCGGCGCGGTCTCGGACTTCTGGCACGAACCCCTGCTGCTGGTGGCCGGCGCCGCCTGGTATGGGGTGCTCTCGGTGCTGTGGCAGGCGTTGTTTTCCAATCAGCCGGTGCAGCAGAGCCTGGCGCGGTTGTTCCGCGAGTTGGGGCGTTACCTCAAGCTCAAGTCGTCGCTGTTCGAGCCGATCCGCCAGCTGGATGTGGAAGCACGCCGCCTGGAACTGGCCCAGCAGAACGGCCGCGTGGTGGCGGCGCTGAATGCCGCGAAGGAAATCATCCTGCACCGCGTAGGCAATGGTCGCCCAGGCTCGAAGGTCAGCCGCTACCTGAAGCTGTACTTCCTGGCCCAGGACATCCATGAGCGCGCCAGTTCCTCCCATTACCCCTACAACGCACTGGCCGACGCCTTCTTCCACAGCGATGTGCTGTTCCGCTGCCAGCGGCTGCTGCGCCAGCAAGGCAAGGCGTGCCAGACCCTGGGCGAGTCGATCCAGCTGCGCCAGCCGTTCATTTATGACGACAGCTTCGCCGAAGCCCTGGGCGACCTGAACGCCTCGCTGGAACACCTGCGCATCCAGAGCAACCCGGCCTGGCGCGGCCTGCTGCGCTCGTTGCGCGCCCTGGCGGCCAACCTGTCGACCCTTGACCGCCTGCTCGGCGACGCCAGCAACCCCGACGCCCTGGCCGATGCCACCGACAGCAACCTGCTGGACCGCGCCCCGCGCAACCTCAAGGAAATGTGGACCCGCCTGCGTACGCAGTTGACGCCGACCTCATTGCTGTTCCGTCACGCCTTGCGCCTGGCCCTGGCGCTGACCGTGGGTTACGGCACCCTGCACGCGATCCACGCGTCGCAGGGTTACTGGATCATCCTCACCACGCTGTTTGTGTGCCAACCGAACTACGGCGCGACCCGGCGCAAGCTCGGCCAGCGGATTATCGGCACCGCCATCGGCCTGACCGTGGCCTGGGCGCTGTTCGACCTGTTCCCAAGCCCGCTGGTGCAATCGATGTTCGCCATCGCCGCCGGCCTGGTGTTCTTTATCAACCGCACCACCCGCTACACCCTGGCCACGGCCGCGATCACCCTGATGGTGCTGTTCTGCTTCAACCAGGTGGGCGATGGCTACGGGCTGTTCCTGCCGCGCCTGTTCGATACCTTGCTCGGCAGCCTGATCGCGGGCCTGGCGGTGTTCCTCTTCCTGCCGGACTGGCAAGGCCGACGCCTGAACAAAGTGCTGGCCAACACCCTGACCTGCAACAGCATCTACCTGCGACAAATCATGCAGCAATACGCCGCCGGCAAGAGCGATGACCTGGCCTATCGCCTGGCCCGGCGCAACGCGCACAACGCCGATGCGGCGCTGTCCACCACGCTGGCGAATATGCTGATGGAGCCGGGGCACTTCCGTAAGGAAGCGGACGTGGGGTTCCGCTTCCTGGTGTTGTCCCACACCTTGCTCAGCTACTTGTCCGGCCTGGGCGCGCACCGCGAAACCCAACTGCCGGCCGAGGTGCGCGAGCACCTGATCGACGGCGCCGGGAATAGCCTGGCGGCGAGCATTGATGAAATCGCCACGGGGCTGGCGAACAAACAGCCGATTGCGATCCAGAGCGATGCCGAGGAAGCCCTGGCGGCGGACCTGGAACAGATGCCGGATGAGATTGATGAAGGCCAACGGTTGGTGCAGACACAGTTGGCATTGATTTGCCGGCAGTTGGGGCCGCTCAGGACGTTGGCGGCGCATCTGATCAAGGACACCAGCGCGGCTTGAATCGCCATCGCAGGCAAGCCAGCTCCCACATTTTTGAATTGCGAATACCTTCAAGTGTGGGAGCTGGCTTGCCTGCGATGGGGCCCCTAACAACCCTACATCCCATGCTGCTTCATCAACCGCTGATAACTGCCGTCCTCCTTCATCCTGGCAATCTCACGATCGAAGCTGGCGACGATCTGTTCGTGCTGTGGGTTCTTCAGGCTGACCAGAATATGCAGGCTGTTTTCGCTCAGCGGTGTGGGTAAAAACTCCACCGCATTGCGCACCCGCGCCGATTCACGCGCCAGGTAATAGCGCGCCACATATTCATCCTCCAGCGTCAGCCGCACCCGCTGCGCCGCGAGCATGCGCACGGCCATGGCGAAGTTATGCACAGGGACTTTCTGCAACTGCGCATCCGCATCGAAGGCCGCCGAATACGCATACCCGCGCACCACCGCGATGGGGGCATCGTGCAATTGCGCAAGGTTCTGGAATTCGATGGGGTCGTCACGCCGCTTGATGAACCGCACGCGGTTAAGCAGGTATTCGCTGGAGAACTGGCCCAGCTGCGTACGTGCATCGTCGTACCAGGCGTTGATCAGCACGTCATAGCGCCCGTCGCCAACGCCCATCAGCGCCCGGGCCCAGGGCACCTGCTCGAAATCACTGGCGTAGCCCGCACGAGCCAGGGCCGTGCTGACAATGTCGGTGGCCAGGCCGCCATTGATCAGGGTGGAATCGGTAAAGGGTGGCCACGCATCCGCTACCAGGCGCAAACGCTGTGCGACAGCAGGCTGGGCCAGCAATAACACTCCAATCAAAGCAACGGCACGAGAGAATCGCGGCATGCTCAAAGTCCTTGGCAGGCAGGCGGTGGCCTTAACTCAGGCGGCACCTGAGGTGTTAACAGTAGCTCAGATTACACAAAGAAACGGGTGGCGAACCCACACAATGATGGCAAATTGATTTCACTCACAAAAATAGCTGATTTTAGACAGCGTTGCCCGCCACGCTTACTATCGGCAACAGACATTTACGCGAGAACACAGCATGGCAGTCGATTGGGTTTGCAAACATCACGATGACCTGGGCAAGGAGCAGCTCTATGCCATTTTGCGCCTGCGCAACGAGGTCTTTGTGGTGGAACAGAAATGCCTGTATCAGGACCTCGACGGGCAGGACCTGTCCGGCGACACCCACCACTTGATGGCCTGGCAAGACAATGAATTGGTGGCGTACCTGCGCCTGCTGGACCCGCAATCCCAGGGCGGCGATGTGGTGATCGGCCGGGTGATCGTCGCGCCGGTGGCACGCGGCACCGGGCTGGGGCATCAGATGATGAACGAGGCGCTTAAGCAGATTGAAAAAATCTGGCCCGAAACGCCGATCTTTCTGTCAGCCCAGGCGCACCTGCAGGGGTATTACGGGCGGTACGGGTTTGTGGTGGCGGGTGAGGAATACCTGGAGGATGACATTCCACACATCGGTATGCGCCGGATTTAATCAATCTCCCGACAACTGAGGCCCTCTGTGGCGAGCGAGCTTGCTCGCGTTGGGCCGCGAAGCGGCCCCATTGGGGCCAACGCACTGTGCCAGGCATTACCAGGCGCCTGGTTTGGGGCTGCTGCGCAGCCCAACGCGAGCAAGCTCGCTCGCCACATGAAGCCTTCAGGGGTAGTCCAGGACGTGCTTGATCGCCGCCAGATTAGCCTCGATCCAGCGCCGGTCAATCGCCCCCCAGTCACGAATCCGATAGTGCCCCGCATGGTTGCGGGCACCGTCTTGCTGCTCGAACTCACACACGATGTCCAGGTCGGCCAACGCCGCAATCGTGTCCTGTGCCGTGCGCCGGGGCATGCCGGTGGCATCGGTCAGCGCCGGCACACTGTTGGCGTGGCCGCTGTCGATCAGGTAGGCCACGTACAGGCGGCGGTAAAAGCTGCTTTTGGTCTTGCTCACATCCATGGTGGTCGCCTTGTGCGGTCAGGGCTTGCCCTGCAGGTCGCGATACGTGAGGTACACCCGCAGGTCGAATTCCACCTGATGGTAGCCGGGCATCATGTAGTCGCAGAGTTTGTAGAACGCCTTGTTGTGGTCCGATTCCTTGAAGTGCGCCAGCTCATGCACCACGATCATGCGCAGAAATTCCGGCGCGGCCTCCTTGAACAACGCGGCGATACGGATCTCTTTCTTGGCTTTGAGGTTGCCGCCCTGCACCCGGGAAATCGTGGTGTGCAGGCCCAGGGCGCGGTGGGTCAGGTCCAGGCGGTTATCGAACAGCACCTTGTCGATGGCCGGCGCGTTGCGCAGGTGTTCCTGTTTCAAGGCCAATGCGTAGGCATACAGCGCTTTGTCGCTCTGCACGGCGTGGCGTTCAGGATAACGCTGGTCCAGGTAGGCGCCCAACTGGTCCTTGGCGATCAGTTGGCGCACTTGCTCCTGAAGGGCAGCGGGGTAGGCCTGGAGGTATTTCAGCGCGGTCATGGGGTCTGCAACAGGGTTCGAATGGGCGCCAGTGTAGCGAATTCAGCGCAGGCGGGCGCGTGACCAGTCGGCGATTTCCTCGGCCATCAACGGTTGCGCCGCCCAGGGCCCTGGATAAACGGGCAACCATTGGCCTTGAGCCACTGGGCTTGCTCAGCGGTTTCCACGCCCTCGGCCACCACCAGCACATCAAAATGCCCGCACAGCTCGATAATGCTGCGCGCCATCGCCGCATCCCGCGCCGAGCCCGGCAGGCGCGCAACCAATCGTGGGTCAAGCTTGAGGGTGTCGAACGCCAGATCGCGCAGATGGGCCAGGGAACACGAGCCCATCCCAAAGTCATCCAGGGCGATACGCACCCCGACCCGGCGCAGTAAATTGAGCTGTTTGGCCGCATCTTCCAGGTTGCTCATCAGGCAGTCTTCGCCGATTTCCACCTCCAGCTGCCGGGGCTGCAGCCCATGCCGCTCGAGCACTTGCGCCAACTGGTTGGCCAGGTTGGGCATATTGAACTGGCTGCTGCTCAGGCTCACGCTCAACACCAGCTCCGCATCGAAGGTGGTTTGCCATGCCTGACGCTGGGCGGCGACCTGCTGATAGATCCAGGCGCTCAATTGGCTGATCAGCCGCGCCTCTTCCAGCAGCGGCAAAAACAACCCTGGTGGCACGTCACCGACACTGGGATGCTGCCAGCGCAACAGCGCTTCGACCCCACGCAAGCGCCCGTCCGCAAGAGCCACCTGGGGCTGGTACACCAGCGTGAAGTCCTTGTTTTGAATCGCTGTGCGCACACTGTCTTCCAGCATCAGCCGCGAGCGGGCGCGGCCGTTCATTTCCTGATCGTAATAGCGATATTGCTGACGGCCCGCACGCTTGGCTTCGTACATGGCGATATCGGCGGCGCGCAGCAGGCCATTCAAGTCCGAACCACAGTCCGGAAAGGTCGCGATGCCGATGCTGACGCCGAGCATCACATCCAGCCCATCCACCTGTTGGCAGATCGACACGCGCTCGATCAGTTTTTCCGCGACCTTTGCCGCCTGCTCCGGGAATTCCAGCGCCAGCAACGCGGTAAACTCATCCCCCCCCATGCGGCCCAGGATATCGCCGGCCCCCAGGCAACCCTGCAATTGCTCCGAGACCCAGCGCAGCACGCGGTCGCCAGCATCATGCCCCAGCGAATCGTTGACCCGTTTGAAGCCATCCAGGTCCAGGTAAAGCAGCACCAGTGACGGCTCGCCGCGCTCGCTGCGCAGCAGGATGTGCTCGACCGCCTGATAGAAACCGCGTCGGTTCAACAGCCCGGTCAGCGGGTCGGTAACCGCCTGGAACTCCAGCTGCTGATGCAGGTGCCGCACCTCGGACATGTCCAGCACCGTGACCACCATAGCCTTCTGCTCGGCCGGCAACGGCGCGCACGACAAGGCCACCGGCACCTGCTGGCCACGGCCGGTGCGCAAGATGGCGTCATGCAGGCGCCAGGTCTCGCCTTTGCGAAACCCTTCGTACATCTGCGAGCCGGGCCAGGCGGGGACGTGGGGCTTTTGCAGGAAACCTAGAAACTCCTGGCCCTGCAACTCCTGGATCGTGGCATTAAGCAGGCGCGAGATCGCCGGGTTGGCGTATTCGATCACGCCGTCCTCACTCACCACCAAAATGCCCTCGGCGGCATTGTCCAGCACCGAGGCGTTAAAGGCCCGGGCGGATTCCAGGTCATGGCTCAGGCGCTGCAACGCCCGGCGATTGCGCTGATGCTCGAGCAAGGCCTGGACCTTGGGCTTGAGAATATGCGGGTCGAAGGGTTTAAACAGGTAATCGATGGCGCCGCTGGCGTAGCCTTCCAGCACTGCCGCCGGTGACTGGGCATTGGCACTCAGAAAAATGATCGGGGTCATGTGCGTGCGCTGGCTGCCGCGCATCAGGCGGGCCACTTCGAAGCCGTCCATACCGGGCATCATCACGTCGAGCAGTACCAGGTCGACCTCATGCAGCAGCAACAACTCCAGGGCTTCCAGGCCGGAGCCGGCCGTCACCACGTGCCAGTCTTCACGCTGCAAAAGCGCACGCATGCTGATCAAGTTTTCCGGGTAGTCATCAACCACCAGAAGAACCGAGCTGCCATCGCCGTGGTGTGGAGCGCATTCCATGCTACGTCTCTTCCTTAGGACTATTCCGGTCATTTCTGACAGAACATCCGGACAAACATTGAGGGCTCACTCTATCCCCGGTTCTGAAAAATCAGAAGTAACCTCACTGCCATCATTGCGCCAAAGTTCAGGAAGCCGACTAACGGTCAGTGCCTGTAGGCCCCGCCCCATGGGCAACATGGCTTTTTGGCACTATTTTGACGCCAAACATTTGCCAGGCATTAATTAACAAGTGCGTGACGACCGCCTATAAAGAACCTGTCTGGCCCAAGGGCCATAGCCTACACCCCTCTGTAAAAAGGCCTACGCCATGATCGACCTTTCCACCTGGAACCTGAGCATTCCCGTTGGCTCGCCCCCGCGACCATCGACACCCCGAAACTGCTTAGCGGCTTCAAGGACCAATATTTCCAGGCCGAAGGCAGCAACGTGCAATTCTGGACACCCGTGACCGGTACCCGCACCGAAAACGCCGTTTACCCACGCAGCGAACTGCGCGAGACCTACGCCGACGGCCGCCTGCGCAACTGGACCTACGCCGACGCCGACAACTTCCTGCGCGCCACCCTGGCCGTCAACCAGGTGCCCTCCAGTGGCAAGATCGTAATTGGGCAGATTCACGCGTATGACAGCCAGAAGCCACTGATCAAGCTGGAGTATCAATTCAAGGAAAAAACCCAGACCGGCAATATCGTTGCCAAAGTGCGCATGCGCCCCGATGAGGACGAAGGGCGGGTGATCACCGTCGCCTCCAATGTGCCGCTGGAGAAAACCTTCACCTATGTGATCAACCTCAACAAAGCCGGGCTGCTGAGTGTGTACGCCGCCGACGGCGAGTGGAACGAACGCATCGGCGCGGCATGGGGCGCCAAGCCGCTGTACTTCAAGGCCGGCGCGTATGTGCAGGACAACAGTGGCAACAGCAAGGAAGGCGCACGGGTGACGTTTGCCAAGCTGGATATTGATCACGACTGAGCATCGCCTCATATCGTGTAGGCATTGTCCTGACGAGCCCGGGGATCATTCCACGCCAACGATCCCTGTGGGAGCCGGGCTTGCCCGCGATGGCGGCGTATCAGTCGGCGGATAGTTTGGCTGATACACCGCCATCGCGGGCAAGCCCGGCTCCCACAGGGGTTCGGTGTCCTACAGGGCCGTTGCGGTGAGCCAATACCACGCTTATAGTTCGCCCCGTCGCCGGTATTGAACGGCGATAGGGTTTCGCAGCCCTAACGATACGTGTGTAACCAAGCATCATGAATACAACGATGAGCGCTTCGGCGCCCTTCGTCTGTTTTATGGTGGCTGTGTGTGGGAGATCTTCGGATCTGCCGGGTTCCTCGTATCCTCGGTCTGCGAACCCGCACACAGCTACCACCCATTCGTTTCGCAGCGAGCGGCGGTAGTCCTTTTAGATACGAGGAATATTTGCCATGACGCAACAGTCACCGCCCCGCCGCTTCTACCCTTGCGCCGAAAACGCTACCGACCACCCCGTCCTGTTGATCGACAGCGAAGCCCCACTGCCGGACCTGCACGCCTGCCTGCGCGAACGCCTCAACGCCGCCCTCGAACACCTCACCCTGATGGCCTGCTCCAGCCTGCCGGACTTTGCCGAGCGCGACCTTAACAACGTGGCCAATACCGCACGCATTCTTGTGCAGGACGTGAGTGATGTTTTCCGCGTGATCGAACATCGTGGTTTTGATACGCCCAACGCCGCCTGATCAAATCCCGCCCACAAAAAAGCCCGCATCGCTGCGGGCTTTCCATTAACGCCTGAGGCTTAGTTGACCTTGGCGTTCAATTCACCTTTCAGGTAACGCTGGTACATCGCTTCCAACGAGATCGGCTTGATCTTCGAACCATTACCGGCAGTACCGAATGCTTCATAACGCGCGATACAGACATCACGCATCGCAGTCACGGTAGCGCCGAAGAATTTACGCGGGTCGAATTCGCTCGGGTTGGTGGCCATCAGGCGACGCATCGCACCGGTGGACGCCAGGCGCAGGTCGGTGTCGATGTTGACCTTGCGCACGCCGTACTTGATGCCTTCAACGATTTCTTCAACCGGTACGCCGTAGGTTTCTTTGATGTCGCCGCCGTACTGGTTGATGATCGCCAGCCACTCTTGCGGTACCGAGGAAGAACCGTGCATCACCAGGTGGGTGTTAGGGATGCGCTTGTGGATTTCCTTGATGCGGTCGATGGCCAGCACGTCGCCGGTAGGCGGCTTGGTGAACTTGTAGGCGCCGTGGCTGGTGCCGATGGCGATGGCCAGGGCGTCAACCTGGGTCTTCTTCACGAAGTCCGCAGCTTCTTCCGGGTCGGTCAGCATCTGGCTGTGATCCAGCACGCCTTCGGCGCCGATGCCGTCTTCTTCACCGGCCATGCCGGTTTCCAGCGAACCCAGGCAGCCCAGCTCGCCTTCAACCGATACGCCACAGGCGTGCGCCATGGCCACGGTTTGTTGGGTAACGCGTACGTTGTACTCGTAGTCGGTCGGGGTCTTGCCGTCTTCGCCGAGGGAGCCGTCCATCATCACCGAGCTGAAGCCCAGCTGGATGGAACGCTGGCACACGTCCGGGCTGGTGCCGTGGTCCTGGTGCATGCACACCGGGATATGTGGGAATTCTTCGATTGCCGCGAGGATCAGGTGACGCAGGAACGGCGCACCGGCGTATTTGCGGGCACCGGCCGAAGCCTGGACGATCACTGGGGAGTCGGTCTTGTCAGCGGCTTCCATGATGGCGCGCATCTGCTCAAGGTTGTTGACGTTAAAGGCTGGGACGCCGTAGCCGAACTCGGCTGCGTGGTCCAGCATTTGACGCATGCTGATAAGTGCCATTGTGTTGTCTCTCCCGGTCGAGGGTCGTTAATCGTGCAAGCCTGCCGTAGCGGCGGCTGCTATTCAAGTTATTGCAGGTCAGGGTTCGTGCATCTGACGTGCTGAATCGTTATTGCAGTGTCCGATTAAAAATCTATGTCACTTTGAAACCGGATCTACGGTGGGAGCGGGCTTGCTCGCGAATGCGGTGTATCAGCTACCTGAAGCATGACTGGCCCACCGCATTCGCGAGCAAGCCCGCTCCCACATTGGATCTCATCAAATTTGAGACCCTACTGGGCTTTACAGCCCCGCCCGATCAAATCATCGGTGGCTACCCAGTAAACCAGGCCTTCCTCGCCTTTTGTGTGAAACGCCAGCTGGTCGTTGCTGTACAGCACACCGGAGGCGGCAACCTCCTGTTTAAGGCGATAAACCTGGTCCGAGCCACCGAGGCGTACATCCACTTCGGAACGGGCCTGATTGGCAAAACGCCAATTGACCTCAGCCTTGCTGTCGCAGGTCCAGGTGGTCCATTTATCGGCAGGCTCTGCCTTGTTGAACAGTTCATGCTGCTGCAACCGGCCAACAGGGCCAGGGCTGCCAGGGCGAAAACGCCTTTCATTGCCAATCCTCGAACGAGGGCCCCAAAGGCCCCCACTGCAGTCGGTTAGTTGATCAGACCCGTCAAGGGCAACCCTGTTCCTGACCGTTGGGCGCGGAGTCGTATTTCTCCAGCCGTTCATTGCCGATGCGCTTGTTGATCACCGGCATGGTCTCGGCTTGCCAATCGGCCTGGTAGCAGCTTTTATTCGGCGCCGGCCGAGGCTTCCCGGGTTCCGGCGTCGCGCTGGGCGTGCTGCCGCAGCCGGCCAACACGCCCGCTGCAATTACCAATGCCAACGACTTGATCATGGGAATACTCCTTTTCCGGATCACGAGCCTTAGCCTTTGGCTCGGGTTTCCAGCACTTCAACGGCCGGCAGGACTTTGCCTTCGACGAACTCAAGGAACGCGCCGCCACCGGTAGAAATGTAGGAGATCTGGTCAGCAACGCCATATTTATCGATGGCCGCCAAGGTGTCGCCGCCGCCGGCGATGGAAAATGCCGAGCTTTCGGCAATCGCCTTGGCCAGCACTTTGGTGCCATTGCCGAACTGGTCGAACTCAAACACGCCGACCGGGCCGTTCCACAGGATGGTTTGCGAGGCTTTCAGCAGTTCAGCGAAGTTGGCTGCAGTTTGCGGGCCAATATCCAGGATCATGTCGTCGGCAGCTACGTCAGCGATCAGCTTGACGGTGGCTTCCGCGCTTTCGGCGAATTCCTTGGCAACCACCACGTCCACCGGCAGCGGCACACTTACTTTTGCGGCGATGGCGCGGGCGGTGTCCAGCAGGTCCGGCTCGTACAGCGACTTGCCCACCGGGTGGCCGGCTGCGGCCAGGAAGGTGTTGGCAATGCCGCCACCGACGATCAACTGGTTGCAGATCTGGCTCAGGCTGTTGAGCACGTCCAGCTTGGTCGACACCTTGGAGCCGGCAACGATAGCGGCCATCGGTTGCGCCGGAGCACCCAGGGCCTTGCCCAGAGCGTCCAGTTCAGCGGCCAGCAACGGGCCGGCGGCGGCGACTTTGGCGAACTTGGCCACGCCGTGGGTCGACCCTTCGGCGCGGTGCGCGGTGCCGAAGGCGTCCATCACAAACACGTCGCACAGGGCTGCGTATTGCTGGGCCAGTTCGTCGCTGTTCTTTTTCTCGCCTTTGTTGAAGCGCACGTTTTCGAACAGCACGATGTCGCCGGCTTTCACGTCCACACCACCCAGGTAGTCAGCCACCAGCGGCACGTCGCGGCCCAGGGCTTTGCTCAGGTAGTCGGCTACAGGCTTGAGGCTGTTTTCAGCGGAGAACTCACCTTCGGTCGGGCGACCCAGGTGGGAGCAGACCATCACGGCCGCGCCTTTTTCCAGGGCCAGCTTGATGGTCGGCAGCGAGGCCAGGATTCGCGCATCGCTGGTGACAACACCGTCCTTGACTGGGACGTTGAGGTCTTCGCGAATCAGTACGCGCTTACCTTGCAGATCGAGGTCGGTCATCTTCAACACGGTCATGGGTCGCAGTTCCTGAATTGTCTGATTTAAAGGGCAGATTTAGCAGAGGCGGTGTGCAGATAATGTTCCGCAACATCCAGCATTCGGTTGGCAAACCCCCATTCGTTGTCGAACCAGGCCAGGATGTTCACCAGCCTCGGGCCGGAAACGCGGGTCTGGCTGGCATCGACAATCGCCGAATGCGGGTCATGGTTGAAATCACAACTGGCGTGCGGCAACTCGGTGTAGGCCAGCAAGCCTTTGAGCGGACCGCTGGTGGCGGCGTCGCGCAGGATCCGGTTGACCTCAGCCGCATCAGTGTCGCTGACGGTTTGCATAGTGATGTCCAGGCAGGACACGTTCACCGTCGGCACCCGTACGGCTTTGGCCTGAATTCGCCCGGCAAGTTCCGGTAACAATCTTTCGATGCCGCGGGCCAGGCCGGTGGACACTGGAATCACCGACTGAAACGCCGAGCGTGTACGACGCAGGTCTTCATGATGATAGGCGTCGATGACCGGCTGGTCGTTCATCGCCGAGTGGATCGTGGTGATCGACACATAATCCAGGCCGATCGCCTGATCCAGCAGGCGCAACAGCGGCACGCTGCAGTTGGTGGTACAGGAAGCGTTGGACACCAGCAGCTCGTCGCCGGTCAGGCAATCCTGGTTGATGCCATAGACGATGGTGGCGTCGACATCCGTCTCGCTGGCCATCGGCTGGGAAAACAGCACACGCGGTGCGCCGGCGTCGAGAAAACGCTGGCCATCGGCACGGGTGTGATAGGCACCGGAGCATTCCAACACCAGGTCGACGCCCAGCGCCGCCCAGTCGATGCCCTCGGGGGTGGCACTGCGCAGTACTTTTACGCAGTCGCCGTTGATATGCAGACAATCGCCTTCCACTCGCACTTCGCCGGGGAAGCGGCCGTGGGTGGAGTCAAAGCGTGTCAGGTATTCAATGCTGGCCATGTCGGCCAAATCGTTGATCGCGACAATCTCGAAACCGGCTGCCGCCCCTCGCTCAAACAGAGCACGCAAGACGCAACGACCAATACGGCCGTAGCCGTTGAGTGCAACTTTGTAGGGACGCGGTTGAGGCATGGGGTTCTCGATTACCTTGGGTAAAGGGGTGAATGTGCCGCCGCCTTCGCGAGCAAGCCCGCTCCCACCTTTGAAATGCATTCCAAAGGTGGGAGCGGGCTTGCTCGCGAAGGCGTCAGTACAGCCACCTCAATCTACAGCCTTAGTCTTCCAGCAGCTCTTCAGCCTGACCCAGGATATTTTCCAGGGTGAAACCGAACTCTTCGAACAACGCTGGCGCCGGCGCCGACTCACCGTAGGTGGTCATGCCGATCACGCGGCCTTCCAGGCCCACGTACTTGTACCAGTAGTCGGCGTGCGCCGCTTCGATGGCGATACGTGCGCTGACCTGCAACGGCAGCACCGATTGCTTGTAGCCGGCGTCCTGGGCTTCGAACACGCTGGTGCACGGCATGGACACAACGCGCACGTTACGGCCTTGCTCGGTCAGCTTGTCGTACGCCTGAACGGTCAGGCCCACTTCGGAACCGGTGGAGATCAGGATCAGTTCCGGCTCGCCGATGCAGTCTTTCAACACGTAACCGCCACGGCTGATGTCGGCGATCTGCGCATCGGTACGCACTTGGTGCTGCAGGTTCTGACGCGAGAAGATCAGCGCCGAAGGGCCGTCCTTGCGCTCGATCGCGTGCTTCCAGGCCACGGCGGATTCCACCGCGTCGGCTGGGCGCCAGCAATCCAGGTTCGGCGTGGTACGCAGGCTGGTCAGTTGCTCGACCGGCTGGTGCGTCGGGCCGTCTTCACCCAGGCCGATGGAGTCGTGGGTGTACACATGGATCACGCGCTTCTTCATCAGCGCGGCCATACGTACGGCGTTACGGGCGTATTCCATGAACATCAGGAAGGTCGCGCCGTAAGGCACCAGGCCGCCGTGCAGGGACACGCCGTTCATGATGGCGCTCATGCCGAACTCGCGCACGCCGTAGTACATGTAGTTGCCGCTGGCATCTTCAGCCGACACACCTTTGCAGCCTTTCCACAGGGTCAGGTTGGAACCGGCCAGGTCAGCCGAACCGCCGAGGATCTCAGGCAGCAGCGGGCCGAACGCGTTCAGGGTGTTCTGGCTGGCTTTACGGCTGGCGATGGTCTCGCCTTTGGCCGCGACTTCGGCGATGTAGGCCGAGGCTTTTTCCGAGAAGTCAGCAGGCAGGTCACCGGCCAGGCGGCGTACCAGTTCGTTGGCCAATTCCGGGAATTCGGCGGAGTAGGCAGCAAAACGCTGGTCCCACTCGGCTTCGGTCGCCAGGCCTTTTTCCTTGGCGCTCCACTCGGCGTAGATGTCAGCCGGGATTTCGAACGGGCCGTGGTTCCACTTCAGCGCTGCGCGGGTCAGGGCGATTTCCGCGTCACCCAGCGGGGCGCCGTGGCAGTCTTCTTTACCTTGCTTGTTCGGCGAGCCGAAACCGATGGTGGTCTTGCAGCAGATCAGGGTCGGTTGCTCGCTCTTGCGGGCGGTGTCGATAGCGGTCTTGATCTCTTCCGGATCGTGGCCATCAACGTTGCGGATCACCTGCCAGTTGTAGGCTTCGAAACGCTTCGGCGTGTCGTCGGTGAACCAGCCTTCGACTTCGCCGTCGATGGAAATGCCGTTGTCATCGTAGAAAGCAATCAGCTTGCCCAGGCCCAAAGTGCCGGCCAAGGAAGCGACTTCGTGGGAAATGCCTTCCATCATGCAGCCATCACCCAGGAACACGTAGGTGTGGTGGTCGACGATGTTGTGACCAGGGCGGTTGAACTGCGCGCCCAGCACTTTTTCAGCCAGGGCGAAGCCCACGGCGTTGGCCAGGCCCTGACCCAGGGGACCGGTGGTGGTCTCGACGCCTGGGGTGTAGCCGAACTCCGGGTGGCCCGGGGTGCGGCTGTGCAGCTGGCGGAAGCTTTTGAGGTCATCGATGGTGACGTCGTAGCCGGTCAGGTGCAGCAGCGAATAGATCAGCATCGAGCCGTGGCCGTTGGACAGCACGAAGCGGTCGCGGTCGGCGAACGACGGGTTGCTCGGGTTGTGTTTCAGGTAGTCACGCCAAAGTACCTCGGCGATATCCGCCATGCCCATCGGGGCACCGGGATGGCCGCTGTTGGCTTTTTGCACGGCATCCATGCTGAGGGCACGAATGGCGTTGGCACGCTCACGACGGCTGGGCATCGCTGTTCTCCTGAGGATTCTGAAATAGAGAGTGAATAAAAGAAACGGAAAAAAGGACCGGCATTTTCCCTCAGCCACCGCCTGCGGGCAATGACAGATAGTCACTTGCAGGTGTTTTTCCTGCCGTTTGCCCGGCAATCGCTTGCAGAAAACGCCTACCGGTTCGTCTAAAGGTTATAGCGGCTGCTTATAACCACCGATTATCGACCAATATCAAAACTTTTTGATATTGGCCTTGCAGGGATTTCGCCCCGTCTCTAGACTGCTGGCCTTATGAACTTACCCGTGCCCTCCCTGCGTCCCGACGACGGCGATGAGCTGGCTGCCTTGTGCAAGGCCGCTGGTGATCCGTTGCGCCTGAACGTATTGCGCGCACTGGCCAACGACTCCTTCGGCGTGCTGGAGCTGGCGCAGATCTTCGCCATCGGCCAGTCGGGCATGAGCCACCATCTCAAGGTGCTGGCCCAGGCCGACCTGGTGGCCACCCGCCGTGAAGGCAATGCGATTTTTTACCGCCGCGCCCTGCCCCACACCGAGTTGCTCGGCGGCAAGCTGCACGCCGCCCTGCTCGACGAAGTGGACAACCTGGGCCTGCCCGGCGACGTGCAGTCGCGCATCGGCCAGGTCCACGGGCAGCGCGCCGCCGCGAGCCAGGACTTTTTCGCACGGGTGGCCGAGAAGTTTCGCGCCCAGCAGGACCTGATCGCCGGCTTGCCTCAATACCGCGACAGCGTACTGGCGCTGCTGGACAAGCTGAGCTTCAGTAATGAGGCGACGGCGCTGGAGGTCGGCCCGGGGGACGGCGGTTTTCTGCCGGACCTGGCGCGGCGTTTCAAGCAGGTCACGGCGCTGGACAACAGCCCGGCGATGCTCGAACTGGCCCGCCAGCTGTGCGAACGCGAAGCGCTGGGCAATGTGCGCCTGCAGTTGGCGGACGCGCTTAATCACAACAACCTGCAGGCCGACTGCGTGGTGCTGAATATGGTGCTGCACCATTTTGCCGCCCCCGCTGACGCCCTCAAGCAGATGGCGAATTTGCTGCAACCCGGCGGTAGCCTGCTGGTCACAGATTTATGCAGCCACAACCAGAGTTGGGCCAAGGAGGCCTGCGGTGATCTCTGGTTGGGTTTTGAACAGGACGATCTGGCCCGTTGGGCCACCGCTGCGGGGCTCGTCCCCGGGGAAAGCCTCTATGTAGGTTTACGTAATGGTTTCCAGATCCAGGTCCGCCATTTTCAGCGACCGACTGGCGACACTCACCATCGGTAAATATCAGGAAAACATCGAGATGAGCGAATACTCCCTTTTCACCTCCGAGTCCGTGTCTGAAGGGCATCCGGACAAAATCGCCGACCAGATTTCTGACGCGGTGCTGGACGCCATCATTGCTGAAGACAAGTTCGCCCGTGTGGCGTGCGAGACTCTGGTGAAAACGGGCGTGGCGATCATCGCCGGTGAAGTGACCACCACCGCCTGGGTCGATCTGGAGCAGATCGTCCGTGACGTGATCACTGACATTGGCTACAACAGCTCCGACGTCGGTTTCGACGGCGCCACCTGTGGCGTGATGAACATCATCGGCAAGCAATCGCCCGACATCAACCAGGGTGTTGACCGCGCCAAGCCTGAAGATCAGGGCGCCGGCGACCAGGGCCTGATGTTCGGCTACGCCAGCAACGAAACCGACGTGCTGATGCCGGCACCGATCACCTTCTCGCACCAGTTGGTGCAGCGCCAGGCGCAAGCGCGCAAAGACGGCCTGCTGCCTTGGCTGCGCCCGGACGCCAAGTCCCAGGTGACCTGCCGTTATGAAGGCGGCAAAGTTGTGGGCATCGACGCTGTCGTACTGTCGACCCAGCACAACCCGGACGTTTCCTACGCCGATTTGCGCGAAGGCGTGATGGAGCTGATCGTCAAGCACGTACTGCCTGCCGAACTGCTGAGCAAAGACACCCAGTTCCACATCAACCCCACCGGCCAGTTCATCATCGGTGGCCCGGTGGGCGACTGCGGCCTGACCGGCCGTAAGATCATCGTCGACAGCTACGGCGGCATGGCCCGTCACGGCGGGGGTGCGTTCTCCGGTAAAGACCCGTCCAAGGTGGACCGTTCGGCCGCCTACGCCGGTCGTTACGTGGCCAAGAACATCGTCGCGGCCGGCCTGGCCGAGCGTTGCGAGATTCAGGTTTCCTACGCAATTGGCGTGGCCCAGCCTACGTCGATCTCGCTGAACACCTTCGGCACCGGCAAGATCAGCGACGACAAGATCGTCAAACTGGTGCGCGAAATCTTCGACCTGCGCCCGTACGCGATCACCACCATGCTCGACCTGCTGCACCCGATGTACCAGGAAACCGCAGCCTACGGCCACTTCGGCCGTACCCCTGCGCAGAAGACTGTCGGCGACGATACCTTCACCACCTTTACCTGGGAAAAGACCGACCGCGCCAACGACCTGCGCACCGCCGCCGGCCTGTAAGCACGCGTTGCACCCAAAGCCCCGCCGGGTTCGCCCGGCGGGGCTTTTTTATTGCCCAAGGGACGACCTTCACACTTTTTGGATCCAAAGCTTGCAGGCCAAATAATGGCCCACTAGAATCCGCGCCCTCTCGGGCCCTCTACCTTACTTGGATATTGCCCTGCGCCAGCCCGGGATAGACACGCGCGCAGACAATCGTACATTGAGGTTTTTCATGCGCATCTCCACGCTCGCCCCTGCCGCCCTTCTGCTCAGCCTGTTCGCCGTGCCGGCCCAGTCCGCCGACCTGAGCGCACTGAGTGGCGCCCTGAGTTCCCAGCTGGGTGGCGGCAATTCCGGCGACTGCCAGAAGCAATCGGCAGACCTGCAAACCAAGATCGATGTAGCCGAAGCCCAGAAGGACGCCCTGAAAGTGAAGGCTTTCAAAGCGGCGCAGGAGCAGATCAACAAAGGCTGTAACAAACTTGCTGAAACCCAGGCCAAAGTCGACGCCAAGCAGCAAACCCAGGAGGCCAAGGCCGATAAGAATGATGCCGTGAAAGCCTTGGGCGGCCTGTTCAAGTAATTCGAAACACCCCGTAAAGAGCCCCGCACCGTCGGGGCTTTTTTGTGGGCAAGGGAATCCCTTAGGCTGGGCTCCCTTTTCGAGCAAGGATGCTCATGATGCGCTTCCTGATTGCCCTCCTGTTCAGTGCCCTGCCCCTTTGGGCGTGGGCCGAAAGTTGCCCCGATGCGGCCCGTACACAGGTCGACGCCCTGGCCGGGCAGATCCGCCAATGGGATGACAGCTACCATCGGCTCGGCCAGTCCCCCGTCAGCGATGAACTCTACGACCAGGCCCGCCAGCGCCTTGCGCACTGGCGTAAATGTGTCGCCCAACCCGCTACGGCGCCCGAAAACCCGCTGGCCGGTGCGCGTGGCACGCTGCTACATCCCGTGGCCCACACCGGCCTGGAGAAACTCGCGGATGAGCCAGCAGTCAGTGCCTGGCTGGGCAGCCGTCAGGATGTCTGGGTTCAACCCAAGGTCGACGGCGTGGCGGTGACCCTGGAATATCGCGGGGGCCGGTTGAGCCAAGTGATCAGCCGTGGCGATGGCGTGCTGGGCCAGGACTGGTCAGCCTCCGCGCGCAAGCTCCCCGGCATTGTCCAACAGCTGCCGGAGCCTATCGACCTGGTGCTGCAGGGCGAACTCTATTGGCGCCTCGACGGCCATGTGCAATCAGCACGCGGCGGGCTCAATGCCCGCAGCAAAGTGGCCGGGCTGATGAACCGCAAACAGTTGAACGACACCGAAGCGGCGGGCATCGGCCTGTTCGTCTGGGCCTGGCCCGAAGGCCCTGCGTCATATACCGAGCGGCTGGCCAGCCTCGCACGCTGGGGCTTCACCGACAGCCAGCGCTACAGCCAACCCATCCAGGACATTACCCGGGCCGTACACTGGCGCACCTATTGGTACAACCACCCGCTGCCCTTCGCCAGTGACGGCGTGGTGCTGCACCAGGCCCAGCGCACCCCCGCCAAACGCTGGCAGGCCAGCACACCCTATTGGGCCGCAGCCTGGAAGTACCCGCCGGCCAAAGCCCTGGCGCTGGTGCGCGACGTGCACTTCAAAATCGGCCGCAGCGGGCGCATCACGCCCGTGCTGGAACTGGAGCCGGTGCGGCTGGACGACCGGCAAATCAGCCGCGTCAGCGTCGGCTCCTTGCAGCGCTGGCAAACGCTGGATATCCGCCCTGGCGACCAGGTGTCCATCAGCCTTGCGGGCCAGGTGATCCCCCACCTGGATCAGGTGATCCTGCGCGCCGGCACCCGGGCCGACCTGCAAGTTCCCGACCCGCTGGACTTTCACGCCTTGAGTTGCTGGCAACTGGATCCCGGCTGCGAAGAACAACTGCTGGCGCGCCTCACCTGGCTGAGCGGCAATCAGGGCCTGGCCTTGCCCCATATCGGGCGCGAGACCTGGAACATATTGATCCAGGCCGGTCTAATCGCAGGCTTTCTCGATTGGTTGACCCTGGATGCGGCAGAGCTTGCTAACATTGATGGCTTCGGCGAACGCAGCCGTGCACGGGTACTCGACAGCCTTCGCAGCGCACGGCAACGGCCCTTTGCCCAATGGCTCAAGGCCCTGGGCATACCGCCTGCGGCGCGCAACGACCTGGAAGGCGGCTGGCAGACGCTGGCAGCCAAAGACACCCAAGCCTGGCTGGCCATTGACGGCATCGGCCCGGGCCGTGCGGCGCGACTGAGCGCTTTTTTTCGCGACCCGCAAATACAGGCGTTGGCTGAAACATTACACGTGGCCGGCGTAGACGGGTTTTGAACCCGGCTCCACCCCCTTTGAACTGCGGCAGAATTCACCCTGCCATCCGATTGCGACTTTGGAGTTCCCTATGAAATTTCTAGCCCCCTTTGCCCTGCTCACCGTCGCAAGCTTTATGGCCACGCCGTTGCTGGCGGCCGAAGAAACCCCGCCACTCACCGGCTGCGCCGCCAAGCGCCAGGCCATCAGCACTCAAATTGAACAGGCCAAGGCCCATGGCAACAGTGCACAACAGGCCGGCCTGGAAAAAGCCCTCAGCGAAGTCACCGCCAACTGCACCGACGCCTCGCTGCGCAAGGAGCGGGAAAACAAGGTGCTCGACGCCAAGCACGAAGTTAGCCGCCGTCAGGCCGACCTCGACAAGGCCATGAAAAAAGGCGACGCGGACAAGATCAACAAGCGCAAGGACAAGCTCGCCGAGTCGCGCAAGGACCTGCAGCAAGCCGTTGAAGAACTCGACCAGTAACCCCGTCAGTGGTCCCGGAACTGCTTATGGCAGGCGCTGCACGCATCTTCGACTTTCTGCACCGCCAGCCCCAGGTTGCTCGCCTGGTAAGGCTGGACTTTGCTGGCGATCACCAATTCACCGGTGGCCGCCTCAAGGTTGCGGGCCAATTCCTGGAAACGTGCCTGTTGTTGCCAGACATCGTCCTTGGCGCTGGTGTGGTCCTCTTCGCGCACGCTCGGAAAATGCTGCCACGGTTTATGGGACAACGTATCCAGTTTTACCGCGCCTTCAGCGAACTTCGCGCCGTCGAACGGGATGCGCCCACGCAGCATGCCGCCCAGGTCTTCGCCGGTCTTGAGCATCTGCTTGAAAATGGCCTTGCGCTGGCCCAGCGGGGAATTCGGATCGACACCGCCGCAGGCGGACACGGCCAGGCAGGCCAGCAATACAACCGTCAGTTTTTTAAAAGTCATGATGGCTCAGGGTCACGGAAAACGGCGGCCAGTATCCTCGCCCGGCCCGTAAAGACCAATAGCCCTATTAATAATAAGGGTTGCCCAAAAGCGCTACGTCACGGGCAATCGCTTCAGGAATTGTTTGTATGAATGTCACCTTGAAACCCTGGAGCCGCCTGGCGTGGGCTCTGCCGATGATCGCGCTGCTGGCCGGTTGCGATGGAGGCAAAGACGCCGGTAAAGATGAACCTGCCAAACCCCACGCCGTTGCCACCTATGTGAACGCACCGTGGGAAGCGCTGCCAACAGTTTCCGACAGCGACCTGCTGGCCGGTTTTGAATCCTGGCGCAGCGCCTGCCAACGCCTCAAGGCCGACCCGGTATGGGGCGCCACCTGCGCGGCGGCGGCCACGGTGCCGGGTGATGCCGTGGCCGTGCGCGGTTTCCTCAAGGAGCGCCTGGATGTGTTCGGCCTGCGCTCTGCCGACAACACCGCCAACGGCCTGATCACCGGCTACTACGAGCCGGTCTACCCCGGTAGCCTGACCGAAACCGCCACCGCCCATGTGCCGGTGTACGGCGTGCCGGATGACCTGATCATCGTCAACCTGGAAAGCATCTACCCCGAACTCAAAGGCAAGCGCCTGCGCGGTCGTCTGGAAGGGCGCGTGCTCAAGCCGTACGACGACGCCAGCACCATCAACGGCCAGGGCTCCACCGCCAAGCCGATCGCCTGGCTGACCAACCCGATGGACCTGCAGTTCCTGCAGATTCAGGGCTCGGGCCGGATTCAGCTCAAAGGCGGGCGCCAGCTGCGTGTCGGCTATGGCGACCAGAACGGCTACCCCTACCGCCCTATCGGCCGCTGGCTGGTGGAGCAAGGCGAGTTGAAGAAAGAGGACGTGACCATGGGCGCCATCAGCGCTTGGGCCAAGGCCAACCCGCAACGTATCCCACAGTTGCTGGCCAGCAACCCCAGCTACGTATTCTTCAGTGCCCGCCCCGACAGCAATGAAGGCCCGCGTGGCTCACTGAATGTGCCATTGACTGCCGGTTATAGCGTGGCAGTGGACCGCAAGGTGATTCCGCTGGGTAGCCTGCTGTGGCTCTCGACCACCAAACCGGATGGTTCGCCGATTGCCCGGCCGGTCGCGGCGCAAGACACCGGCGGGGCAATTACCGGCGAAGTGCGCGCGGATCTGTTCTGGGGCACCGGTGATGCCGCCGGGGAGCTGGCGGGCAATATGAAGCAACAGGGGCAGATCTGGATGCTGTGGCCTAAAGGCGCAGCGTTGCCGCACGTGCCGGATGCGCCTGCCGGCACTTGAAGCGCAGCTTCGTTGTGCCAAGCGGGCTTTTTGTGGCGAGCGGGCTTGCCCGCGTTGGGTGGCGAAGCCGCCCCCGGCTCAGTCAACGCGGTGTCACAGTAGAAACCGCAGTGTAGGGTTTGGGGCTGCTGCGCAGCCCAACGCGGGCAAGCCCGCTCGCCACATTAACCCCCCTAAAACAAAAATTCCGTGTCAGGCCTCAGATCGAGACAAAGAAGAAACTCGCAATCAACGCCATGCCCACCGCCCAGACCAGCGAGCGCAGCATCGCCCAATCCGCCAGGTAGCAAATGATGTACAGCAGGCGGCTGGTGATAAACAACACGGCCAGCACATTGATGGTCACCAACTCGGCCGTGCCGGCCAGGTGCGCGATAATCACCGCCGCCGCAAATGCAGGGGTTACTTCAAAGCCGTTGAGCTGCGCACTGTGGGCTCGCTTGGCGAACCCGTCGAGAGTATCCAGGAATGCACGCGGGTCATGGTTGTGCCGAGGCCCGAATCTGCCGCCACTGAATTTGGCCACCCCCGTGCACAGGTAAGGCAGAAAAATTGCGATCAACACACACCAGAAAGCCACCGTCATCACTGATTCCTTTTTTAGTTTGAGGCACAAATTAGAGTTCTAGCACTAAACCCATCAAGCCGCACTTAACGGCTATGAGCGCGCCGCGCACCGAAAGGTTCTATCGCGTCGTGCAACATCGGGTCGCCAGTGCGGTCCATCACCCCATTAACCACCTTCCCTTCTTCCAAGGACCCCGGATGCTTGAGCTTGTCGCCGCCTTCATTTGCCTTACCACCCTGCTCACCTATGTGAACTTCCGTTTTATCGGCCTGCCGCCCACCATCGGTGTGATGGTCACAGCCTTGCTGTTTTCGCTGATCCTGCAAGGCTTGAGCTTTCTCGGCTACCCAGGCCTGGAGGAACGTATCCAGCAACTGATCGGCCAGATCGACTTCGGCGATTTGCTGATGAACTGGATGCTCTCGTTCCTGCTGTTCGCCGGCGCATTGCACGTCAACCTCAATGACCTGCGCAGCTATCGCTGGCCCATCGGCCTGCTGGCGACCTTTGGCGTATTGATCGCCACCGTGGTGATCGGCAGCCTGGCGTACTACATCTTTGCCCTGTTTGGCTGGCACGTCAGTTTCCTTTACTGCCTGCTGTTCGGCGCGCTGATCTCGCCCACCGACCCGATTGCGGTATTGGGCGTACTGCGCACCGCCAACGCCTCCAAGCCACTGAAAACCACGATCGTCGGCGAATCGTTGTTCAATGACGGCACGGCGGTGGTGGTGTTTACCGTGCTGCTGGGCATCGCGCAGTTGGGCGAAACACCCACCGTGGGCGCCACGGCCATGCTGTTTGCCCACGAGGCGATTGGCGGCGTGGTGTTTGGTGGCCTGATCGGCTACCTGGTGTACCTGATGATCAAGAGCATCGAGCAGTACCAGATCGAAGTGATGCTGACCCTCGCGCTGGTCATCGGCGGCTCGGCAATGGCCACCGAACTGCACGTCTCCGCGCCGATTGCGATGGTGGTGGCCGGGCTGATCATCGGCAACCTTGGGCGCAAGCTGGCGATGAACGACATGACCCGACGCTACCTGGACGGCTTCTGGGAATTGCTCGACGACATGCTCAACGCGCTGCTGTTCGCACTGATCGGCATGGAGCTGCTGCTGTTGCCGTTCAATTGGCTGCATGTGTTCGCTGCCAGTTTGCTGGCGGTGGCGATCCTGCTGTCACGCTTGCTGACGGTGGCCCCGGCGATCCTGTTGCTGCGCCGCTGGCGCACGGTGCCACGCGGTACCATCCGCATCCTGACCTGGGGTGGTCTGCGCGGCGGCGTTTCGGTGGCATTGGCACTGGCCTTGCCGTTGGGCCCGGAGCGTGATTTGTTGCTGAGCATCACCTACATCGTGGTGCTGTCGTCGATCCTGTTACAGGGTTTGACCATCGGCAAACTGGTCAAACGCGTGACCCGGGACGAGCCCCAGGCCACGCCTGAACATCACTGATCCTTGTTGATCTGCTGCGGATGCCTCGGGTCCGCAGCTTGCTTGCCCGGCAAGCTGCTTTCGCTGCGAATCTGCGCATGGCTGATCAGCGCAAAGATAAAGCTGCCACCGATGATGTTGCCGGCCAGGGTCGGGCCGGCGAACACCAGCCAGAAGTCCCTCCACGGCAACTCACCGGCAAACACCAGATAAGACACTTCCGCCGAACCGACGACGATGTGGGTGAAATCCCCCAGCGCCATCAGGTAGGTGATCAGGATGATGATGAACATTTTCGCGCTTTCCATGGAGGGGATCATCCACACCATGGTGGCAATCATCCAACCGGAAATAATGCCCTTGGCAAACATCTGGCCGGGGTCGTTTTCCATGACCTTGCGGCCGATTTCGAGAAAGGCCATGTCGGTCTTGGTATCGAAGATCGGCAGGTGCAGCATCACGTAAGCCACGAGCAACGTGCCGCACAGGTTACCCACCAGCACCACCGACCACAGACGCAGCAGACGCCCGGCATTGCCCAGGGTCGGCTTGCTCATTACCGGCAGCACGGCAGTCAGGGTGTTTTCGGTGAACAGTTGCTGACGCGCAAGGATCACCGCCAGAAAACCCGCGCAGTAGCCGAAGCTGGCGATGACCTTGAACCCCTCGCCGTCCGGCAGGCGTGAATTAAGCAGGCCCATGCCCATCAGCGACAGGCCCATGGTCAGGCCGGCGGCCAGCGCCGACCACCACAAGGCCGCCACATTGCGCTCCAGTTCCTGGTCGCCCTGGGTGCGGATGATTTCATGCAATACCGCCGCACGGGGCGGCTGGTTTTTGTCGACGTCGTGCTGTTCTTCCTGCGACAGGTTGGGGGTCTTGCCGTCTGTTTGAGTCGCCATGATGTACCAGAGTCCGAGGGGTGCCTGTAGCTACGACACGCCGCGGCAGTGGCTGTTCAGTGGCCACGCAACTAAACCGGGATGCGCCAGGCCTTTGCCGCCTCCACAGTGGTGGAGCTGAACGGGCCATCCCAGGGTTTATTGCGCGCCTTGTAATACTTGACGATGCCGTCGAGCACGTTGTTGAACGCCTGCGGCGTCTCGGCATCGGCCACATCACGCACGGCACGTCGCAGCAACTCGACGTTGGCCGCCGGTTGGCCCGGCCGGTAGAGCGACGGGTAAATGACTTCCCGCGTGAAATTTTCGGCTTTTACCGCAATATCACGCCTTTTCATTTGCGCAACCGCGAGGGTCACGACCTTCGACATTGTCAGGTTCTTGCCAGATGGCTGCTCGCTCATCACTTGCAGGAGCTGCTGAAAATTAGCGCTGCCGGTTGCATTAAGACACCGTCCCAGCCACTCGACATGCTCGGGGCGGCGCGCCAGCCCATCCAGATTCCGCAATGCCGCCGCCACCTTCGGTGTCACCGTCAGTTTGTCACTGGCCTGATTGGCTTCAGTAATGGCCGCCTCCAACGTTTGCAAGGCTTGCTGTGCACTCTTGCGAAACATCAGCACATCGTTGGCGGCGGGGTCCTTCTTCAGATCATGCTCCACGCTCGCCAGCATTTTTTCGTCCATGGCTAACACGGCTTCGTCCAATGACCGAAACTGATAGCGCTCACGTAAGTCGGCGCGCTTTTCCAAGTGCGCGCTGACTGCCGTACGCGCCGACGCCTGCAGATGCTTTTTCTGATCGTCGGTCATGGTGAAATTAACCGTACCGCCCAGCAGGCCGCGAAAATCGCCCTTTGCAGACTTCAGCGGTAACACGACGGTCTGATCCGCTTGCGCCTTGAGCTTGTCGTCCTGGTACCCACCGGCAGCCGCATGCGCAACGCCGATGAGCTTATCGACCACGCTGCTCTTAACACTGCCACCCTTTGCAGGCCCCGGGTTTTCTGACTCGAACGTGATAACCAATGACTCGGTCTTGCTCAGGGGGCTTGCTGGAAAAGGCGGGTCAATCACTGCAGAGGACGGTGTATTGACCAGCAGCCCGCCGTCCTGAAATGCCGTGTGCTCAGCGTGCTCCTGAAAGGCATGACCCTCCTCCTTCGGGTTTTTGAACAACCCTGGCAATGAGCCGGATACATGCGCCGCCCGGGCAATGTCCATGTCCGGGGTGGTGCTGGCATTGAACACCACCAGCTGCGGTCGGCCATTGAACATACCGGTACCGGTGATGTTGAGCTGCTTGACCGCTGGAATGTGACGGCTCAACACCTCAAGGTCACGAAAAGTCGGCCCTTTCCCTTCGCTGAGCCGGTCTGCGATCTTCATAACGTCGGCTGGCCGGTTTTCCCGACGGGTTTCGGCGATCTGGGCCAGTAGCGACTTGCGCGCCTCATTGCCGATCAAGTCTTCAAGCGGTTGCGCTTCGGTTTGCAGGCGCGGCACCAAGGTGAACAGTAATTGCGCAATGTTGCCGGCCGCCCCCGGCAAGCGCCCCCGCCAGTTTGCCGATTTCAGCACTGGCATTCTGCAACTTTGCAATCATGGGATTTTGGCTGTTGAGCAATTCAGGCAACTTGAGGCTGTTCGACAGCTTTTCAAAGGCCTTGGCCCCCGTGCCACTGGCGAGCAGCGCGGCGGAGATCGCACCGGCGGAGGAGCCGGAAATCACCTTGATACCTGGCAGCGTGCTGGCGTCTTCGAGTGCCTGCACCATCCCCGGAAACGCGATGCCCTTGGCCCCGCCTCCGCTGAGTACCAGATGGGTCGGCGGGGGCGGTGACAGCACCACCTCCACTTGCCCGTCGCCTTGACGGTAGAGGCTCAGCTTGCGCTCACCCACGCCTTTGACCAGAGGCGTCTTGAGGTCCTGGTCGATTTTCTGAGGCAATGGAGGCTGAATCTGTACAACCGGACTGGATACTTTCATACATGGGCTCTCTCTACAGGGTGTAGTCCTGAGTGACGAGAGAGCCCGAATAAAATCCGTCCGGAAGGATCCGGTAAAGAATTAAACCGGCGTCGGGTTATTCGCTGATGCCATCTTCCTGAAACTGGTCCTTCACGTATTTGATCTCGGTACGCCCGTGCGGCGCAGGCAGGCCGTCTTCACCGAGGTTGACGAATACCATTTTTTCCACAGTAAGGATGCTTTTACGGGTGATTTTGTTGCGCACTTCACAGGTCAGGGTGATGGAGGTGCGGCCGAACTCGGTGGCGGTGATACCCAGTTCGATGATGTCGCCCTGGCGCGAGGCGCTGACGAAGTTGATTTCGGAGATGTACTTGGTCACCACCCGCTGGTTGCCCAGTTGGACAATCGCGTAGATGGCCGCTTCTTCGTCGATCCAGCGCAGCAAGCTGCCACCGAACAGGGTGCCGTTGGGGTTGAGGTCTTCAGGTTTTACCCATTTTCGGGTGTGGAAGTTCATGGTCACTCCAAAGCGTCTTGCGAAATGATGGGCAACATCATGGCAGAGCGCAGGCCCAAGCTCTATGCGCCATTGCCTATCAAGCCCATGCGCAATCTTCATGCGGCCGACAGAAAGGCTTGGGAAGTGCGGCGCACACGGCTATAATCGCCCCCGCTTCAAAACGGTCATCTTCGATTGGTACCGTTCTCCCGCCACCTGTCCGAGGGGCGCTGCAGCAGGTTCAACCTGTCAGGCTCGGATGGGGCGTTGTCTGGCCTGGTTAGTCTGGCCGGATACTAAACGCACAACGGCGCCCATTCGCACACTACGAATGGAGGCTCTTCATGAGCGCTGTAATTACGCCTGCAGATTTCAACGACTACAAAGTCGCCGACATGTCCCTCGCCGCCTGGGGCCGTCGCGAAACCTTTATCGCCGAATCCGAAATGCCAGCCTTGATGGGCTTGCGTCGCAAGTACGCCGCTGAGCAGCCGCTCAAAGGCGCGAAGATCCTCGGCTGCATCCACATGACCATCCAGACTGCCGTACTGATCGAAACCCTGGTTGCCCTGGGCGCCGAAGTACGTTGGTCGTCCTGCAATATTTTCTCGACTCAAGACCAGGCCGCTGCTGCTATCGCCGCCGCCGGTATCGCTGTTTACGCCTGGAAAGGCGAGACCGAAGAAGAGTACGAGTGGTGCCTGGAGCAAACCATCCTGAAAGATGGCGCGCCTTGGGATGCCAACATGATCCTCGACGACGGCGGTGACCTGACCGAGCTGCTGCACAAGAAATACCCGGCCATCCTCGACCGCGTCCACGGCGTGACCGAAGAAACCACCACCGGCGTGCACCGCCTGCTGGACATGCTGGCCAAGGGCGAGCTGAAAATCCCGGCCATCAACGTCAACGATTCGGTGACCAAGAGCAAGAACGACAACAAGTACGGCTGCCGTCACAGCCTGAACGATGCCATCAAGCGCGGCACCGACCACCTGCTGTCGGGCAAGCAAGCCCTGGTGATCGGCTACGGTGACGTGGGCAAGGGTTCGTCGCAGTCCCTGCGTCAGGAAGGCATGATCGTTAAAGTCTCCGAAGTTGACCCGATCTGCGCCATGCAAGCCTGCATGGATGGCTTTGAAGTGGTTTCGCCGTTCATCGACGGCCAGAACGACGGCACCGAAGCGAGCATCGACAAGGCCCTGCTGGGCAAGATCGACCTGATCGTGACCACCACCGGTAACGTGAATGTTTGCGATGCAAACATGCTCAAGGCCCTGAAGAAGCGCGCCGTGGTATGCAACATCGGCCACTTCGACAACGAAATCGACACCGCTTTCATGCGCAAGAACTGGGCATGGGAAGAAGTGAAGCCACAGGTGCACAAGGTTCACCGTACCGGCGCCGGTGCTTTCGACGCGCAGAACGACGACTACCTGATCCTGCTGGCTGAAGGTCGTCTGGTTAACCTGGGCAACGCCACTGGCCACCCAAGCCGCATTATGGACGGCTCGTTCGCCAACCAGGTGCTGGCGCAGATCTTCCTGTTCGGCCAGAAATACGCCGACCTGTCGCCTGCCCAGAAAGCCGAGCGCCTGACCGTGGAAGTACTGCCGAAGAAACTCGACGAAGAAGTGGCCCTGGAAATGGTCCGCGGCTTCGGCGGCGTGGTGACTCAACTGACCAAGACCCAGGCCGACTACATCGGCGTCACGGTTGAAGGTCCGTTCAAGCCGCACGCTTACCGCTACTGATCGACCAGTTGCCCGCTCTCATTGTAGAGCGGGCTTGTGTGGAGAGGGCTTGCTCGCGAAAGCGGTGTGTCAGTCACCGTAATTGATGACTGATTCACCGCTTTCGCGAGCAAGCCCGCTCCCACATTGACGGTGTACACACTTCGGTATTCTGAGTTTCAAAGGGTATTACCATGTCCCAAGACCGTCGCTACAGCTTCGAGTTCTTCCCCACCAAGACCGATGCTGGGCATGAAAAACTGATGGCGACTGCCAAGCAGTTGGCCAGCTACAACCCCGACTTCTTCTCCTGCACCTACGGTGCCGGCGGTTCGACCCGTGATCGCACGATCAACACCGTGTTGCAGCTGGAAAGTGAAGTCAAAATTCCCGCCGCTCCGCACCTGTCGTGCGTGGGTGACAGCAAAGCCGACCTGCGCGGCCTGCTGACCCAGTACAAGCAAGCCGGCATCAAGCGCATCGTCGCCCTGCGTGGCGACCTGCCATCCGGCATGGGCATGGCCAGCGGTGAGCTGCGCTACGCCAATGACCTGGTGAGCTTCATCCGTGAAGAAAGCGGTGATCACTTCCATATCGAAGTAGCGGCTTACCCGGAGATGCACCCCCAGGCCCGCAATTTCGAAGACGATCTGCAGAATTTCGTGCGCAAGGCTAACGCCGGCGCCGACAGCGCGATCACCCAGTACTTCTTCAACGCCGACAGCTACTTCTACTTCGTCGAGCGTGTACGGGCCATGGGTGTAAATATCCCGATCGTGCCGGGCATCATGCCGATTACCAACTACAGCAAGCTGGCGCGTTTTTCCGACGCCTGTGGTGCCGAGATCCCACGCTGGGTGCGCAAACAACTGGAAGCCTACGGCGACGACGTCAAAAGCATCCAGGCGTTCGGCGAACAGGTCATCAGCAAAATGTGTGAAGAATTGTTGCAAGGTGGCGCGCCAGGCTTGCACTTCTATACCCTGAACCAGGCTGAGCCGAGCCTTGCAATCTGGAACAACCTCAAGCTGCCGCGCTGAGGTCTGTCCAAGCAGCATTCAGGCCCTCGTTTATACGGGGGCTTTTTTTGTTCACATATCCCGGAATGGAAGCCAGCAGTAAATGAATACAGCGTCCCCGACTCCCCGCCCGCAGCTGGTTTACCTGGTATTCGGCGCCGAGACCTATCATCAGGAAGCGGTATTCAGCATCGCCAGCGCCCTGGCCCATCTGGGAGGCCCCCAGGATATGCCGCTGGACATCCAGGTGTTCAGCGACAACCCGGCCCCCTATGACGGCCTGCCGGTGCACGTGCACACGCTGGACGACGCCACGCGCAGACGCTGGAGCGAACCTCACGGCTACCATTTCCGCACCAAGCACGTGCTGTTGCGCCAGGTGCTGGAAACAGCGGAACGGGCACTGCTGATCGACACCGACACATTCTTCCACGACTCGCCCATGGCGCTGTTTGAGCGCGTCGCGCCCGGCACTGTGCTGTGCAACGCCTTCCATGCCAAGTACGGCGATAACCGCGAAAGCGTGCTGTATGAATCCCTGGCCAAGCACCTGGCCGAGCGAGGCCTGGCCGACGACAATATGTGGCTGCTCAATTCCGGCGTCATGGGCCTGGCCCGGCAAGACGCGCACCTGCTGGACCGCTCGATCGAGCTGATGGACGAACTGTTCCCGATAGCCCGCGGTGCCTACACACTGGAGGAGTTCTGCCTGTCGGTGGCGACCTACCGCACGGTCAACGTGCGCCAGTGCCCTGACCTGATCCACCACTACTGGAGCCGCAAGCAGCTGTTCCGGGCCAAGGTCAAGGCGTGGATCGCCAAGCACGCCGCCGCCCCCTCTGCGACCAGGCCCTGGCCGACACGCGCAAGGTTTCCGCCCACCTGCCGCGCCCGCCGCGCCTGCAACGCCTGATGTACAAGCTGATCACGCTGGCCCTGCCCAAGCGCAAGCAGCAATTTATCCGCGAGATTCTCTACGGCTGCTACGAGCACGAAAACGAGTTCGACCAGGCGTGTGGCCCGGTTTGGTGGGACAAGGCACGGCAAAATCAGGAAGAACGTCAGAAATGCCCGGTGGACGCGCACCAACTGGAGCACTGGTTCGCCAACCCCTTGGTGCGCCTGATCCTCGGCGAGCGGCGCGCCGCCATCTACGAGCACCTGATGACCTCGCAAACAAAATAGCGCCGCCCGCAAAGGCGTGGGCCAGAGCTTCTCTTTAGCGCAGTAGCGTCGTAACCTCAGGGTATGCCCGTGATCCTGAAGCTTGCGACCGCTGCCCTTTTCACTTGCCTTAGCCTGGCCGCTTATGGCGAGAAATTGCGCATTGTCACCGAGCCCTGGGCACCCTATGTGTTTGAGGACCGCGGCGCCATGCAGGGCCTGGACTTTGAGGCCACGGTGATCGTGTTCCAGCGCTTGGGCGTCGAGGTGCAATGGCAGTTTCTGCCCTGGAAGCGTTGCCTGGCCATGCTCGACCAGGGCCAGGCCGATGGCGCGCTGGATATTTTCCACAGCCATGAGCGCGATGCCTTGCTGCTCTACCCCAGCGAGCCGCTGTCGGAAGTCGAGTTCACGCTGTTTTACGCCAACGAGCGCCCCCATGCCGCACAAACCCTGGACGACCTGCACGGCCTGACCGTCGGCACCTCGCCGGGTTACCTGTACGGCGCGTCCTTCAGCGATTCGCCGCTGTTCAACCGGGAAGCGGCCCCCAGCCACGAGGCGAATTTCGGTAAATTGATGCTCGGCCGCATCGATCTGGTGATCACCGACCGCCGAGTGGGCCAGCATGTGATCAAGGCGATGGGCCTGGAAGGCAAAGTCAGCCAGACGCCGCTGGTGGTCAGCCGCCAGCAGCAGTTCCTTGCCGTACGCCGTGGCGCGGGCATGGACCTGCTGGTGCAGCGCTTTGCCGCCGAACTCAAGCGCTTCAAACAAGAACCGGCCTATGCCGCCTTGAGCGCCAAATACGGCGCAATTCCAGCCATTACGGCCACAGGAGGCACCGTTGAGCAGCAGGAAAGCAGCGCGCAGTGATTGCTCTGTTATACTCCGGCCTTTCCGCCAGGCTTACGCCCGGCCGCTGAGGTCTTGAAAAAGGCACCTAACCCCGCTACTGCGCAGCTTTAAGCCCCGCGCGAGCCGGTGGAGTGCCCGCCAGACGCAGCAGGACCGGACGGGATTGCGCTCCCCTAAGCGCCATTCGCGCCCGGCAAGATTATCCCTTTGGGCCAAGCCCTAACTAAAACAGGATTACTCATGTCCTTTGCTTCCCTCGGTCTCTCCGAGGCTTTAGTCCGCGCCATCGAGGCAGCGGGCTATACCGAGCCTACTCCGGTGCAACAGCGGGCCATTCCCGCCGTGTTGCAAGGTCGCGACCTGATGGTTGCGGCTCAGACAGGTACTGGTAAAACCGGTGGCTTCGCCCTCCCGATTCTGGAGCGGTTGTTCCCCAACGGTCACCCGGACAAATCCCAGCGTCACGGCCCACGCCAACCGCGTGTACTGGTCCTGACCCCTACCCGCGAACTCGCAGCCCAGGTGCACGACAGCTTCAAGCTGTATGCCCGTGACTTGAAGTTCGTCAGCGCCTGTATCTTCGGCGGCGTTGGCATGAACCCACAGGTTCAGGCCATGTCCCGTGGTGTTGATGTGCTGGTGGCGTGCCCGGGTCGTTTGCTCGACCTGTGCGGCCAAGGCAGCGTCGACTTGTCCCACGTGGAAATCCTGGTGCTGGACGAAGCCGACCGCATGCTCGACATGGGCTTTGTCCATGACGTGAAAAAGGTCCTCGCCCGCCTGCCGGCCAAACGTCAGAACCTGCTGTTCTCGGCAACGTTCTCCCAGGACATCACTGCCCTGGCCGGCAAGCTGCTGCACAACCCGGAGCGCATCGAAGTCACGCCACCGAACACCACGGTCGAGCGTATCGAGCAACGCGTCTTCCGCCTGGCCGCCAGCCACAAGCGTGCGCTGCTGGCGCACCTGATCACCGCTGGCGCCTGGGAACAGGTGCTGGTGTTTACCCGCACCAAGCACGGCGCCAACCGCCTGGCCGAGTACCTGGACAAGCACGGCCTCACCGCCGTCGCCATCCACGGCAACAAGAGCCAGAACGCGCGCACCAAAGCGCTGGCCGACTTCAAGGCCGGCTCCGTGCGCATCCTGGTTGCCACCGATATCGCCGCCCGCGGCCTGGATATCGACCAATTGCCACACGTGGTCAACTTCGAGCTGCCGAACGTCGATGAAGACTACGTGCACCGTATCGGCCGTACCGGCCGTGCCGGTCGTTCGGGCGAGGCCATTTCCCTGGTCGCACCGGACGAAGAAAAACTGCTGAAAAGCATCGAGCGCATGACCAAGCAGAAAATCGCCGACGGCGACCTGATGGGCTTCGATGCCAGTGCTGTGGAGGCCGAGAAGCCTGAAGCACGCGAGCGTCCGGACGTGCGTAACCCACGCAACCCACGCGGTCCGAAGGGCGATGGCCCGAACGGCGGCGGTGGTGGCGGTGGTCGTCGCGACAAGGGCAAAGACAAGGGCGGCAAGGAAAAAGCGCCTACCAACGGCCGTGGCGAACGCCCGGCCCGCGAGCAGAAGCCCCGTGAAGGCACCCCGGCCCGCGAACAGCGCCAGCCGAGCCAGCCACCACGTGCCGCCGCCGACCGCGCCCCGGACGAGTTCCTCGACGACGACGTGGATAACTTCGGCAACCGCGTCGACTACGTGCCCCAGGCCAAACCGGCCCAAGGTCGTGGTCGTCGCCCTGGCGCTCCAGCCCAGGGCGCAGGCGCCGGCAGCGGCGCGCCACGTGGCGGCCAGCCACAGGGGGGTCGTCAGAACGGCCCGCGCAACAGCAGCGGCGGCACCACCGGCACTCCACCTGCCAAACGCAGCGGCCCACGCAATGGCGCCCCGCGTGACGGCCAGGCGCGTCGTGAAGACTCGCGCAGCAACAACCGTCGCCCGTCCCGTGACGACCAGCCGCGTTTGTCCGAGCCAGCCGTGCAGAACCCACGCGGTGGCCCGGCGCCGAAAATCATCCACAAGGAGTCGAAAGCAGACCGCTTCCCGACACCTGAGCAGTTGGACCAACTGCCAGGCCGTCCTCGTGGTGAAAAACCAGCGCTGCTGACCCGCAACCGCTGAGTTTCAAAGCGCCATAGAAAATGCCCCGCCTCTTTCGAGGCGGGGCATTTTTTTTGACTCAACACAGTTCAACTGTGGGAGCTGGCTTGCCTGCGCTTGCATCGACTCGGTGTGCCTGATGCTCCGAGGTGCCCGCATCGCAGGCAAGCCAGCTCCCACATTGAGTGCATTCCAGGCATAAAAAAACCGGATCTCAGGATCCGGTTTTTTCGTGTAAAAACAGAAATTATTTCTGTTTGACACCTTCCAGCGAGATGTCCAGGTCCACGGTCTGGGAAGACGGGCCTGGGCCTTTGATGCCAAAGTCGTTCAGGTTCAGCGTGGTGGTGGCGTTGAAGCCAGCACGTTCACCGCCCCATGGATCCTTGCCTTCACCGTTGAAAGTAGCCTTGAAGACCACAGGTTTGGTCACGCCGTGGAACGTCAGGTCGCCGGTCACATCAGCGGTTTTTTCGCCGGTGGATTTAACGGCAGTGGAAACGAACTTGGCGTCTGCAAACTTGCCAACATCCAGGAAGTCCTTGCTGGCGATGTGCTTATCACGCTCTGCGTGGTTGGACCACAGGCTGGCGGTTTTCACGTCGACCGCGATTTTGCTGGCTTCAGGCTTGGCGGCATCCCAGCTGAAAGAACCATCCCAGTCCTTGAAGGTACCGTGGATATAGCTGTAGCCCAGGTGGCTGATTTTCCAGTCGATGAAGGCGTGCTGGCCTTCTTTGTCGATCTTGTAGTCAGCGGCCATCACCTGACCGGCAGACAGCAGAGCGGTACCGATTGCCAGAGCGGCGAGCGTCTTTTTCAACATGCTTTCTATTCCTTGTGAGTCGAGGTTGAACATCAGGCTTTGCGCCCCAGCATTCGTGTAAGGGTCGCATCACGATCGATAAAGTGGTGTTTCAACGCAGCCACGCCGTGCAAGCCGGCGAAGACTACCAACACCCAGGCGAGGTACAGGTGCACCAAGCCGGCGTTGTTCTGCCTGGTCCGGTAGCCCGGAAACCACGGCAGGAATTTCAAACAGGCCAAACACCGGGATACCGACACCGTCGGCGGTGGAAATCAGGTAACCGGCAATCATCACGGCAAACAGCCCGAGATAAAGGAACGCATGGCCAAATGCGGCACCGATGCGAGTCATGCGGCTGTAGCTGGCAAGGGGCGGCGGCGGCGGACTGAGCAGACGCCAGACGATGCGCACCAGCATGACGGCAAACAGCGTGATGCCAATGCTCTTGTGCAATTCAGGCCCATGTTTGCGCCAGCCGTCGTAATAGTCGAGGCCGACCATCCACAGGCCGAGGCCGAACAGACCAAACACCACCAAAGCCACGCCCCAGTGCAAAATAACGCTTATCCAACCATAGCGGGTCGGTGAGTTCTGTAGCTGCATTCCTAAGATCCTGTAAGAACTGTGCCCAAGACTAGCGATTTACCTATCGAATTAAAGCCGAAAATTTCGCTTTGAAATATCGAGAAATACGATCTTGAGAGTATGCACAGTACGTTAACAATGGATTAAGGACTATTCCTGAGAAACGTGACAGTCCGTCCTGTCTTTACCTCCAATTCATCCGCAATGGGTTGTGGCATAGCCGCCCATTGCATAGGCTTGCGCGATTGTTTCGCCTGCGCCCGCCGCAGGACCGCTTCGAGGAGATAACCGATGGGCTTGAACAACCAGTGGATGCAACGCGACCTCGCCGTGCTGTGGCATCCCTGCACCCAGATGAAAGACCACCAGCAACTGCCGCTGATCCCGATCAAACGCGGTGAAGGCGTATGGCTGGAAGACTTCGAAGGCAAGCGCTACCTCGACGCCGTCAGCTCCTGGTGGGTCAACGTGTTCGGCCACGCCAACCCGCGCATCAACCAGCGCATCAAGGACCAGGTCGACCAGCTGGAACACGTGATCCTCGCCGGTTTCAGCCACCAGCCGGTGATCGAGCTGTCCGAGCGCCTGGTGGCGATGACGCCCGAGGGGCTGACCCGCTGCTTTTACGCCGATAACGGGTCATCGTGCATCGAAGTCGCGTTGAAGATGAGCTTCCACTATTGGCTCAACCGTGGCCTGCCGAACAAAAAGCGCTTCGTCACCCTGACCAACAGCTACCACGGCGAAACCATCGCCGCGATGTCGGTGGGCGACGTGCCGTTGTTTACCGAAACCTACAAGGCGCTGCTGCTCGACACCCTCAAAGTGCCAAGCCCGGATTGCTACCTGCGCCCCGAAGGCATGAGCTGGGAAGAGCATTCGCGCACTATGTTCCTGGCCATGGAACAGACCCTGGCCGAGAACCACGACACCGTCGCCGCGGTAATCGTCGAACCGCTGATCCAGGGCGCCGGCGGCATGCGCATGTACCACCCGGTGTACCTCAAGCTGCTGCGCGAAGCCTGCGACCGCTACGGCGTGCACCTGATCCACGACGAGATCGCCGTAGGCTTCGGCCGCACCGGCACGATGTTCGCCTGTGAGCAAGCCGGCATCCGCCCGGACTTCCTGTGCCTGTCCAAGGCCCTGACCGGCGGCTACCTGCCGCTGGCGGCCGTGGTCACCACCGACGACGTGTACGACGCCTTCTACGACGACTACCCGACCCTGCGCGCCTTCCTGCACTCCCACAGCTACACCGGCAACCCGCTGGCGTGCGCGGCGGCCCTGGCGACCCTGGATATCTTCGAAGAAGACAACGTCATCGAAAACAACAAGGCCCTGGCCCAGCGCATGGCCACGGCCACCGCGCACCTGGTGGACCACCCGCACGTCTCGGAAGTGCGCCAGACCGGCATGGTGCTGGCCATCGAGATGGTCCAGGACAAAGCCACCAAAACCGCCTACCCGTGGCAGGAGCGGCGTGGCCTGAAGGTGTTCGAGCACGCACTGGAACGCGGCGCACTGTTGCGGCCGTTGGGCAGCGTGGTGTACTTCTTGCCGCCGTATGTGATTACGCCGGAGCAGATCGACTTCCTCGCCGAAGTCGCCAGCGAAGGAATCGACATCGCCACCAACAGCAGGGTCAGTGTGGCGGTGCCGAAAGATTTCCACCCAGGCTTCCGCGATCCCGGCTAAACACGCGCTTGTGGCGAGCGGGCTTGCCCGCGTTGGGCTGCGCAGCAGCCCCAGCAAGAGCACCGCAATCCGTCAGATAAAACGCGATAGCCAGTTTGGGGGCTGCTTCGCAGCCCAGCGCGGGCAAGCCCGCTCGCCACAATTAGTCAGTAAGCCCCATAGGCTTCGTACTTTTTCCAGAGAACAGAAATGAGACTGTCCCGCTTCTTCACCGACACCCCGCTGAGCCTCGGCGACCATGAATTACCCGAAGCCCAGGCGCACTACATCAGCCGCGTGTTGCGCATGGTTGAAGGCGACGCCGTGCAGCTGTTCGACGGCTCCGGCCAGGAGTTCCTGGGCAGCTTGCTGGAAGTCGGTAAAAAACGCGTCACCGTGCAACTGACGCAAAGCTTCGCCGGCCAGACCGAATCGCCGCTGCACATCCACCTCGGCCAGGGCCTGTCCCGGGGCGAGCGCATGGACTGGGCGATCCAGAAAGCCACTGAGCTGGGCGTGAATGCAATCACGCCGATTTTCAGCGAGCGCTGCGAAGTCCGCCTGAAAGACGAACGCGCCGACAAACGCCTGCTGCACTGGCGCCAGGTGGCGATCAGCGCATGCGAGCAATGCGGGCGTTCGACAGTGCCGGTGATCCACCCGCCGCTGTTGCTGGCGGACTGGCTGAAGCAGGCCGAGGCGGATTTGAAGCTGGTGCTGCACCCGGTGGCCGAGCCGATGGTCAGCCACGCCAAGCCTGCGAGCCTGGCCTTCCTGATCGGGCCTGAGGGTGGGCTGACCGATGGGGAAGTCGAAGCGGCTCAAGGCGCCGGCTACCATGCCGCCCGCCTCGGCCCGCGCGTTTTGCGCACCGAGACGGCGCCGGTGGTGGCGTTGGCAGTAGCCCAGCAACTCTGGGGCGACTTCTAACCCAGCGTTGCAAACCCATTCCAATGTGGGAGCTGGCTTGCCTGCGATGCAGGCGGCTCGGTCGAGGCGATGCTATCGCAGGCAAGCCAGCCCCCACAGGTCAGAGCACGTAGTGCATGATCGCCACAAAGTGCAGCAGGCTCCCGCCGATCACGAACAAATGCCAGATCCCATGGGAATGCCGCAAGCGGTCCTCCAAGGCAAAAAAGATAATGCCGACGGTGTACAACACCCCGCCCGACGCCAGCCACACAAACCCTGCCGTACCCAGCGCAGCGATCAGCGGCTTGACCGCCACCAGCACGATCCAGCCCATCACCGCGTAGATCACAATCGACAAAATCCGCGCCTCGGAACGCGGCTTGATCTCCTGCAGGATGCCGATCACCGCCAGCCCCCACACAATTCCAAACAGCGTCCAGCCCCACGGGCCTCTTAAGGTCACCAGGCAAAACGGCGTGTAACTGCCGGCGATCAGCAGGTAGATCGAAAAGTGATCAACCTTCTGCATGATCTCTTTTCGCCGCCCCTGCACGCTGTGGTACACGGTGGAGGCGCTGTACAGCACCATCAACGTAAAGCCATAAATCGCCACGCTGACGATTTTCCAGGGGCTGCCATCCAGGCTCGCGACCACCAACATCCACACGGCGCCAATACACGCCGCGACTGCACCGAGCAAATGGCTCCAGGCGTTGAATCGTTCCCCGTGGTACATCTGTCACTGACCTCCCGTAACCGTTAAGTTCAGGTTGGCAAGCGTCCAACCTTGCGCATAAGAGTGCAAGCGGCTTATGACGTTCCGAGGACGCCAAGCAGTTTTGCGGGCACAATCGACGGCATTCGAACAAGAGCCACGGCCATGCTGATCGACGAAGAATTCACTCTCAAGAAACTGGAAATCTTCCTGGCGTTCATGCGCACCGGCAACCTGGCCCGCGCCGCCGCCGAGTTGCAAACCAGCAACGTCAGCGTGCACCGCGCCATCCACTCCCTGGAAAACGCCCTGCGCTGCCCGCTGTTCAAACACGAAGGGCGCAACCTCACGCCGCTGGAAAGCGCTTATGTGCTGGAAGAGCGCGCACAAAAGCTCGTCGCCGATGTGGTCGACAGCGTGCGCCTCACCCGCGAGGCCGCCGGGTTCTCCGCCGAACGTTTCAAGCTCGGCTCGCTGTATTCGCTCACGGTAAAAACCGTGCCGCAACTGATCATGGGCCTGAAAATCAGGCGCAGCGAACTGAATATCGACCTGATCCTGGGCTCTAACTTCGACCTGCTCTACAAACTCAAGAACATGGAGGTGGACGCGATTCTGATCTCCCTCGACGAACACGCCAACGACCCCGACTGCGAACAGATCGCGCTGTTCTCGGACGACATCTTCCTCGCCACGCCGGCCGACTCACCGTTCGACCGCGAGCAGCAAATCGACCTGGCCGACGTGCGCGACGCCACCTTCATCACCCTCACCCAAGGCTTCGCCACCCACCAGGATGGCAACCGTGTGTTCAAGCAGGCGGGGTTCGAGCCGAAGGTGGCGATGCAGGTGAATGACATTTTCACGCTGTTGAGCATGGTCAGTTCGGGGGTGGGCTATGCGCTGCTGCCGGGAAGGATTGCGGCGGTGTATGAAAACCGCGTGAAGCTGATACCGCTGCAACCGAGGTACAGGTTGCAGCAGCATATTGGTGTGGTGTTCTTGAAGGCCAAGGAGCGCGATCCAAACTTGCTGGCGTTGCTGGCAGAGTGTCGGATGTATGCCAACCGGCAAGTGACAGTCTGAAAAACCGCTTTCGCGAGCAAGCCCGCTCCCACATTTGAAATGCATTCCAACTGTGGGAGCGGGCTTGCTCGCGAAGACGCCAGACCAGACAACCCTGTATCGGGGGTTAACCGACCAGCCCACGCACAATAAAGTACAGCAGCGAAGGCCCAAGCAAACACCCAAGCCCGGTGTGGAACGTCGCCGTCAGCGCGCCATACGGCACCAACCGCCGATCCGTCGCCGCCAGCCCGGCCGTCACCCCACTCACCGTGCCGGCCAGCCCACCAAACACCATCGCCGAACGCGGGTTGTCCAAGCCCATCCAACGCGCCGCCACGGGCGTGCCGACCATCACCAGAATCGCCTTGATCAACCCGGTGGCAATCGACAGCGCCATCACATCCGAGGTCGCGCCAATCGCCGCGCCGGTCACCGGGCCAACAATGTAGGTCACGGCGCCCGCGCCGATGGTGGTCATGCTGATTGCATCGCGATAACCAAACACCCAGGCCATGCTCGCGCCGACGATAAACGGCAGGATCGTGCCCAGCAGCAGCGCGATCACACCAATCATCCCGGCTTTGCGCGCCTCGGTGGCTTGCACCTCAAACGCCGTGGCCACGATGGCGAAGTCACGCAACATGGCGCCGCCCATCAAGCCGATGCCGGAGAACAGCGCCAGGTCGGCCAGGCCTTTTTGCCCGCCAGTGATCGTGCCGCCAACCCAGGCCAGTACCAGGCCGATCACGATGGCAATTGCCGAGCCGTGAATGCGCCCGAAGGTCAGGCGCTTGGACAGCACCACGGAAATCCACATCACCACGCCAACGAAGGCAAACGCGGTGATCAGGCCGTTATGTTCCAAGCCTTTTTCGATGAGATCCCACATATCAGCGGCCTCCCACGACAGGCGTCGGTGTGATCAGCGGCTCTTCATCGGGCAACGGCTCGCCCTTGTGAGTGCGGCTGATCAGGGCGATGGTGCAACCACACACCACCACCGAACCAATCGCCGCGAGCACCGCAACCGGGCCGCCGTGCAGGGCCGTCACCACGTTTTGCTGCGCGGCCATCGCGACCACCACGGGGATGTACATCGCGCCCCAGAAGCCCACGCCCATTTCGCAATCCTTGGTCATGCCGCCGCGTTTTTGCATCCACAGGCGGGCGCAGATCAGCAGGATCATCGCGATGCCTACACCGCCCACGTTGGATTTGACGCCGAGCAACACGCCAAGCATGTCGCCCATGATCACGCCCGCGAGCGTGCAGATCGCCAGCAATGCCACACCGTAAATAATCATTGTTGTTGTCCTCAAAGTGCTCGATCGAAATTGTTGTTTTTGTGCTTCGAAAGCCTTGGGTGGTGCTTTATCGGTGGCGGTGTTCCTCCTCTTGAAGCAGGGCCTGCAAGGTGTCCAGGCGCGCACCTTCGCAGGCCATCACGGTGCCTTGTTCAAACACCCGGCGTGACAGGCCGGTGAGCACGCTGCCCGGCGGCAGTTCGATCTGCAGGCGCACGCCGCGCTCATAGGCGCTTTGCACGGTGCCGCGCCAGTCAACGATGCGGCACATGTTGAAGGCCAAGTCATCGCGCAGCTGTTCGGGGTTGTGGATCGGCCGCGCACGCGTGCTGCTCAGGTAGGTGACGCGCGGTGCTTTGAGCGTTACAAAGGCTTGCGCCAGGGCCTGTGCCGACGCGTCCAGCAGCGCGCAGTGGGACGGCACGCTGACGGCCAGGCGCTTGGCGACCCCGTTGCCCTTGATGCGTTCTGCAACACGCTGCATCGCCGCGTTGCTGCCGGCGATCACGGTCTGGTTATCGGCATTGATATTGGCCAGGTACACCGGGGTGTCGGGGCTGTGGGTTTCGGCCAGCAACGATTCGACGGTGGATAACGCCGGGCCGATGATCGCGGTCATGCCGTAGCCGTGTGGATAAGCGTTTTGCATCAGTTCGCCACGCAAGCTGACCAGTTTCAGCGCGTCGGCAAAGTCCAGGGCACCGGCGATGACCGCTGCCGGATAGGCGCCGATGGACAGGCCCGCCACGTAATCGGGCGTGTGCTGCAACTGGCGGGCGTGGGCCACGCCGGTGATCAACAGGCACAGCTGAACAGCGCGGGTACTCGCCAGGGCCTCAGCCGAATCCAATGCGCGAACGTCTTCACCCAACACCTCACTGGCGTGCTCCAGCACAGCGGCCGGCAACGCCCGGAGCATGCCCGGCCGTTGCGCGCCCTGCCCGGGAAACACCAGAAGGCTGCTCATGCCACCGCCTGCCAAGGGTTGAGCACAAGGTGCGCGCCGCTGGCGGTTTTCAGCAGCACGCGGCGTGACCCACCGGCCCATTCGCGCAAGGCAACGGCGCCAAACGGGGTTTGCAGTTGCAGGTCCACGGCGCACTCTGCCGTGTCCAGAATCGCCAGCAGAGCTTGCGCATCACCTCGGGCCAACGGCTCGGGCGTGCGCAAAATCAAATCCAGATCACTCATGGCATGCAGGGCTTCGACCCCGCTGGCCAACTCGAAACCCGCGCTGCCCGTGACGCCCCAGGCCTCCTGCGCCAGCACCGGCCGCAGGGCGGCGAGTGCGCGCAACGCCGGCAAATCCCGTGACGTCACCACACCGCGCAAGGCTTCCGGCGCCACGCGCCGTTGCACCGCCGCACTGGGCATTACCGCCGCCAAGCGCTGCTCGCGCAAACGCCCGCGCACCCCGACCGCCACATAGCCCGGCTCGGCGAGGGCGCGGCGCACCACCACCGGGTGGCCAGCGCCAATCGCTTCCACCGCCCAGGCCGGAGCCTCGGCAGGCAGATGCGCCGGGGCCATGCCCCAGAGCAAATCGTGGGCGTTCACCATTGCTCCCGCAGCAGTTGGCGTACGTGACTGGAAGCTGCGCGATTGGTTGCACCGAGGCGTCCGCTCAGGTCAGTGCTGCCGATATCAGTGATCGCGTGCAGCAAGCAGTCGCTGACCCGCGCCACATCGTCCGCCGTGGGCTGTTCAATCCGGCTGACCGACAAGGTCTCCCAGAGCAAACCGAGGCTGGCGTAGCTGTCGATGTCATAGGCCATCGGCGGCACGCTGGCGGCCAGGGCTTCCAGCTCTTCGACACTGCGCAGGGTCACCCGCGCCGCCGACGCCTTGCCCATGGCGTGCACCATTACACCGGGGTCACGCAGGGCGATCAGGCGGTTGGCCTGATAACCGTGGGCCAAAAACGCACCGGACATGGCCTTGCCCACCAGCAACGCGATCACCGGGTGCCCGGCCAAACGTGCGCGGGCGTAGCTGTCGGCGGCCGCGGCCAGCGCCTGGTGAATGCCCAGGGCTTCTTCGCGACGGCCGTAGGCCTGGCTCGGCACATCAACGACGGCAATGATCGGGCGCTTGTCGCCTCGGGCGATGGCTTGATCCACGGCCTTGGCCAGGCCCCAGCCTTCGAGCAGGCCGACTTCGCCGTTGCGGGCACGCGGGAAGCGGTTGTGCGGGTCGGTGACCACGGCGATAAAGCGCACGGCCTGTTCACCCAACACGCCGTCGGCGACTTTCAGCGAGTCGGGCAACCCGGCGACAGGCGTTGCACCGGCGCTCAATGCGTTGAACCACTGCAAGCCTCTCATGAGCGTTCTCCTTGATACAGGTCGCGCACCGTCGCCGGGTCGATTTGCGGCGTGGCGTCCAGTTGCGCCAGGCGCGTCAGGTACAAATCGGCTTGGCGGCTGCGTTGTTGCGCGGGCACGCCTTGCTGCAACAGCGCGCTGACGGTCTGCTGGAGCTGCACCACATCGTCCGCCACATAGCGGTCGGCCAAGCCGCTGTTGAAACGCTGCTCGCCGCCGGTGAGGCTCCAGATAAACGGCCGGTCGCGGGAGTCGTACTCTTCCAGCCCGGCTTCCTGTTCGATTACTTGCGGGCCATTCAGGCCCAGCCGTGCTTCGCGGGTGACAACCAGGTAGCTGCACAGCCCCGCCGCGATGGACATGCCGCCAAAACAACCGACACTGCCCGCCACCACACCGATCACCGGTTGGTACTGGCGCAGGTCGACAATCGCCGCGTGGATATCGGCAATCGCGGCCAGGCCCAGGTTAGCTTCCTGCAGGCGCACGCCGCCGGTTTCCAGCAGCAACACCGCGCAGGTCGGGATGCCTTTGCGGTTGTCTTCGGCCGCCAGCTCCAAGGCACCGGCGATTTTTGCGCCGCCGACTTCACCGAGGCTGCCACCCTGGAAGTTGCCCTCGATAGCGGCCACCACCACCGGCAACCCGGCGATGCTGCCTTTGGCGATCACCACACCGTCATCGGCCTGGGGCACCACGCCTTGACGGCTGAGCCAGGGCGACATCACCCGCTGGAACGGGTCGATCAGTTCGCGGTAAGTACCGGCATCCAACAACGCCTTGGCCCGCTGCCGTGCGCCGAGTTCGACAAAGCTGTGTTTGCTGAGCAAGTCAGTCATGGCCGATCTCCTCGAAACCCTGCTCCAGGCGCAAACGCACCACGCCGGGCGTGGCGCCGAAATCGTGGATATCAATCTTCAACGCCGGTGGCGTGTGCTCTTGGAAGATCCGCTCGAACAGGTGCTGCCAGCGTTGTTCGGCGCCATTCACCGAGGTCTGCACCTGAATGGTCAACGTGCCCGGCGTGCCCGGTTCCAGCAGCACCTCCAGGTCACCGGAGCCGACACACCCCACCAGCGCACGACCTTCAGGCGGCTGCCCGGCGGGGAATTCAAAGGATAAGGTTTCCATCACAACGCTCCGTCGAGGCGGTCGATTAACAGGCAGGCGGCCAACAGGTCGGCGGCGCCGCCAGGGGAGGCATTCAGGGCCAGCAGTTGCTGGTCGAGTTCATGCAGGTGGCGGCGACCGCCGAGGGTGGCGCTGCCGCCGGCATCCAGCACCGCCTGGGCACCGCGCTGCATGGCTTGCAAGCCTTCGGTGCCTGCGCGGTAGAGCACGCAGGTATCGGCGAGGTCGGTCATGATCGCGAGCAAGGCATCCAGGCGGGCGTTCTGCTCACCGGCGTTTTGCCGACGGCTTTTATGCAGTTGCGGCAGGCCGCGTTGCACCACAGACGGGAAGCCCAGTTGCGCTTCCTCACGCGCACCGCGGGCGCCGTAGCGTTGCGCGACTTGCGCACCGTGGCTCATGGGCTGCGGGGCGTAGCGGTCGTTGAGCAAGGCCAGCTTGGCCGCCGTCAGGGTGACGGCACGTGGTGCCAGGGCGGCGGCGGCGGTAAGCAAGCCGAGGGCCCAGATCGCGCCGCGATGGGTATTCACGCCGTTGGTGGTGGCGAGCATTGCCTCTTCACCCTCGCGCCCAATACGCCCGAGGGCTTCACGCAGCGGCAAACCGACCTCACCGCACTCAATCGCCGCTTCGGCCATTTCCTTGAACATCGGCCACAACGACAGCGCCGAGGCGTGCATCAGGCCCAGGTGCAAATCGCTGTGGGCGCCGTTGCCGCGACGGTCCACCAACGCGGGTTTGGGTGATAAGTCAGCCTCATCAATCAAAGCGTCTACAGCCATATCCGCCAGGCGATCGGCGAGGCTCAGTTCATGCAATTTAAGGGCGCGCATTTACCAGCTCCTGAACTTGGCGGGCGGGTTATACAAACCACCGGACCAGTCCACCAGGTCGGCCACGCTCTTGGCGGCCAACAGCTCGCGGGTGGCGTCGGTGCGGCGGATGCCCAAGTCTTCGGGCAAGGCGATCAAACCTTCGCGGCGCATACGCGCAGTGTCCTTGGGGTTGTGGCGCATGCCGATGGCAGTCACCCCGGCGACGGCGGCGATCATTGCCTGGCGCTCCTCCAGGGAGCGCGCCTTGTACAGGTAGGCAATGCCTTCTTCGGTGAGCAGGTGGGTCACGTCGTCGCCGTAGATCATGATCGGCGCCAGCGGCATGCCGCTTTTGCGCGCCACTTCCACCGCGTCGAGGGTGTTGACGAAGGTGGGTTTGCCGCCTTCCTGGAAGGTTTCGACCATTTGCACCACGAGCTTTTTGCCGCGTTCCAACAAGGCTTCGGGGGCATCGTCGTGGCGCATATCGAGCCAGGCCGGTGTGCCATGACGACGGCCGCGTGGGTCATGGCCCATGTTCGGCGCGCCGCCAAAACCGGCGAGGCGGCCACGGGTCACGGTGGAGGAATGCCCGTCGCCGTCCACTTGCAGGGTGGCGCCGATAAACAGGTCCACCGCATATTGGCCGGCGAGCTGGCAGAACATCCGGTTGGAGCGCATCGAGCCATCGCGACCGGTGAAGAACACGTCCGGCCGTGCGGCGATGTAGCTCTCCATGCCCAATTCGGTGCCGAAGCAATGCACGCTTTCCACCCAGCCGCTTTCAATCGCAGGGATCAGCGTGGGGTGCGGGTTGAGGGTCCAGTTGCGGCAGATTTTGCCTTTGAGGCCCAGGGATTCGCCGTAGGTGGGCAGGATCAATTCGATGGCAGCGGTGTTGAAACCAATACCGTGGTTGAGCGACTGCACGTTGTGTTTTTCGTAGATTCCACGGATCGCCATCATCGCCATCAGCACATGCACCGGCTTGATATGGCGTGGGTCGCGGGTGAACAGCGGTTCGATATAGAACGGCTTGTCGGCCACCACCACAAAATCCACCCAGCTCGCCGGGATGTCGACGCGGGGCAAATCGGTGACGTCATCCACCAACTGGTTGACCTGCACGATCACGATGCCATCGCTGAAGGCGGCAGGCTCGATCAGCGCCGGAGTGTCTTCGGTGCTGGCGCCGGTGTAGATATTGCCGGCGCGGTCGGCCATGAACCCGGCGGAGAGCACCACGTTGGGGATCAGGTCCACCACCAGCCGTGCATAGAGTTCGATGTAAGTGTGAATCGCGCCGATTTCCAGCAGGCCATCTTCGAGCAACTGGCTGATACGCAGGGATTGAGTGCCGGCGAACGAGAAGTCCAGCTTGCGGGCGATGCCCTTTTCAAACAGGTCCAGGTGCTCTGAACGCCCAACACTGGGCATGATCATGTGCAAATCGTGGAGCTTGGCCGGGTCGGCCCTGGCCAGGGAGCGCGAGAGGAAATCGGCCTGCTTCTGGTTATTCCCCTCCAGCACCACGCGGTCGCCGGGGAGGATCAGCGCCTCAAGGGCTTCAACGATTCTGTCACTGGGCAGCACCGCCCCGTCTGCGTATTGCTTGACCAGCCCGAGCCGCCGCTGCTTCTCGTCGCGCCGCCGCGTCCAGCGCGAGTCGGGGGTGATGGTTGTTGTCATGGTCGCTCCACGGGGTTTGCTGTCGTGGGGCTAACCTTAGGAGTGAAACGAGGGGGTATCAATCAAGCTCAGCGGCAGATCGTTACGGCTGGAGTAACGGACTCTAAGCAAACGCGGGCTTGAGCTGAAAAAAACTAAAATGTGGGAGCTGGCTTGCCTGCGATAGCGGTGGGTCAGCTGTAAATATATCGACTGACAGCCCGCCATCGCAGGCAAGCCAGCTCCCACATTTGCTCAGTGGCGCTTCGGTGTTTTGGTGGGGGTTAACGGTGAAGAGGGTCGGATTCGGGGTAGGTTTAGTCATGATTTACAGTTCCGATAGGTAACCGGACTTGCACGTCCGTGTCACCGCTTTTCGATGACAGGACGAAAACTAGGCCCCCCAGACCGCACCCCACAAGTTCATGCACGGCCCAAAATCTTGCAGGAAAAATCCGAAGGCTGGTCCGTCACAACGCCATCTCTACCTTGACTGCTCCAAGGCCCTCAAGGGCATAGCTATGATACTCATACACCTCCCCCTGAATATCCAAAACAAGCACACCTTCATGCTTGCTCACCTGAACAAAAGGCTCTTTGGTTTTCAAAAAGGGATGCGCCAATACCAAGGCCGAGAGTGCTTCCTGATCACTCCCAAAGTCCTTATGAACGTAGTACCTGTAGGAAAACCCCACCGTTGCGCCACCTTGACCGTCTCGCGCACCATAGATCGACGTGCCGTTGCCCAGGGAATGCTTCAACACCACTTCATCCAGGTCCGGCGTACCGGGTGACAGGATCCAACTGCCGCCGATATAGATCAGGCAGACCACAAGCAGGCAATTACGCAGAACAGGAATGAAGCGCTCAGTGGCCTTGCGAAATTGCATATTCAATACCTCTTCTTATCCAATACTGGTCGCGTGGGTCATCACCGAAAGGCTCTGCGCCCCACCATGATCCAAAATCTGGACGAGTAGTTTTTGCGACGGTTTGAGCCACACCAGCGGCTCGCAACAACATATGCTCTGGAATACCCAGCACCGTGCCCGTGGCACCGTAATTGAAGTTACCAAAAGCTTCATACTGACGCCCCCGCTTCTTATAATTCCAAGGGCCGGCCGCACGGACCTGGGAGTAAAACCAGGAATAGGCAAATGCCGAACCGGGCTTGAGATGAATGCGTTTGCATTGGGATATCGCCATGTTTTCCAGAATTGAAACACCAGGCGGCATTAACGGTACGGCCATTTGCGGATCCTTGCTGGCAGTGAGGAGCGCAGAAACTAGCCACTCCTATCACGCCTGAAAACCCGCTTAACCCAAATGCAGAACTCGCCTACAGCAAACCCATCCCATTCCGACATTAGTGCGATCGATCTGCATCATGATGCAGACCCGAAATGGCAAGGCCGTGAGCGCGATAGCATGTGCAGCGTTGTATGCCAGGTCGAAACGACTGGCGAACGACAACAGTGGATTGCCCGCGTCCCTTAACCGGTCCCGGGCCGAGCGCATCAGTCCATCACACTCCTTGCGATCCGGTGGCTCTGCCTTCAAACCACCGCTACGTTGCAGATTCTCCAGATTTGCCTTGCTGTCCATCCGTGGATTCCAGGGGGTTGCCCCCGATTAGATTGATCTTGTCCTGCTGCACGACCCGCTGCACAAAACTGTTCCCGGCATTCCATTTGCCGATCCAGTCTTCAGGGGTGTAAAGCGTCGGGTTGATGGTGCGGCCCAGCTGCTCTTCCAGCGGCATGAGCTGCTCCATGACCTCACTGTAGTTGAGGCTTTCGCCAATCAGCATCAGATCTATGTCACTGGATGAGTGCGCCTCGACTTTGGCGATGGAGCCGTAGATAAAGGCCCAGGTTATGTGCGCGGCGAACGGTGCCAAGACCGGGCATATCGGACCCCGGCAGACCCCAAGGGATCTCCCGCGCACAGCCGCCATAACAAATACAGCGGGCATAAAAAACGCCCGTTGAATGGCTATGGACGTTGGTGCGCCGATAGGTAACCGGACTTGCACGTCCGTGTCACCGCTTTTCGATGACAGGACGAAAACTAGGCCCCCAGACCGCACCCCACAAGTTCATGCACGGCCCAAAATTTTGCAGGAAAAATCCGAAGCCGCCTCAAAGGTGAACACGCTTTTTGTGGCGAGCGGGCTTGCCCGCGTTGGGTTGCGAAGCGACCCCAGCAAGATAAACGCGGTGCATCAGATACACCGCGTCGGTAGGTCTTGGGGCTGCT